>NZ_PDGZ01000014.1:0-308428 GCF_014335105.1 Corynebacterium sp. LK28 | reverse complement strand
TAGATAAACGAGGTGTGGGTCGTTGTAGCCTTTCAAAGGTTACAGCAACCCACACCTCGTTTTTGTATGTCTGAACGTCCTTCCGCTGGGGCTAGAGGCGTCAATAAACAAAAGCAGCAACATTGCGCTACAGCGTTCCTGGTAACTAGGATTGATAAGGTTTAATAGGCGAGCCGGAAAGCTCACTGAACAACGAAAATGGAAGGTGCACCCCAAAGCATGGCTGAGCATTCAGATAACAATCGCAGTCGCGGCGGCCGCCCGCAGGGGGATGGCAAGTTCCGAAACAAGGGCGGGTTCAAGCCCAACCGTGGCGGACGCCCCAACCGCAACTCCAACAAGAAGCGCGGCGGCTCCAACTGGGAAACCCAACGCGGACCCCACAGCGGCCCGCAGCGCGCTGGCTACCGCGAAGAGCGGCTTAACAAGCGCCTGAACGAACCCGACGTCCCGAACGACCTCGACCCCAAGGAACTCGACCCGTCCGTACGCCAGGAACTCCGCAGCCTTTCCAAGGACAACGCGGACATGGTGGCGAAGCACCTGATTATGGCCGCTACGCTTCTGGACGATGATCCGGACAAGGCCCTTGCCCACGCCCGCGCTGCGAAGGATCGCGCTGGGCGCGTGTCCGTAGCCCGCGAAACGTGTGGCATCGTCGCCTACCACGCAGGTGAATGGAAGGAAGCCATCGCGGAGCTCCGCGCGGCCCGTCGCATGGCCGGCGGCCCCGGGCTGCTGCCTGTGCTGGCGGACGCGGAACGTGGACTCGGCAAGCCGGAGAAGGCCCTAGAAGTAGCTAACGACCCGCAGGCCGACCAGCTGGATGCCGAATCGAAGGCAGAGCTGGCCATCGTCGTTGCTGGTGCACACCAAGACCTCGACCACCCGGAAGAAGCCCTGCTAGCGCTGGAAGCACAGCTGGATAACGCTGACGCGCCCGACGTAACCCGTATGCGTCTCTTCTATGCTTATGCCGACGCGCTGGCCACCGCAGAGCGCAAGGACGAGGCCATCGAATGGTTCCGCCGGGCAGAGGAAATGGATACCGAGGAAATCCTCGACGTTCCGGATCGTCTGGCAGAGCTCGGCGTAGAACCGGACGAGGATAAGTGACCCATGGCCCACCCGCTGCTGGACAACTACGATGCCCTGCTAGCCGACCTTGACGGCACCGTCTTTTCTGGCCACACCCCAATCCCCGGCGCAGCCGAGGGACTGGAAGGCCGCCAGGTCATGTACGTCACCAACAACGCGTCGCGCTCACCCCAGCAGGTAGCTGAGCACCTGCAGTCCATGGGATTTGCCGCCGACGCGGACCACGTGGTGACCTCCGCCATGGCAGCCTGTGATCTGGGCAAGCAGTACATCGCGGAAGCAGAAGTCGAACGCCCGCTCGCGTACGTCATCGGCCACGATTCCTTTAAGCAGCTGGTTGCGGACGCGGGCTTTGCGCTGACGGACACCGCCGATGACCACCCGCATGTCGTATTCCACGGGCACAGTCCGGATAACGACTGGGCTCGCCTGTCGGAAGGCGCGTTGGCTATCCAGCGCGGCGCACGATACTTCGCCTCGAACCTGGACACCACGTTGCCCTCGGAGCGCGGATTCATGGTCGGCAACGGTTCGATGGTTGCCGCTGTCACCTCCGCTACTGGCGTAAAGCCTAAGTCTGCCGGTAAGCCTGGCCCCGCGATGTTCGAGGTTGCTGCACACCGCATTGGCTCCACGAAGCCCCTCGCCGTCGGCGATCGCCTGGATACCGACATCGCTGGTGGTAACGCCGCGGGCATGGATACTCTCTGCACCGTCACTGGGGTGTCTACCCATACCGATATTATTGACGCCCCCTCGTCCCACCGACCGACGTTTATCGCCGGCAATCTACGCGACCACCTGCCCGGCTGGTCCGCAAGCGTGGAACCGAGCAGCGCAACCATCCGCGTGGAGGCCGGTGAACTGGGCGACGTGGAGGTCATGGCTGCCGAAGCTCTGGCCGTCGCAGCGCCCTTGGCGTGGCAGCTTATCGACGACCCGCAGATCACTCAGGTAGCGTGCGCGGCTGATATCGACTTTGTAGGTGCAGATGCACAGGCCGTGGAGGCCCTGGGAGGTTGGAAGTAAGTGGGCGAGGGGCAACCGAAACCTTCGATGCTGTCGGGGGACAGTGGGCGTCAACAAGAAGAGCTGGCACAGGCCGTCGACGAGCTACTCGCACGGGATGTACACGGCGCGGAGGAAGCTGCCGTGTTGGAAGAAGCTCACAGGGTGGTTAACGAGGCGCTCGGGGGCGAGCGCTAGTGGCGAAAAGAGGAGCCAAGCTGCAGCGCCTGGATGCAGAGCTGGTAGCGCGGAAGATCGCGCGCAGCCGCGAGCACGCGCAGGAGATGATCAAGGCCGGGCGAGTAGCCGTCAATGGAATGCTGGCAAAGAAGCCGGCCAGCGGGGTCGACGGCAACGTTTCCATCAAGGTTGCGGAGTCGGAGGATGACCGCTGGGCCAGCCGGGGCGCACACAAGTTGCTGGGAGCTCTGGCGGCTTTCGAACCCCAAGGACTTTCCGTGGAAGGCAAGACGGTGTTGGATGCCGGTGCCTCGACGGGCGGATTCACGGACGTGTGCCTGGACCGCGGGGCGGCGAAGGTCAAGGCTGTGGACGTTGGCTATGGGCAGCTGATCTGGCGCCTGCAGAACGACGACCGTGTGGACGTGATGGACCGGACGAACGTGCGTACCCTTACTCCGGAGGCACTCGGCGGGCAGGTTGATCTGATGGTCGGCGACCTGAGCTTTATTTCTATTCGCCTGGTGCTGCCCGCTCTGGCCGCGTGCGTGAAGGAAGGCGGCGACCTGCTGCCGATGGTGAAGCCCCAGTTCGAGGTCGGCAAGGACAGGCTGGGCCACGGCGGCGTTGTGCGCAGCCCGGAACTGCGGGCAGAAGTGACCCGTCAGGTGGCTGTCGAGGCGATGAAGTATGGTCTGAAGACGAAGGCCGTCGTCGCCTCCCCGCTGCCGGGACCGAGCGGCAATGTGGAGTATTTTCTGTGGCTGGTCAAAGACTCGCCTAGCATGGATACAGAGGCTGACTTTGACGGCCTGGACCAGATGATCGCAACCGCCATTAAGGAGGGCCCGCAGTGACCAACCCGGGAACTGACCAGGACGCGGGCAAGCAAACAGAACGCGAGGTTCTGCTAGTTGCGCACACCGGTGTTCACGAGAATCTGGGCCTGGCGGCGGAGGCTGCGTCTAGGTTGCAAAAGGGCGGGATCAACGTGCGCGTCATGGCTACCGCGGACCCTGCCCCGGTCGCTCGGCACGAGGTCCTGGGGCGATTTAAGCGCTACGGCCACACCAAGGAAGCCGCCACTGGCGTGGAGATGGTGATCGTCTTGGGCGGCGACGGCACCTTCCTGCGCGCCGCCGACATTGCGCACTCAGCGGACGTGCCGGTGCTGGGCATCAACATGGGCCACATCGGTTTCCTGGCGGAGTGGGAGCAGGAATCCCTGCAGGAGGCCGTCGACCGCGTCATCGACCGCGACTACCGCATCGAAGATCGCATGACCCTGTCCATTACTGCCCGCGACATGGATGGTCGCGTGTTGGGCACTGGCTGGGCGCTGAACGAGTGCTCCGTGGAAAACCTAAACCGCCAAGGTGTGCTGGATACGATCCTGGAGGTCGACAAGCGCCCTGTATCTTCGTTCGGTTGTGACGGTGTTTTGGTATCGACGCCCACCGGCTCCACCGCCTACGCCTTCAGCGCAGGTGGCCCAGTTCTGTGGCCGGAGTTGGACGCGATTCTGGTGGTGACCAGCAACGCGCACACGTTGTTTAGCCGCCCGCTGGTGGTCTCCCCGAATTCGATGGTGGCGGTGGAGACGAACCCTTCGACCTCCCCGGCGACCGTGGTGATGGATGGCTTCCGCCAGATCCACATGCCTCCGGGCGCGCGCGTGGAGATTCGCCGTGGTCCGCAGCCCGTGCGTTGGGTGCGCCTGGATTCCGCACCGTTTACCGACCGGCTGGTACACAAGTTCCGCCTGCCTGTGACGGGCTGGAGGGGACCGCGCCACTAGTAATGCTGCACGAACTACACATTCGCAACCTCGGTGTGATCGAGGAAGCGACGGCGGAGTTTTCCACGGGCTTGAGCGTTGTCACCGGTGAGACCGGTGCGGGTAAGACGATGGTGGTCAGCTCCCTACGCTTGCTTTCCGGCCACCGCGCGGACCCGTCGCGGGTTCGCAACGGTGCTGATAAGGCCAGCGTGGAAGGCATTTTCTCCACCGACTCCGCGGCGGTTGCGGAGCTGGTCGAAGAAGTCGGCGGTTACAGCGACGAGGGCGAGGTTATAGCCTCCCGCACAGTGAACGCTACGGGGCGTTCTCGCGCGCACCTGGCGGGTAAGACGGTGGCAGCGGGCGTGCTGGGGGAGTTCGCCGGCCACGTCATCACCATCCATGGGCAGAACGACCAGCTGCGTCTGCTGGATCCGGTGCGCCAGCTCGCCGCGCTCGACGACTATGCGGGGTTGGGAGAGAAGGTTGCCGCATACCAGGCCCGTCGCGCCGAGTGGCTGCGCCTAGCCAAGGATCTGCAGCGCCGCATGGAGGCGCGGCGCGACCTGGCCCTGGAAAGCGAGACCCTGCAACGAGCTGTGGAGGCTATCGACGAGATCGACCCGCAGCCCGGGGAGGACGTGGAGGTCAAGGCGCAGATCAAGCGTCTGCAGGCCGCCGATGATATCCGCGCGGGGTTGCAGCGGGCGCAGGCAGCGCTGGACGGTATGGATGGAATGGTGGCCGGCGATGACTTCGGCGATTCCGAAGGTGCCAGTTCGCTGGTTTCCCAGGCAGCTAACGAGCTATCCAGTCTGACGGACATGGAAGGCGAAGGCGGGAATCTGTCCGAGCTGGCTGATCGCCTGAGCGAGGTTGGAGTGCTGCTGGCCGACATTTCCTCTGAGGTTGGCCAGGCGCTGTTGGACGTGCCCGACCCCGATGAGCTGGACGGGCTGCTGCAGCGCCAGACCCAGCTGCGGGAACTGCGCAAATACGCCGTGGACGTCGATGGGGCGCTGGCGTGGCGTGAGCAGGCTCGCCAGCGTTTGGAATCGATGGACGTTTCCGATGAAGCGCTACAGAAGCTGCAGGATCAGGTCGCCTCTGCACAGGATGCTGCGCGCAACGTGGCGGAGGAGCTGTCGAAGGCGCGTGTGAGGGCGTCCAAAAAATTTTCAAAGGCTGTCACCGAAGAGATCCGGGGCCTGCACATGTCGGCTGAGATCCGCGTGGATGTGCGGCGTGTCAGCGAGAAGCCGGATGACCTTGGGCTGCACGGTATCGACGAGGTTGAGTTCCAGCTGGTGCAGGGCGGAAATGTCAATCCGCTGGCGGGTTCGGCCTCTGGTGGTGAGCTGTCGCGCGTGATGCTGGCGCTGGAAGTGGTGCTGGCCGCAGGCACGGATGGCGGTCGGACGATGGTGTTCGACGAGGTCGATGCTGGTGTGGGCGGTAAAGCCGCTGTGGAGATCGGGCGCCGTCTGGCGAAGCTGGCGGTCGATAATCAGGTCATTGTGGTGACTCACTTGCCTCAGGTCGCTGCGTTTGGTGACGCCCACGTGTACGTGGCTAAGGCGACGTCGGCCGACTCGGTAACTTCTTCTGTGCGCACGCTTGATGAGGCCGAGCGGGTGGAGGAATTGTCGCGCATGCTGGCGGGTTTGGAATCTGAGACGGGGCGGGCGCACGCGGAAGAGCTGATGGAGATGGCCACGGAGGCGAAGGCTGCTCTGAGGGCATAGTGGGCTGTACGGTCGGAGCAGTTTAAATTCTTTTTTGGAGCTACCCCGCGCGCAGCGGTGTGATCGGCGCTACAGTGGTGCAGTGTTGAAGGGGGAGCACGCGCCCGTGGCGACAAGCGTGCGGTATGCGAGGGGGATTTCTGATGAAGCGTCTAGCGGCAAGTGTGTTTTTAATTTTCTTTGGTTTTGCGGTGGCGGCTTGCGGTTCGGGAGAGGCGGAACAGCCCCTGAACGGTGCTTTTGCTGAAGCAGATGGGTTATCCACAGGCGAGTCCTCTGTGGATAACCCAGGCTCGGGCGAGGTGCAGGGGGACGGACGTGTGCTAAAACCTGAAGGGCACAAGGGAATGTGGTTCGAGACTGAGCCGGAGGATCCTTGGGAGCATTACGTCTGGAAATCGCAGAGGTTTGTTAATGACCGAATCGAGCTTCCGAAGTTAACGAATAAAGGATACAAAAGCAATTTATCCGGACTTCCAGATATTTGCGATCAGCAAGTAGTTAATCGATTGAAAGAAATAGGATTTGAGCGTGAGGGTTCGATCGAGAACTATTTCGATTATAGTTGTGACTTCTTTGAAGTGCAGGGGGTGGAGGGAGCCTTCTTGGAGCGAATGTTCCATGTTGTTTTAGATCCTGCACGTCCAATTGAAAAGTTCAAGAGTGATGTTTCCTACAAAGTGCATCGAGACGATGTTGTTACAGTGGAGAATTCAAAGGGTAACGAAAAGGAATGTGCGATTGCTCAAAGTATAGATGGTGTAAATTTTAATGTAGAAAACGTGTCATGGAATCCAAAAGACGCTGTTTTAGACAAATGTAGATACTCAGAATATTTCTTTCAGATCTTTGATAATATAGCCGAGCTATAAGCTTGGGAGGGTGGGGAATGTTAAAGTTTGATATTTCGGAACTAAAAAGGGTTAGACAGAGTCTACGTTCGGCAGCAGGGGCGCTTAAGAAACTGGATTCTATAGGTAAGGGAAGCGGTAGTTACACCAAAGTTCCATCGATGACTGTGGCGTTTTCCCAACATCAATCTTTTTGGGTAGGTCAATCGGGCTCTGCGGTCAATGTTCTCGATATCATGAAATCGAATATCGCTTGGCTTCAAGAAGTTTTTAGCAATCAGCTAGTAGGACTGGATATTCAGGAGCATTTCAATGGCAAGTCTTTTGACCAAGTGAGCTCCGAAGTGTCTGTCGCTGACAAGGAGGTTCGGAAGTTTTTTATTCCGACTCGAGACGCCCGAACGATCGACAACCTGCTGTACAACACACCGGTTACCGCGGCGGAAGCGACCATGCCATTGGCGTCCCTCATTGCCGCATTCCAAGCCGACGACTCAGCACCGCTTTTTGCCGCAGACTCTTGGGAAAGCGCGGCCAAAGCTTTGAAAACGTCGATGGATGACCTCAAGAGCGCCTCGTCGGGGCTCGCCAGTTCCTCCGAAGGGTTCTCCTTCGATATGGCACGCCAGGCGATCGACGACGTACACAAGACCGGAGTCGTAGTCGCCGCAAATACCACCGCAATGGCGAAGTCAGTCCGTCAGTTCCCGGTTATCCGTGGCAGCAACCTCAACGCTCTGGAAGCAATCCAAGCAACCACTTCGCTGATCCCGGACCCGGCCGACCGACTTCTCGCCGAACAGGCTGCCGTCTCCAACTACGTATCCACCCACCTGCAACCCTCCCTGGAGCTCGTCCGCCCACCGGTTTCCAACCTAGGCGTACCGATTGTTGGGCACACGGGTGGGGGAGGTCTGGACGCCTCCACCGTCTCCACCGCCTCCGCACAACCCAAGGTCTCGCAGATCAACGGCCAGACGAACGCCGTTGCCCCGGCCAGCGCGACCGCGCACGGGGAGCAAGCTGCAACGGCGGCGGCAAACGCTCCGAAGCCCACTGCCGCAACCGCACCAACGCAGCCCGCAGGCGTGCCGGGGACGCTGCACTCACCATCGCCTGCGCCGCAACCAATCCAGCCCGCGGCAGCGACAGCAGCACCCCATGCACCTGCAGTTAGCCCCAACGCGCCAGCGGTACCGCCCACGACAGTGACAACAGCGGCACCTGCGCAAGGGTTAGCTGCTAGCCCGCACAGCAATGCCGGTGCAACTACTCCTGGCACGCTGATCAACGCCCAGGATCGCTTTGGGCGCGCGAATGCGATCAACGGCGGTGCGGGCTTCGGCGGTGCAGGCTTCGGCGGTGCAGGCACGGGCGCGGGCTACGGTTCAGGTGCCAGCGCAGGTGCGCACGCCAGGGGCGGGGCACAGCAGGGAACCTTGCGCAATACTTCCAGCACGGCCCCACGCCCAAGTCTGCCTGGCAGCCTCAACTCGCAGAACGTCCGCCCACTTCCCGTCGATTCCCCACCTGCAAAGGCTCCGCAGTCCGTCAAGGGAATCGTCGGAGCGCCTCACAACTCTGGTTCCGCGAAGGGCGGCGCTGGAATGCGGGGCGGGGGAAGTGCGGCGTCAACAATGATGGGCAGGGGCGCGGCAGGCGGCCGGGCCGGCAACGGGGCAAAGAGCGGCCTGCGCGGCGGGGCGGTGACTTACAGCAAGCAGGATCGGTCGTACTTCCGGCGCTTGTTCCTCAGTGGGGAAGACCCGCTGATTTCCGGCAAGGGAAAGAACCGCGGGCGGAAGAAGCACGAAGAGACTGCGGGACAGGCTGCGCGCCAGACCGTGCGGAAGGTGATTCGCTAGGCGGCTGCGGCACAACGGGAGAAGAAAGAGGAAAACCGCCGTCTACCGGCGCGCCTAACGCAACACAGGCCACATGAACACCACAATGGTGGGCATGATTTTCTCCCGTTCTGACCAGCCCGGAATCAACGGCGCCACCCGTGACCTCACCGGACCCAAGGGATTAACCAAGGCTAAGATCTCCGAGGGCGACATCGCAATTGTCGACGAGGCCGACATCAGCCGTGCCACCTGCCAAAAGCTCATCGACGCTCGCGTTGCCGCCGTCGTGAACGCACGCCAATTCACCACGGGGCAGGTACCCAACTTCGGTCCGCAGTTGATGCTGGACGAAGGCATCCTGCTTATCGAAAACGCCGGCGACGACCTGCTTGCCAAGGTTAAGAACGGCAAGAAGGGGCGCGTCGACGAGGGCAAGGTCTACTACGGCGATCGCTCCATAGGCGGTGGAGAGCTGCTGGATATGGATACCGCCTCCAGCCGCTTCGAGGATGCACGCGAAGCCCTGGGCGACCACATGGAGGCCCTGTCCGGCAACATGTCCGAATTCGTCCGCTCCGAGGCTCCTCTGCTGGTCGATGGCCTTGGCATCCCGGACGTCGACGTGGACATGGACGACCGGAAGGTGCTGGTCGCCAGCCCGGATCCGCAGATTGAGCAGAAGCTCAAGGACCTGCGGTACTTCATGCGCGAGTACTCGCCGATCATTGTCGCCGTGGAAAATGCAGCCGATATTCTGATCCAGGAGGGCTACCGCCCGAACGTGATCATCGGCGACCCGGAGAAGATCTCCAACGAGGCTCTGCGCAGCGGCGCTACCGTCGTGCTGCCCGCCGATCCGGATGGCCACGCTGTCGGCCTGGAGCGCATCCAGGACCTGGGCGTGGGCGCCATGACTTTCCCTGCGGCCACGCAGGATCCCACTGATCTGGCTCTGCTACTGGCCAACTACCACGGAGCATCGATGGTGGTGAACCTCGGCGAGGTGGAGGATCTGGATCGCGTATTCCAGCAGGCACAGTCGCCGGAGACCCCGTCTGCCCTGATGTCGCGCCTGCGCGTGGGGCCGCGCCTGGTGGATTCCACCGCCGTCGCAGAGCTCTACCGCGTGTCCCGGTCTGGCGGTGGCTGGATCTGGGCTTTGCTGGGCGTTCTGGTTGCCGTGGCCGTTATCGTTGCGGTCATCGGCTTCTCCGGTGACGGCTCCTTCGTGGATAACCTCGTGGACACTTGGAACAACTTTGCACTGAGCGTGCAGGATCTGTTTAAGAAGTAAGCCAGGAAAAGCAGGGAGCTAGAAAGACAAGCATGAGCAAGCACTCCACAGGAGCCACCGGCAAGGTCATCGCCGGTCTGGGCTTCGGTATCGCTGTCGGCACCGCACTGGGTTTTTTCGCCATTGCGCCGAACGTGCCGGGCGGTCCGGTCGCGAAGGATTCCTCCGCCGAACAGAAGCTGAAGGACGAGAAGGCTGCCCGCGAGAAGGCCGAGGGCAACTCTGCCGCCAGCGATAAGGTCTTGAGCTCGGTCGCGGGCCCCGCGGTGCGCAACCTGTTGCGCGGTGCGTCGGTGGATCTTTTTGTTCTTCCGGACGCCGACCAGGCCAACGTCGATAGCCTCAAGCACCTCGTCAAAATGGCCGGCGGCAAGGTCAATGGTGTGATCGAGCTGACGGACAAGGCACTCGGCTCGGACGGGGGAGACACGCTGAAGTCGATCGCAGCTAACTCCCTGCCGGCTGGTGCGAAGTTGTCGGAGGACAACCTTGCCCCAGGCATGCACACCGGACAGCTGCTTGGCGCCGCACTGTCGGCTGGCGAGCACGAAGCCAGCGAAACGGATCGCGGAATCGCCCTCGGTGCCCTGGCTAACGACGACTTCATTGCCTACCAGGGCGAGGCCCCGAAGCCTGCGGATCTGGCCCTGGTCGTTGGCGGGAATACCTCCGACGACGAAGCCCACGGCAATTACGGCACCAAGTTCGCCGCGGAGTTCGCGGCAGGGCTGGACTCCCGCATGAAGGGGGCAGTCCTGGCTGCAGAGTCCGGCAGTGCCGAAGACAACGGTGCCATCGGCCAGGTGCGCGCGGATAATTCCATGAAGGAGGCCGTTTCCACGGTCGACAACGCGGACACCGTCGCGGGACGCATCGCCGCCATTCGCGCTCTGGCGCAGCAGAAGAACGGGAAGTCGGGGCACTACGGGGCCACTGCAAACGCGTCGGATGCTACGCCTGAATAGGCATGTGTTAGGCTGAAACCCCGTAGATAGCGAAGTTAAGCGTCGTTGATTCGGGAGTTGCCTTGGCCACTAATCGTGCAGAAAACAGCACTAAATTCATTTTCGTCACCGGCGGTGTGGCGTCCTCACTAGGCAAAGGGCTAACGGCAGCTAGCCTGGGCCAATTGTTGTCCTCTCGTGGCCTGCGCGTCACGATGCAGAAGCTGGATCCGTACCTCAACGTCGATCCGGGCACCATGAATCCTTTCGAACACGGCGAGGTGTTCGTTACTGAGGACGGTGCGGAAACCGACCTGGACCTCGGCCACTACGAGCGTTTCCTGGATCGCAACCTGTCCGCCGCGGGCAACGTCACCACCGGCAAGGTGTACTCGAACGTCATCGCCAAGGAGCGCCGCGGTGAGTTCCTAGGTAAGACCGTCCAGGTGATCCCGCACATCACCGATGAGATCAAGGCTGCGGTGATGGCCATGGGACAGCCGGATAAGAACGGGCAGGCCCCGGACGTCGTCATCAGCGAGATCGGTGGCACCGTCGGAGATATCGAATCCCAGCCCTTCCTGGAGGCCATCCGCCAGGTTCGCCACGAGGCCGGCCGTGAGAACATCGCCTTCATCCATGTCTCCCTGGTGCCGTACCTGGCTCCGTCGGGCGAGCTGAAGACCAAGCCGACCCAGCACTCCGTCGCGGAGCTGCGCAGCATCGGTATCGTGCCGGACGCTATCGTCCTGCGCGCCGACCGCGAAGTGCCGCAGGCCATGAAGGCCAAGATCGCCCTGATGTGCGACGTGGACGAGGACGGCGTGGTTTCCTGCCCGGATGCCCCCTCCATCTATGACATCCCGAAGGTGCTGCACTCCCAGCACCTGGATAACTACATCATCCGTCGCCTGAACCTGCCGTTCCGCGACGTGGATTGGTCCACCTGGGGCAGCCTGCTGGAAAGCGTGCACAACCCCAACGGTGAGGTCACCATCGGCATCGTCGGCAAGTACATCGACTTGCCGGACGCGTACCTCTCCGTCGCCGAGGCCATCCGCGCCGGCGGCTTCGGCGCGAACGTCCGCGCCCGGGTGAAGTGGATTACTTCCGACGACTGCGAGACGGAAGAGGCCGCCGCCGAGGCTCTGAAGGACGTCGACGGCGTGGTCATCCCCGGTGGTTTCGGCAACCGTGGCATCGAAGGCAAGATCGGCGCCATCACCTACGCCCGCAAGAACAAGCTACCACTACTCGGCATTTGCCTTGGCCTGCAGTGCATCGTCATTGAGGCTGCGCGCACCGCGGGGCTGAAAGATGCTTCTTCTACGGAGTTTGACGCCAACGCCTCCACCCCGGTCATCTCCACCATGGAGGAACAGAAGGCGGCTGTTTCGGGTGAGGCTGACCTGGGTGGCACCATGCGTCTGGGCGCCTACCCGGCGCGCCTGGCCGAAGGCTCCCTGGTTGCGGAGCTCTATGGCACCACTGATGTCTCGGAGCGCCACCGCCACCGCTACGAGGTGAATAACGCATACCGCGAGCAGATCACCGAGGGCTCCGGCCTGCAGTTCTCCGGCACCTCCCCGGACGGCACCCTGGTGGAGTTTGTGGAGTACCCGAAGGATGTACACCCGTATTTCGTCGCCACCCAGGCGCACCCGGAGTACAAGTCCCGCCCGACCCGTTCCCACCCGCTGTTCCAGGGGCTGGTGGACGCTGCGTTGAAGCACCAGGCCGAGCGCTCCTAGACCAGCGCTCCTAGACTGGGGAGTCATGAGCACCGACAATACCCCGTACCGCGTCGTCGATAGCGAATTGCTGCTGGATGCGCCGATCATCGGCGTGCGACGCGATACGATCACCACCGCTACCGGCGAGGCGAAGCGGGAGATCGTTGAACATTTCTCCGCCGTTGCCGTCGCGGCCGTGCGCGACAATCACGTGATGATGATCCGCCAATATCGCCACGGCGTGGGGCGGCACCTGTGGGAGATTCCGGCCGGCTTGCTGGATCTAGTGGGGGAGGATCCCCTAAAGGCCGCCCGCCGCGAGCTCGCCGAGGAAGCTGGGCTGCGTGCACATTCCTGGCACCTGCTGGGCGATGTGGTGACCTCCCCGGGGTTCAGCGAGGAAATGTGTCGCATTTACCTGGCCGAAGATCTGGACGACGACCTCAGCGACTTCGACCTGCCAGAAGCGGAGTTCGAGGAAGCGGAGATCGAGACCCGCTGGGTGCCAATTCCCGAAGCTATCGAGTGGGCTCAGACGGGCGTGGTGGAAAACTCCATCGCCACCATCGCCCTGCTGCACCTGGCGGCGGGTACCCGTCGCGACGTCTCCGAACCCTTCAACTACCACTCGGGCCTCTCCGAACGCCGCTCCGCCCGCGCGGAAGCCAAACCCGGCACAGACATGAAGTTCCTCCGTTGAGCGTCGAAGCGAACCAGAAGCTCGGCCGGGCGTACATCCGGCACCTGAAAACCGAGCGCGACGTGTCTGTCCACACGTTGTCGAACTACCAGCGCGACCTGGACCGCTACCTGGAGTGGCTGGGCAACACGTCGCTCCAGGACGTCACGGCCACGGACATCGAGGATTACCTCATCCACCTGCGCAAGGACCTGAACCTCGCGGCATCTTCGGCCGCTCGGGCGCTGGCAGCGATCCGCGGCCTGCACTCCTTTGCCCACGCCGACGGGCGCCTGCCCTTCGACGTGGCGGCGGACGTCCCAACGCCCTCGCTGGGCGGCTCCATTCCGAAAGCCCTCAGTCTGGCTCAGGTAGAGGCTTTGCTGGACGCGGTGCCGGCGGGCGACGGGGCGTCAGTAATAAACATCCGTGACCGTGCGCTGCTAGAGATGCTCTACTCGACCGGCGCCCGCATCACAGAGCTGCTAGACCTCGACGTCGACGATCTCGACCGCGAACAGCGCATGCTGCTTGTGCACGGCAAGGGTGGTAAGGAACGCATCGTGCCGCTAGGGCGACCCGCGCTGCAGGCGGTGGAGCGCTACCTGGTGCGCGCGCGACCGAGCCTGAACAAGAAGGGCAGCCCGGCGCTGTTCCTGAACAACCGTGGCGCGCGACTGGGGCGGCAATCGGGCTTCAAGATCGTCTCGCAGGCGGCTGAGACGGCGGGGCTGGATCATGTCTCGCCACACAGCCTGCGCCACAGCTTCGCCACCCATCTTTTGGAAGGCGGCGCGGACATCCGTGTGGTGCAGGAACTGCTGGGGCACGCCAGCGTGGCTACCACGCAGATCTACACCAAGGTCAGCCCTGAGCACTTGCGGGAGATTTGGGCCTCATCTCACCCCCGCACCTAGCGTGCCTGATAATCTCTAGGGTGTAATTAAAGGCTAAACACAACAATCAAGGGAAAGGGCTTGACGGGATCGCCGATGTCACGTTCACAGTCACACGCGGATGCGTTGTTTGATAAGCCCGATCAGCGCATCGGCCTGACCGGACGACCTATCAAGGAGCTGCCGGATCCCGAGCCGTTGGATCGCCACGGCCCGGCCTCCATCATCGCGATGTGTAACCAGAAGGGCGGGGTGGGCAAGACCACTTCGACGATCAACATCGGTGCCTCGCTGGCCGCGTTCGGGCGCAAGGTGCTGCTGGTTGACCTGGACCCACAGGGCGCACTGTCCGCCGGTTTGGGCATTAGCCACGATGAGCTCGACGTGACGGTTTACAACCTGTTGGTCGATTCTTCTGCCTCTATTCTTGACGCCATCCACTCCAGCCCCGTCGACGGTCTGGATGTCGTTCCCGCGAATATCGACTTGTCGGCTGCGGAGATCCAGCTGGTTAACGAAGTCGGACGCGAACAGGCCCTGGCCCGTGCCCTGCGTCCGGTGATGCGCGACTACGACTTCATTATCGTCGACTGCCAGCCTTCCCTGGGACTGCTGACCGTCAACGCGCTGAGCTGTGCGGACTCGGTGATCATTCCAGTGGAGTCCGAGTACTTCTCGCTGCGTGGACTGGCTCTGCTTATGGACACGGTGGATAAGGTCCGCGACCGGCTGAACTTCAAGCTGGAGGTGCTGGGCATCCTGGTGACGATGTTCGACCGGCGTACCCTCCACGCCCGCGAGGTCATGGAGCGGCTGGTGGAAGCGTTCGGCGACAAGGTCTTCGATTCCGTGATCACCCGTACCGTGCGGTTCCCGGAGACCTCGGTGGCCGGAGAGCCGATTAACACCTGGGCGCCGAGTTCCTCGGGCGCGGTGCAGTATTCGAACCTGGCGAAGGAAGTCATTGAGCGCGTCGCTCAGCAAATCTAGCCAGCTGGCTCCGGAGTCCGCGCAGCCGGAGCAGCCCGAGATCACCGGCTTCCGGGTGGCCTTGGCGAACTTCGACGGTCCTTTCGACCTGCTGCTGCAGCTGATCCACTCCCACAAGCTGGACATCACCGAGATCGCCCTGGCACAGGTCACCGACGAGTTCATCGCCTACACCAAGAGCCTAAGCTCCAGCGCGGACGACCTGGATGAGGTCACGGAGTTCCTGGTCGTCGCCTCCACACTGCTGGATCTCAAAGCCGCCCGCCTGGTGCCCCGGGGCGAGGTCGACAGCGAAGAAGACCTCGCGCTGCTCGAGACCCGCGACCTGCTGTTCGCCCGTCTGCTGCAGTACCGCGCCTACAAGCAGGTGGCGAACCTGTTCTCCGATTGGCAGCGCGATGCCGCGCGTTCCTATCCCGCCACTTTGTCGCTGGAGGAACACCACGCGAACCTGCTGCCGGAAGTGAAGATCGGTAAGACCGCCGACGAGTTCGCTGAGCTCGCCGCCGCCGTGTTCCGCCCCAAACCGGATCACGTGGATACCGGCCACATCCACCAGGTGGCGGTCTCGGTGCCGGAGCAGGCCGGGCGGATCCTTAATACCCTCAAGGTGGCTGGCGAAAACAAGTGGGTGACCTTCGGCGCCCTGATCGCCGATGCGGAGATGAACATGATCGTCGTCGGTCGTTTCCTGGCACTCTTGGAGTTGTACAAGGCTCGCGCCATCGGCATTGAACAGCCCGAGCCACTGCAGGACATGTCGGTGGCCTGGACCGGGCTGGATGTCGATCCGGCGGTGGTGGCGGCCAGCAACTGGGAATAGGCGTCCATAAACAAGACAGAGAGGGCACAGACCATGAGCGAACAACTCAACCCCGCGCCGCTGCCGCAGGTGTCGGTGCTGCGCAGCCGCGTGGAATCGTTGCTGTTGGTCAGCGATGAGGCAGTGACGCCCACAGAGCTCGCCCGCGTACTTTCCACCGAGGAGCGTGCGGTTCCCGAGGCCGAGGTGGCGCAGACCCTCCACGAGATCGCGGCGGAGTTTGACGCCCGAGGTAGCGGCTTTGAGCTCCGTGAGCACGAGGGGGCGTTCCGGCTGTACACACGGCGCGCGAACTCGGATGTGGTGGAGGCGAAGCTGCTGGACGGCACGCAGCAGCGCCTGAGCCGCGCCGCGCTAGAGACCCTGGCGGTGGTGGCCTACCGGCAGCCTGTAACTAGGAGCCAGGTGGCGGCGGTGCGTGGCGTTAACTGCGATGGCGTGATGCGTACCCTGTCGCTGCGCGGGCTGATCGCCGAAACAGGGGAGCAGGGCGGAGCACACCTGTACTCCACGACCGAGCTTTTCCTGGAACAGATCGGGATTGAATCGCTGGATCAACTGCCGGATCTGGCGCCGTTGCTGCCGGAGGTAGACAGCATCGACAGTATCGACAATTAAGCAGGCTGAGGGGTACAATTCGGGCGGATAATTCAAGATTTTAGTTCGAAGGGCTAGAAACACCGTGGACACACCCGCTCGCCGAGACGGCACACCGGAGACCGCTCCGAAAGACATCTACCTATCGCAGGCCAAGCCAGCCAAGCGCCAGCACGTAACGGAGCAGGAGGCAGCCGCTGCTCTGAACCAGCCCGATTCGGAGAAAGCCCAGGTGCGCCTACAGAAGGTGCTGGCTTCCGCAGGTGTGGCCAGCCGCCGCATGAGCGAGAAGCTCATCGCCGCCGGTCGTGTGGAAGTCAACGGCGAAATCGTCGTGAAGATGGGCACCCGCATCGACCCGAGCGTGGATATTGTTCGCGTGGATGGAGAGCGCGTGCAGGTCAACGAGGAAATGGTGTACTTCGTGCTGAACAAGCCGCGTGGCGTGCACTCCACCATGAGCGACGAGCTAGGTCGCCCGTGCGTCGGTGACCTGGTCGGCACCCGCCTAAAGGAAGGCCAGGGTCTGTTCCACGTTGGTCGTTTGGACGCCGCGACGGAGGGGCTGCTGCTGCTCACCAACGACGGCGAGCTGGCCAACCGCCTGATGCACCCGAAGTACGAGGTGCGAAAGACCTACATGGCCACGGTGCTGGGCGAGGCCAGCCGCAAACTGATCCGCGACCTGAAGGACGGCGTGGAGCTGGACGACGGCACCGCCCGCGCCGATAGCGTGCAGATCGTGGACGTCTGGCAGGGTAAGTCGCTGATCAAGATCGAGCTGCACGAAGGGCGCAAGCACATTGTGCGCCGCATGCTGAAGGAGGCCGGCTTCCCAGTTCAGGCGCTGGTCCGCACTAAGATCCACACCGTGCAATTGGGCGAGCAGAAGCCGGGCACGATCCGCGCGCTGAATCAGGCGGAATTGCAAAGCTTGTATAAGAAGGTCGGGCTGTAGAAACAGCGCAGCCAGCACAGCCGTCGCAGTAAACACTGCCACTACAGCCGACATAGACACACAATTAACTAGGGGAACGACCTTTCCATGACGAACGCACCTTTTTACGAGCCCGGCTCCGCCCTGGATCAGCTCGCCAGCGCCACCAATGTCGCCGACGGTGGCCTGATTGTCGCCGTTGACGGCCCCAGCGGCACCGGTAAGTCCACCGTCTGCCGCCGCCTAGCCACCGCCGCGGACGCGAAGTACCTGGATACCGGCGCAATGTACCGCGTGGCTACCCTGCACGTACTGCGCCAGGGCATCGATCCATCCACGGAGTCTGCCCGCGAGGCGATCATTGCCGCCACCGCCGACCTGCCGCTGGAGATCAACGAGGATCCCACGTCCACCGAGGTTCTGCTGGACGGCACCGACGTTTCCGGCGAGATCCGCGGCCCCGAGGTCACCGCACACGTCTCCGCCGTAGCCGCCATCCCGGAGGTTCGCGAGAACCTGGTGGCCTTGCAGCGCTCCCTGGCCTTCGCCGCCGGTCGCTGCGTGGTCGAGGGCCGCGACATCGGCACTGTTGTTCTTGCGGACGCCCCAGTGAAGATCTTCATGACCGCCTCCGCAGAGGTGCGGGCTCAGCGGCGTTACGACCAAGACATTGCCGCTGGCCGGGACGTGGATTTCGACGCGGTACTCGCGGACGTGCAGCGCCGTGATGAGGCAGACTCCTCCCGCGAAACGTCCCCGCTACGCCCCGCAGACGACGCTGTGATCGTCGACACCGGAGAGATGGACATCGACGAGGTGCTGGAGAAACTGGCAGAGCTGACCCTGGCCAGCGCTTCATCCGACAGCGCGGAGGTCCCCGAGGAACTGACCTTCCGCACCGCCGACGGCGAGGTGCTGGGGGAGTCTGATTTCTCGGACGCCGACTTCTCGGACGCTGATTTCTCGGACGCCGACTTCTCGGACGAAGAGCTCGGCGACTACGACGACGAATCCGACCCCGAAGAGTTCTTCATCACCGGCCCCGAGGACTTCACCTTGGAGGGCGGCGGCGATATGCCGGAAACCGAGGAGGACTGGGAAGCCCTGGAGCAGGCCTTCGGCATGATGGACGACGAGGAAGCCGAGCGCGAAGCGCTGTGCACCGTCGCCATTGTTGGCCGTCCGAACGTGGGCAAGTCCACCCTGGTGAACCGCTTCATCGGTCGCCGCGAAGCCGTGGTGGAGGACTTCCCGGGCGTCACCCGCGACCGCATTTCCTACTTGGGCGAGTGGTCCGGCCGCCGGTTCTGGGTGCAGGACACGGGCGGCTGGGATCCGGATGCGAAGGGCATCCACGCAGCCATCGCCCGCCAGGCTGAGACCGCCATGGAAACCGCCGACGTGATCGTCTTTGTGGTCGACTCGAAGGTGGGCATCACTTCCACCGATGAGGTCATTGCACGCAAGCTGCAGCGCAGTCAGGTGCCGGTGATCGTGGTGGCTAACAAGTGTGACGCGGACGCGCAGCTGGGCGACGTCGCCGAGTTCTGGGCGCTGGGCCTGGATAACCCGTACCCGGTGTCTGCGCAGCACGGCAAGGGTGCGGCGGACGTGCTGGACGAAGTTTTGCGCTCCTTCCCGGAGCACCCCCGCGAGCTTTCCGTCGTTTCCGGCCCGCGCCGCGTGGCTCTGGTCGGCCGCCCGAACGTGGGCAAGTCCTCCCTGCTGAACAAAATCACGGGCGAGGAACGCTCCGTGGTCAACAACGTCGCCGGCACTACAGTCGACCCGGTCGACTCCATCGTCGAGCTGGAGGAAAAGACCTGGAAGTTCGTCGACACCGCGGGCATTCGCAAAAAGACGAAGCAGGCGCGCGGCCACGAGTTCTACGCCTCGCTGCGCACCCGCTCCGCCATCGACGCGGCGGAGGTCGCTGTTTTTCTTGTGGACGCCAGCGAACCCATCGCCGAGCAGGACCAGCGAGTACTTCGCATGATCCTTGACTCGGGGCGTGCCCTGGTCGTGGCCTACAACAAGTGGGACCTTGTTGATGAAGACCGCCGCGAGCTGCTGGAGCGCGAGATTGAGCTGCAATTGTCTCACGTTCCGTGGGCTCGCCGCGTGAACATTTCCGCGAAGACCGGCCGCGCGCTGCAGAAGCTGGAGCCCGCGATGATTGAGGCCTTGGAGAGCTGGGATCAGCGCATCTCCACCGGCCAGTTGAACACCTGGTTGCGCGCCGTGATCGCGGAGACCCCGCCGCCGATGCGTGGCGGTCGCCTGCCGCGCGTGCTGTTTGCCACCCAGGCTTCCACCAAGCCGCCGGTGATCGTGCTGTTCACCACCGGCTTCCTGGAG
This sequence comes from Corynebacterium sp. LK28, assembly GCF_014335105.1. NCBI lineage: Bacteria > Bacillati > Actinomycetota > Actinomycetes > Mycobacteriales > Corynebacteriaceae > Corynebacterium > Corynebacterium sp. LK28. Next base: position 288,668 of record NZ_PDGZ01000014.1, on the reverse strand, counting down.
CACGGCTACCGCCGCTTCCTGGAGCGCAAGCTGCGCGAATCCTTCGGCTTCGAAGGCTCGCCGGTACGCATCGCAGTGCGCGTGCGCGAGAAGAAGCGCAAGAAGTAGCTGGACTGGCTGGACTAGCCAGCCCGGCTAGAACAGCCCGGAGATAACTCCCTGCGCATCCACGTCGATGCGCTCCGCCGCGGGTTTCTTCGGCAGCCCAGGCAGAGTCATCACGTCGCCCGTCAGTGCGACCACGAATCCGGCGCCGATTCGTGGCACCAGTTCGCGGACGTGCAGAGTGTGGCCGCTCGGCGCACCCAGCGCGCTGGGATCATCGCTGAACGAGTACTGCGTCTTCGACACGCACACCGGCAGCTTGTCCCAGCCGTTGTCCTTCAGAAACGCCAGATCCTTCACGGCCTGCGGGCCGAACTGCACGTCCGCCGCGCCGTAGATCTCCGTGGCAAGCGTGTGCAGGGTGGCTTCCACACCATCGATGGGCTGATAGATCTGGTGGCTGGAGCTAGGGGCGTCATCACCAGAAACACCATCGACGACCTCCAACACGGCAGTGGCCAGATCCGCCGCACCGGCGCCGCCCTCGGCCCACACGTTGCATTCCACCACGCGCACCCCGAAGTCCTTGCCCCAGTCGGCGATCAGCTGGCGATCGGCGTCCGTGTCGGAGCTAAACAGGTTCAGCGCCACCACGGGCTCCACGCCGAACTTGCGGATGTTGCTGACGTGGCGCTCCAGGTTGGCCAGCCCGGCCTTCAGCACGGAATCGCCGTTGTGCTTCAGCGAGCGGATCGTGGCCACCACCACGGTTGCGGCCACAGACAGGTCGCCGGCTCGGGACTTGATGTCGAAGAACTTCTCCGCGCCCAGGTCGCTGCCGAATCCGGCCTCGGTCAGCACGACCTCCGACAGATCCAGCGCCGTCGTCGTCGCAATCAGGGAGTTACAGCCGTGGGCGATGTTTGCAAAAGGCCCGCCGTGTACCAGGGCAGGGGTGCCGCCCAGGGTCTGTACTAGGTTCGGGTTGATCGCGTCGCGCAGCAGGGCGGTGATTGCGCCCGCGCACTTCAGGTCGCCCGCGGTGACGGGCTTGCGGTCGTAGGTCTGGCCCACCACGATGCGCCCGATGCGCTTCTTCAGATCCTCCAGGTCGGTGGCCAGGCACAGGATCGCCATGATCTCGCTGGCTGCGGTGATGTCGAAGCCGCCCTCGCGCGGAGTGCCCTGACCCGGCCCGCCCAGGCCGGTGACCACGTGGCGCAGCGAACGATCGTTGACGTCCAGGCAGCGCCGCCACGTCACACGCCGCGGGTCGATGCCCAGCGCGTTGCCGTGTTGCACGTGGTTATCGATCATCGCAGCCAGGGTGTTCGTCGCCGCAGTGATGGCGTGCATGTCGCCGGTGAAGTGTAGGTTGATGTCCTCCATCGGCACGATCTGCGCGTAGCCGCCGCCCGCTGCGCCGCCCTTGATGCCCATGACCGGTCCCTGGGAGGGTTCGCGGATCGCCACCATCGTCTGGCGCCCTGCCGCACGCACGGCATCTGCCAGACCGATAAGCACGGTGGACTTGCCTTCACCGGCGGGGGTTGGGCTCATTGCCGTCACGAGCACGAGCTTGCCCTTCTTATTGACGCCCCCACGTTCGGCCTTGAGCGCGGGAACGTCGATCTTGGCCTTTGTGTGGCCGTAGGGGATCAGGGCGGCTTCCGGGATGCCGGCGCGCTCCGCGATCGTGGTGATGGGTTCCAGCGTGTGGGCCTGCGCGATCTCCACATCGCTGGGCTGCGGATTGTTGGTTGCAGAAGAGTTAGTCATATTCCCAGAATAAACGTCTACCCCTTTAAGCCCCCGGATTAATGGGTGTGGGGGAGTCTGCCACTAGACTTAGGGGGTAAGCGGGTGACCCCCGGATTTTGGCAAAACGATTCCCTCCAGTGAGGTAGTGAGGTATAGATGACCGACAACGCGCACACCACGAGCGATCTGCACAGCGATTGGAACGAGCGGCTGGCTCTGGCACAAGAGATGCTGCCGCTGATCAGCCGACTGCACCGCGATAAGAACGTCGTAACCTCTATTTTCGGTCGACTGCTGGTCAACGTCACCGACATCGACATCATCAAGTCCCACCGCTACGCCCGCCGCGTGGTGGAAAAGGAGCTGCCGCTGGAGCAGACCCTGCCGGTTCTGCGCGAGCTGGTGGAAATGAACCTGGGCACCGCCTCCATCGACATCGGATCCCTGGCTAGCCGCTACAACAAGGACTCCGAGGGGCTGACCCTGCGCGAGTACCTGGAGCGCGAGCTGGCCGAGGTCATCGGTGGCCCGGAGCAGGTAGAGCTCCGCGACATCGTCCTCTACGGTTTTGGTCGCATCGGCCGTCTGCTGGCCCGCATCCTGGTTTCCCGCGAGGCTACTTACGGTGGTGCCCGCCTGCGCGCCGTCGTCGTCCGTTCCAAGGGCGAGGGCGACCTGGTTAAGCGTGCCTCCCTGCTGCGCCGCGACTCCGTCCACGGCGCCTTCGACGGCACCATCACCACGGATCACGAGAACAACACGATCTGGGCCAACGGCACCCCAATCAAGATCATCTACGCTAACAACCCGGCGGAGATCGACTACACCAGCTACGGCATCAACGACGCGATCGTGGTGGACAACACCGGCGTGTGGCGCGACCGCGACGGCCTGTCCCAGCACCTGCAGTCCAAGGGTGTGTCCAAGGTTCTGCTGACCGCACCGGGCAAGGGTGACATCAAGAACATCGTCTACGGCATCAACCACGGCGACATCACTGAGGATGACCGGATTCTGTCTGCGGCGTCCTGCACCACCAACGGCATCACCCCGGTGCTGAAGGTGATCAACGACCGTTACGGCGTGCAGCACGGCCACGTCGAGACCGTGCACTCCTTCACTAACGACCAGAACCTGATCGATAACTTCCACAAGGGCGACCGTCGTGGCCGCGCTGCTGGCCTGAACATGGTGCTGACTGCAACGGGCGCGGCGAAGGCAGTGGCCAAGGCTCTGCCGGAGTTCGCGGGCAAGCTGACCGGTAACGCTATCCGCGTTCCCACCCCGGATGTATCCATGGCAGTGCTGAACCTGACCCTGGATAAGGAAGTTGAAGCCGACGAGGTCAACAACTTCCTGCGCCGCGTTTCCCTGCACTCCACGCTGCGCCAGCAGATCGACTTCATTAAGTCCCCGGAGGTCGTGTCCACCGACTTTGTTGGCACCACTCACGCGGGCATCGTCGACGGCCTGGCCACCATCGCCAACGGTAACCATCTGGTGCTGTACGTCTGGTACGACAACGAGTTCGGCTACTCCAACCAGGTCGTGCGCATCGTCGAGGAAATTGCCGGTGTGCGCCCGCGCGTGCTGCCTCAGCGCGCCGGTGCACAGGATCTGTAAAGCTGCTGCTTTACAGCAGCATCAGTAGCAGTACCTGGCAGCCGACGATCTTGCCGATCATCGCTGCCGGGTACACCGTGGCATACCCACGCATGGGCAATTCAGTGCCCGACTGGTCGTTGAGGTAGCTGATCACCGCGGGGTTGGTAGATACACCCGCGGCCATGCCCATTGCCTCGTCCCATTTGAGGCGCAGTACCCACATTCCGGCCAGACCACAGACCAGGGCGGATACGACGGTAACGATCAGCCCCAGCGCGATGTATTTCAGGGACGAGATATCCGTCAAAGCGTCGCGGAATCCCGTGCCCGCGATAGTGCCCACGCCCGCCAGGAAGATCGCCAATCCAAGACTGCTTAGGGCCTTGTTGGCGTGGTAGGGGATTTGCCAGCCGATGGGGCCGGTGCGGGCGAGCGCGCCAAACACCAGACCCATGACAATCGGTCCGCCACCGAAGCCCAGGTTCAGTGTGGCGCCGCCCGGCAGGGGGATGGGGATGGCGCCGATCAGTAGACCGATGGCCAGTCCCAGCGTGAATGGCAGGAGGTTGACGTCCGCCAGGGAGCGCTCGGAATCACCCAGGAACTGGGAGACCTCGTCGATCCGGTGCTTCGGGGTGACCACACGCACGCGGTCGGAGTAGTGCAACACATCGTCGGGGCCGGGGACTAGGTCTTCGTCGCCGCGGCGCACGCGGGCGACAATGAAGCCGTGGCTGATCGGATCAATGTCCTTGATACTGCGCCCGGCGATGTTGGGGTTAGAAACTGTGATGCGGCGGTAGCCGATGTAGGACTTATCGATATCGATGTCCACCTCTTCGCCCAACGCGGCGGTGGCCCTATCTAGGGAATCTGGCGTGCCGGTAATAACCACGATCATCCCGGGGTAGACCTCCGCATCCGGGTAGGCCAGCTTGTGGTCTTTTTCCTGGACATCCTGTGTGGCGTGGTGCGGTCGGACCAATCGGGTGACGATGATCTTCGTGTCCGCGATCGTCCGCAGGTCGCGTACGCATCCATGAATGCCTTCGCGGAGACGGATTCCGCGGTGTTCCAGTGGGGCATGCAATACGCCCTCGTCGATCGCATCTTGGCGGTGGTTGACCTTGACGACCTTCGCGCCGATGGCGGCCACGGCGATTGCGCCGAGCACACCGCCGGGGTAGGCCAGGGAGTAACCGACCACTGGGTTGGCGGCGAGTTCCGGGTTGCTGCCTTCCAACATGTCAACGACGGCGGCCATGCCGGGCGTGGAGGTCAGTGCTGCGGCGAAGGAGCCAGTAGCAGTGGCTGCCTCCACTCCCAGCAGAGGCACGAGCAGCCATGTCATTCCCATCAGGCCGGCAAGTAGTACGACGACGAAGAGGATCATGCGCCACCCGCGCTCGCGGAAATCGGCGAAGAAGGCATGGCCTGCCGTCAGCCCAATGGCGTATACGAAGATGGCCAGGCCGAATTGGAACAGCAGCGGGGGAAGCTGGATGGCGGGTTCGAGGGTGGAGAAGATGATGGCGACGAAAAGAATTGCCGCCGTGCCCAGCGACATGCCACCAATTCGAAGTTTTCCAAATGCAAACCCGAGAGCAAGAATGAGGACGAGGGCGATCAGCGGATTTTCAGCGAGGAAGGCCAGCATGTCACCGATCCTATAAAGAAATCCCCGCCCACACGAGGTGGACGGGGATCAGTGAGAAACCTCAGAAGAAGGGGGATTCTTACTTGCCGGTGATCAGGCCAACCAGGCCAGCGATAGCGCCGCCGATTACCTGGACGAGGTTCTGGAAAAAGGTTGCAACGAGTTCAATCATGGGAGTGATCCTTTCGGTGTGTAGTGAGGCGCCTGTTGAGTGAGTGTGTGTTTTGTTAGCGCCTTCACCCATACAAACGTTCACTCATGAAAACTGTTACATCTCGTAAACAAATTTTCCTAAAAAATTCTTGAAGCTTACGTACCCGCAGGTCAGGTGCACACTAGAGCAGAACAAATTCTGTCCTTACTCTGGAAGCCATGGCACGCAACGAAACAGCAGCACGCAGCTTCAAAGATCTTTTCGACCATGCCCGCAAGTTAGACGGCGCGGGCTACGGGGCTTACAAGAAGCTCGCGGGGGCTTTCGGCGAGCCCGGGCTCACGCTGTCGATCGACCGCGTGCAGGCCGACCCTTACGCCAGCCCCTCGAAGATGCGCCTTATCCTTCCCATGCACGCCGCAGGGATTCCGCAGCATTTGATCGATGACCCTATCGGCAGGGTAGCGGTCGCGGACTTCCTAGCCCGCCGCATTCAAGCCGATGCCAACCGCCCGAAGAACGTTCACATCGGTGATATCGGCCAGCAGGTGTTGGAACGCACTCACGTCCTGGTCACTCCCGACCGCATCGAAGCCCGCCTGCTTGTTGGTCTGCCTGCCAAGGGCCGCCGCATCCTGGGCCGCCAGGCCGCCCACCTTCTGGCCGATGACCTGCCGCAACTCGCCGACGACTGCCTGTTTCACGACCGTTTTGACCCTGCTGACGCCCGTGCCCTCGAGGATCACGTGGCTCTGCTGCGCGATCAAGAGTTCTTGCGCGCCCAGCTAGCACCCCGCAAGCTCGTCGCTTTCGTCGGCAACGGCGCGATCCTCCCGCGCGCTGCAGGCGATAGCGACCGCCCGCTTGCCGCCTCGCAAGCCATGCCTTTCGAATCTCCAGAGTCTCTCACATACACCTTTAATCTCCCCAGCGGCCGCACCGTCACGGGCATGGGTATCCCGGAGGGGCTCACCGTCATCGTCGGCGGCGGATACCACGGCAAGTCCACGCTGCTGCGTGCCCTGGAACGCGGCATTTATCCCCACATCGCCGGCGATGGCCGCGAGTGGGTTATCTCCCGCGCCGACGTCGCCAGCGTCCGCGCCGAGGACTGCCGTCCCATCACCGGCGCCGACATCTCGCCGTTCATCACCAACCTGCCCACCGGCGCCGATACGCGCCGCTTCAGCACCACCAACGCCTCGGGTTCCACATCGCAGGCAGCCAATGTCGTCGAAGCACACGCCGCAGGCACGTCCGCGCTGCTCATCGACGAGGACACCTCGGCCACCAACTTCATGATCAGAGACCGCCTGATGCAGCGCCTCGTGCCGAACGACAAGGAGCCCATCACCCCGTTCGTGCAGCGCGTTCGCTCTTTGTATGACGCCACCTCGGTCTCCACCGTCCTTATCGCCGGCGGCTCGGGTGCCTATCTGCGACTGGCCGACACGGTCATTGCGATGGACGCCTACCGCCCCAGCGAGGTGACCGCACGTGCCCACGAAATTGCAGGGGACACAGGGGACACAGCGAGTACAGGGGAACCAGCTCAGAACCAGTTTCAGCACGGGGCCGCCGAGCGTGTCCTGGCTCGTGGAACCTTGAACTCACGCAAACCGCCGAAGCCCCGCGGGTTGTCCACGATCAGTGTGGACCGTTCCGACATTGACTTAAGCGCCGTCGGCCAGTTGGTTGCGCCCTCGCAGACGGCGGCCATCGCCGCGGCACTGGCGTGGCTGTCTAAAAACGCCGACGGCCAGACCCCGCTAGTGGATCTGGTCGCTCGCTTGGAACGCCACATCACCGAGAAGGGTCTGGCCGTGTTGGCGCCGGGGCGCGATCACCCCGGTCGCTTGAGTCGCCCGCGCGGGGCGGAAATCCTGGCGGCGGCGAACCGCTACCGGGAACTCAAGCTGGTTTAGAGAACCTGGAGCTTATTCTTCTTCACAACTTCCAGGCCTCGGGTCGGATAGTCGGTGATCAGGCCGTCGACCTTCGCGTCGACCATGGCCTGCATGTCGGATTTCTCGTTTACGGTCCACGGCAGAACCTGCAGCCCTGCGGCGTGGGCGGAAGCCACGTTCTCCGGGGTGACCAGCTTGTAGTCCGGGGACAGAATCTCCGCACCCATCTGGGTAGCGGCCTTGTTCACATCGCCACCCAGCTTGTCGTAGTCAACGTCACCGATCCACTGGGAGCCGGACTTCCACGTGGTGGCGTCATAAAGAAGAGCCAGAGAGATGTCCGGCTGGGCCTTGCGCACCAGCGGCAACGAGCGCCAATCGAAGGACTGGATGGTGGTGCGGGAGGTTGCCTTGTTGGCGCGCACGACTGGCAGGATCGCGTCGACGAATTCCTGCGGGGTGGCGGACTTCTGGCGGTCCTCGGCTTCGATCTTGGTTTCGATGTTGAAGCGCATCTGCGGATCGGTGGCCGCGATGTCGAAGACGTCTTGCAGCTGCAGGAGCTTGTTGGTCTTTTCCGCCTTGGCGTCTGGGTAGTCCTTGAGCACCTTGTTGCAGTTCAGGGTCTGCAGCTGCTTCCAATTCAGCTCGTGGACGAGCTTGCCGACGTAGGGGAACTCGGGGTCGTTCTCGGTGGCGGGCTTGGTGTCCGTGCACTTGTCGGCCTGGATCTCCGGGTCGTGCCAAACAACCGGAGTGCTGTCTTCAGCCAGGACGATGTCCAGTTCCAGGGTGGACACGTCCATTTTCACGGACTCTTCGAATGCCTTGCGGGATTCCTCGGTGTACTCGCCACGGCCACCGCGGTGCGACTGCAGGTCGAAGCCCTGCGGCTCCTTTGGCTGGGGCTTGGAGGAACCGGCAATGGAGGAGCCGATATTGAAGTTGAAAGAAGAGCCGGCAATGGAAGAACCGACAGTGGAGTTGGTTGCGGCAACTGCGGTGCCTGCGGAGCCGAGGGAAACGATGGCGGCCACTGCTGCGGCAGCGGTCTTGCGCCAGGTGAGGGGTGTTTTCATGATTTCCTAACTGCGATGTTTGAGTGCTGCGATTGAGCCGTGAAGTAACTCACACAAACCTAACAGTCGTTCAGCTAATCGGCAGCGCGAGCTAGATCCACCCATTCGTTTTCGCCAGGTGCGCCGCCTCGTAGCGATTTCCCGCACCCGTCTTCGACATAATGCTGGAAATGTGGTTGCGCACCGTGCCCGGCGACAGGTGCAGCGCCTTGGCGATGGAGGGGGAGCTCTTACCCTCGAAAAGCTGCTGACACACCTCGGTCTCACGTTCACTAAGGGGATTATCGGGCGTCAATAAGCTTTCCTGGGCAAGCGTCGGGTCGATAACGCGCAGGCCGGCATGGATCCGTCGGATAGCATCGGCGAGCTCCTCGGGAGGCGTGTCCTTAACGATGAATCCGTCCACGCCAACCTCCATGGCACGTTTCACGTACCCGGCCTTGCCGAATGTCGTCACGATCAGGCAGCGGCACCGATTCCCGGCCAGCTCCTTTGCGGCATCGATGCCGTTCAGCCCGGGCATTTCGATGTCCAGCAGAGCCACGTCGATGGGCTGCTCCTGCGCGAGAGCCACGGCCTCAGTCCCGGTCGCACATTCGGCAACGACTTCGATGTCCGGCTCCGCGTTGAGCAGCGCGATCAATGCTCCGCGCACCAGTGATTGGTCCTCGGCAAGTAATACACGAATGCTCATCGGGCGGCCTCCTCTGGCACTGCGCCGTCGTCGATTAGTTTGTCGTCGCCTTCCATAGCGATCAACACCGTACTCAGACCCCGTTCGCGGCGTACGATCAGCTGCCCGCCGGCTACCTCGACCCTCTCGCGCAGGCCGGCCAAACCGCCAGTACCCTGCGTGGCTTCACCGTTAAACCCGCAGCCGTCGTCGGTAACCTGCAGCTTGTGGGCATTGACGCTCACCCAGCACGCGCTCGCCCCGGAGTGCCGCACCACGTTCGTCGTAAGCTCACGCAGGCCCCAGGAAAACACTGTGTCGTGTGTGCCCGGTGCCTTTAGGAGTTCGGGGAGATGCGCGGTGACGCCCTTTGTTTCCAAAGCCCGGCGCGCCGCCTGCAGCTCTCCGGCGAAGGTTGGTGTGCGCATTCGGGTCACTGTCGAGCGCACTTCCGCTAAAGCTAAACGGGATAACTCGCTGATCTCTTTAAGCTCTTGCTTGGCCTGTTCGGGATTGTTCTCTATCGTCCGCCGAGCTACTTCGGATTTCAGGTTGATCACTGTCAGCGAGTGGCCCAAGAGGTCGTGCACGTCCGTGGCAATGTCCTCACGCTGCTGTGCAAGCTCCAGTTCGTGCCGCAGCTTGTGGCGGGATTCGTCGTATTGGCTGAAGATACCAAGTGCGACGAGTAGCAACGGCATGACGAAAAGCGTGAAAGCGGCCCAGTTGAGGTCCTCTGGTTCCCAGTACCACACTGCAGCCGTTCCGACTACTCCTGTGGCGATCACGATCGGAAGCGCCTTCTTCAACGTCATTGTAAAGCCCAGCATTGCTGCCAAGTAGGGAGCAAAGGTTGCTGCGCCAGCCTTGATTGCAGGTACGCTGACCAGCGCAATAGCAAGTAATATGCCCCATCGCAGCAGTGCCCGCGGTAGCTGCCCCCAGCCGCGCGGAAAGTATCCCAGCGAGCCGAACGCGTAGAAATAGGATGCGCCGAAAGCCAGCATGCATACCGTCATCCAGGCTTCGGCCCCGGTCCCGTATTCTTCCCCTGTGTAGACCTGTATTGCGACGGGAGCCAGGAATACCAACCATATCGAGGCGAAGATGGCGGCATTTAGCTGGAAGCCGTTGAAGGGGCGCATTAGCTTCGTCCTTTGTCCCGCTTTCCCATCAGCAGGCAGATTCCTACGAAGATCGCCGTCCATACCGCGATGCTAACCCAGGCGTACCACATAGGGTCGTAGAGCATGCCTCCACTATCCAGGGGCTGCGCGCCTTCGGCCAGCGGCCAGCGTACCAGCGTCATTGCACCGTACATCGGGGTAAATCGGCCAATGTCCAGCAGCGTTCCGCTCAGGGGCATAAACACGTTGCCGGCGAAAGCCAGGATCACAATGGATGCAGTGGCGATGGCCACCGTGTTCTCCTTCGGAATAGTCAGCGTCCAAGCTAGGCCGTAGAAGCCGAAGGGGATAGAGCACAGCACGCATGCGACAAAACTCAAAGCCCACTGATCGGCCTGCATGTGAGCCTTGGTTAGCCCGCCAACGACGAACACCGCCACGATCGGCAGCACCGCGCGCACGGCGATGCTTAGGGCGTTGGCGAAGACCAGCTGCCACGGACGTAGGGGAGTAAGGGCCAGCTGCCGCCCCCAGCCACTGCGGTTATCTGTAACGGAAGAACCCGCCGCACCCACCGCACCAACCACGCCGGCGTAGAAAGCCATGCCTAGCATGACGAATGCGGAGACGTTACCGCCGTTCATTTCCTGATCGCCGTATTCCTGCATTGCGCCGAAAAGCAGGTAGAAGAAGATCGGCATGCCGATGCTGAAGAACAGGGTGGTCATGTCCCGGCGCAGGCGTAGTAGCTCGTGGCCGGCGAATTTTAGGGTGGTGCTCATTGTTAGGCCTCCTGGTGTTCGTTCGTCAGCGCGAGGAACGTGTCCTCTAGGCTGTGACTGGTGATGTCGAGGTTGCGGGCGTCAGTTTCCGTCAACAGGTACCGGGCAAGCGCGTCAGAGTCGTTGGTCGTCATCCGCAGGCGGCGGCCGTTTACTTCGCTTTTTATGACGCCCCTAAGTCCCGACAACTCGGGGAATCCGCCCGGGAACTCGGCGCTGACCACACGGTTGGCGCTCAGGTTTCGCAGCTCGTCGGTGGTGCCATCGGCGATGATCTCGCCTTTATTCATCAGCACGATGCGTTGAGCGAAGTTGTCCGCTTCCTCTAGGTAGTGGGTGGCAAAGATGATCGTGCGGCCCAGCTGGGCCTGGTGCTTCATGGAGTCCCAGAAGCGGTGGCGTGCGCCGGCGTCCATACCAGCGGTGGGTTCATCGAGGATGAGGATGTCCGGGTTGCCGAGGATGGCCAGGGCGAAGCGAAGACGCTGCTGTTCGCCGCCGGAGCACTTGCCTACGCGGCGCTTGTAGATGGGTTCCAGGTTTGCCTGCTCGATGACCTCGTCGAGGGGCAGGTGCTCCGGGAACGCGGCGGCAATCATCTCCACCGTGTCTTTCACAGTCATGTCGTGGAGCAGGCCACCGGTCTGCATCAGTGCGCTGATGTTCTGGTTGTACACCGCCTGCTTGGGGGAGAGGCCCATGACCTCGACGGTGCCGGCGGTCGGGGAGGTAAGCCCCAGGATCAGGTCCACCAGGGTGGTCTTGCCCGCGCCGTTGGTGCCGAGCAGTGCGATGATCTCGCCCGGGCGAACGCTGAGGCTTACGTCCTTCAGCGCGTGCACTGGTTTGTTGGATCGTGGGTTGAAGGTCTTGCTGATTCCGCTTACTTCTATGGCGTGTGCCAGTTGTGTTGTGCTCATGGTTTTCACGTTATTTCGCCGACGAAGGGGGCGCGCATACCGTTCATCACGAATTGCACCATGACTTTTGTCATGCCTTTTTTGCAGACTCCCGCACCGCCTAAGCGGGTTTTTGCATCCTGCGTTTTAAGGTGGGGCTGTGAAAACCGAGTCCACCACCAAGAGGCTGCCGGGCGCTTTCGGCGCGTTCGTGGCTTTCGCCCTGCTCGCCGCGTATGCGGTCTACCGGCTCACTCTGCCGGAAACTCGCGCTTCCTGGTTCACAAATCTCTTTAAGTGGCCGACGGACTTTAAGGTCTATTACAACGCGGCGGTGGCTCTGAACAGCGGGCAGGAGCTGTACTCCCAGCCTTTCGTAGGGGGCCTTCCTTTTACGTATCCGCCCTTTTCCGGCGCGATCTTCAGGGTGCTGCCCTTGGCCCCGTTCGAGGTTGCGGCGAGTATCTGGTTGGCGCTCACCGCGTTGGTGCTTTTCGCGGTGATTGTCGGTGTTTTCCGCGAGCGTGGTTATGCCTGGTCCCCGGGGCTAATCCTCGTTTCCCTGGCGGCGCTAGTCGCTTCCATCCACCTGGCCCCGGTTTTCGGCACCTTCTTCTGGGGCCAGATCAACATCTTCCTCATGGGCTTGGTTGCCCTGGATTTCCTGCGCAGGCGCACCGGCAACAAGGGCGGCGGCGTATTCAGTGGTGTGGCCGCCGGCATTAAGCTCACCCCGGTCTTCTTCTACCTGCCGTTGTTGCTGGGCAGGCGCTGGCGCGCGATGGTCTACATGACCCTCACGATCCTCGCGACCGTCGTCATTGGCTTCCTGTTCGTCCCGGACGCCAAGTCTTTCTGGCAGACCAAGATCTTCGAAACCCAGCGCATCGGCGGCGAGGACAATCCCGGCGCGCAGTCCCTCGGCGCAGTCTTGCACCGCCTCGGTTACGACAACACGGTGCTGTGGCTCGTCGGCGTTGTCGCCATCGTGGTGCTGTACAGCATCGTGGTCCTGGGCTGCTACCGTCGCGGTAACTACTCGATGATTATGGCCCTCGGCGGCGTTGTCGCCTGCATCATCTCGCCGTTTAGCTGGTATCACCACTGGGTGTTCTTGGTACCGCTCTTTGTCGTTTTTCTGGACGCCGGGTTCCGGCTGGTACAGGCGGTCTCAGACAAGGTGAAGGGAGTGCTGGGCTGGGTTGTTGAGCAGCTCCTGAGCTTCGCAGTGGTGGCGGTATTGACGGTGGTGTTCCTGCCTTTCGTCAGCAACGCCACGTCCCGCAGGTTCGGCTTCTTCGGCCAGGGCGTGGCTCACGATAACCCGCTGTGGCAGGGCGCCTTCACCTTCCTGGGCGTGGCCTTCGTCGTGGTGGCTGCGGCGTACTATGCGGTGCGGTATTTCACGGACCGCCGTGCTACTGGGACCGAGCGCGACGCTGCTGATTCTCTGTAAAGGTGCGTTCGGCGAGGGATTCGCCGGCACCGTCCTGAAGGTGGACAACAACGTTGATCCCAAGTTCTTCGAGTTCCTCGACATCCTCGCGGTACATGGCCACTGAACTGATGGTGCATTCCTCCGGATTGATGTTGGAGGCAAAAATCTCCTTTACTGCGTCTACGTTGGCGTGCTGGGCGGGCATGGCAAGCATGATCATGTCGATCTGGTGGCTGTCCTTCACACGCTCCCAGAAGTCGATATCTGTGGCGTCGCCCTCCACAACGTTGTAACCGCGCTCCTGCAGGTGGCGCACTCGGGCGGGGTCGTGCTCCACGCCCAAGACCTTCGTGCCGTAGACCTCGGTGAGTTCGTTGTAGCAAGACACCCCCAGGCGGCCCACGCCGAGAACCAGGGCGTGGGCATCGCCGAGTTTGATGGGGCGATCCTCTGGGTGGATCTTGTGCGGCGGGCGCGTCGGGAGGCGCTTTGCCAGGCGTGTTGCCCGCGAGACACTCTGCGGGTTCAGAATTGCGGAAATGACGAAGCTGAGGGATACCGCGAGTACTAGGGAAAGCAGCCAGCGCTGGTTGAGCCAACCGTCACTTACTCCGAGAGCAGCGATAATGAGCGCGAACTCCGAGTAGTTCGCCAACAATAGTGAAGCGAGAACGGAGGTGCGATTGCGCAGTCCGAGGCCCCACAGGATCGCCCAGTAGGCGATGCCTTGGACGGGCAGCAGAATGAGCAACAGGGCAGCGTCGGCGAGGTTTTGCAGGTTTGGTAGACCCAGGAAGCCGATGTTGACGAAGAAGCCAACCAGCAGTAGCTCCTTGAGGGTAAACAGGGAGTGGCTGAGTTGTTCTGCGCCGGGGGAGCGGGAGAGAACCACGCCCATGATGAGGGCTCCGAGGCTACCGGAGAGCCCCACCCATTCGAAGAGTGCGTAACCCGGCAGCAATGCCATAACGATGCCGAACAGGGAGCCAAGCTCGCCGTGGCCGAGCTTGTACCAACGGCGGGTGGTCAATGCCAGCAGCGGGACAATGGCGACTAGCAGCAGGGAGGCCAGGCGTGGCGGTTCGCCCCGAAGGATGCTCATGAACGCGACGGCCAGAATGTCCTGCATGATCAGCACGCCGACGCAGATGTTGCCGTAGAGGGCTTGCTCGTCGCCTCGGTCCTGCAGGATCTTGATGACGACGATGGTGCTGGAGAAACTCAAGACCAGAGCGATATTTACGGCCACGGAGAAATCGGTGGGGCCGAAGGCACCGAGGGCGCCGAGGCCGGTGATGAAGCCAGCACCAATAAGCGTCATCACGAGAACATGAGCGCTCGCGGTGAGCCAGACTGCCTTATCCGTCAGCGCGCGAAGATCCAGGCGTAGGCCGATGGCGAAGAGCATGAGGGTCACACCGATATCGGCGAAAAGGTCCAGGGAATCAACGTGTTCCACACCGGCCGCGTGGAGCGCGAAACCGGCTGCGAGGAAGCCAATAAGGGGTGGGAGCCGCACGGCCCAAGCAATGAGGCCACAAACGAAGACCACACCGAGGTAAATCAGCAAGAGCTCCATGGATGTAGTCTACCTCACAGGGGCTGGTAACTCGCCAATGGAGGCGATTTCTACCCCGAGTGGGGCAGATAGTATTGAAGGCACACGACCTGCGGCGGTTTTCAGGACAGGAGGTGCGCTGTGAAGCCGATTAGCTATACCGAGTATGAATCACTGTGGGAAACTGCCTACCTTTTGCGCTCTCCCGAGAACGCTCGCCGCCTCCTCGGTTCCATCGAGAACCTGGAGCGGGGGCGCGGCGCCCACCACGCCCTCATTGAGGACTAATGATTCTCGTTTGAGATGAGTCTGCCTTGGGGGGACTATTTGTGGTGGCAGACGGCGGATCGCCGCTACCACTACGGGAGCTGACTTAGAACGGGTAGTCCGTGGCATCGGGCGTCAAGAAAAGAACGCCAACGACCGTGCCCTCTCTGCTGACGGCGATCCGAGACATCAGTTCGCCGGCTTCGTGGTTGAGCGTCGAGACGACGACAGAGGTGCCCGTGCTTTTTGCGGAGAGTGCTTCTGACTCCGGTGCCGCGTTGCGGTCTCCCTTGATGGGGACGATCGTCTGGTCGGTGATCTCCTGGAGCTCGCCGAAGTCGGTCAGGATTGATGTCCAAACGTCCACGATGACGGACCAGGGGAGGTCCTCGCGGACGTGCGGATCGAGCATTTCAATGGTTTCTGCTTCTTCGCCCTTGGCAATGTGGCGAATGAGCTTGTCGGAAATCTCTGGGAGCTTGTCGGTTGATACTGGGGCCATGGTTTCTCCTGTAAAGGGGTTTCGCACCGCACCGAATCGTTTAAAGGCTGCCTGGCGGGAAACATTGAGCGCTTGCCCAATGTCCGCCCATGAATGTCCTGCATCTCTTGCTTGCGAGACGGCATCCTCCAATTCGTGTTCGGCGAGGCTGACTGCTTGCAGTGTGTGTCGGATATTCGTCAATGGATCCATGACAGTTAGTCAACCATAGGTTGACAGGTGTGTCAACCAGTAGTTGACGTTGGGGAGGAAGGTCGTTCTTAAGTCTTGAAGCAGTGAAGTGGGGTAGGTGTAGCGCGTTAGAGAGTGGGAGGGGTGGCTAAGGGTGGTTTATAAGGCAAGACAGCAAAGCTTGAAGGATTGAAGCTGTTCGATACTTCGTTCGAACATAGCAGCACGGTGTCTATCGGGGGTGATGCACTAGAAGGCGAGACAGCACGTGCGTGTCTCGAGAACGATTTTGGACAGTGCGTTTACCGTAGGGGCACTGAGACTTTCGGCCCAAGGAGGCATGCCCGGATGAGTACAGCGGAACTCAATCAGTCCGCCGTTTGGAACACAGCGGACAAGTTTCTGCGCTCCATCGTCGAGCCTGAAGATTACGGAGACTATATTCTGCCGATGACGGTGCTGCGACGTCTTGAGTGCATTCTCGCCCCGACCAAAGATGAAGTTCTCGACCTGGTATGGAGTCTTCAGGAGGAGGGCTTCAGCGACGAGATGATCGACTGGGAGGTGCAGGCTCGCTTTGGTCTTTCCTTCTATAACTCTTCTCGCCTGGACTTGCCGCGGATCGCGCAGCTCGACGACCATGTATATGAGGCGCTGATGGATTATGTCGGTGCGTTCTCGGCCTCTGTCCGCGACGTGTGGGATGCTTTCGATTTCGCGGTGAAGATGAAGACTCTCGACAGTGCCTCACGCCTGTGGCCGGTGGTCAAACACTTCGCCACCATCGACATGAGTATGGAGGCGCTGCCGGATGCCCAGATGGGTGACCTCTTCGAGCACGTCATGTACAAGGCATTCGACACCAAGGGCAAAGCCGCGGGTGCGTTCTACACTCCGCGTGACGCGATCCGGCTCATGGTGGATATTCTTTTCGCTTCCGACGACATCGGACTGGCCTCGGACGGTGCTTCACGCACCGTGTACGAAACTTTCTTGCCACGACGGATACAAATGCGTGCGAACTGCGTTTTGGTCGTCTGATTGGTTCAAAACGGAGGCAGCTGGTCAATTCAGCGTTTCGCCCCTATTACGGAGCCGCTTGAGTCTCAGCGAATCGCGTATAATCGCGTATAATTAGACTGGATTCGTCGACTGACGACCTACCCGAACCGAGGAGCGTGTAATTCCGGTGAACATGTGATCTCCACTCAGCTCTGCTGAGACGTGACTGAAGTTACTTCTTCCTATTGGAGATTACTATGCCCGAAATTTTGCTCGATTCTATTTCTTTTTCATTCGGCTCCCGCCTCATTCTCGACCGTGTGAGTTTGCATGTGCCAAACGGTGAACGCGCCTTTTTGATTGGCCCGAACGGGGTCGGCAAATCCACCCTGTTAAGGGTCCTCACTGGTGAGTTGACGCCTGATTCGGGCCGAATTGTTTCTGGGCCTGTTCCTCAGCACGTTCCCGATCCAGAGTCTTTCGACGGCAGCGTTGCGCAATTCCTTGACTCGGCGCTTAAACCGTTTAATGAGCTACTCACGCGCTTCGACCAAGCCACAGAAGCCATGGCAGCGGGAGACACTCATCTAGCAATGGAGTTTGACCAACTTCTTGCCCGGTTGAACGCCCTTGATGTGTGGTCGTTGGATGCACGAGTGAATGAAACACTCGCAGGACTGGGACTCGTAGATTTCATGGGGTCGGGAAGCAATCGAATGATGCAGACCCTTTCGCCAGGTCAGCGTGCACGCCTGAAACTGGCTACCCTGCTGATGATGCGACCTGAGGTGTTGATCCTAGACGAGCCGACCAATCATCTCGATCATGAAGCAGCCGATTTCCTCACTGGTGTTGTCAAGAACTGGAACGGCCCTGTGCTCGCTACGAGCCACGACAGATCTTTCATCAACGACACCGCCACTGCCATCTACGACATGGACATCACCGTTTGGCAAGAACTCGCCAAAGCGGACGGACAGAAGGTCGTGGGCTTGTACCGCAACGCAGGGGACTACACGCACTACCTGCTGGCGAAGAAGACTGCCCGTGCAAAACACCGACAGATCCACGCCGCACAGCAAGCTGAGAAACGCGAGCTACACGAGCATCGGCGCGAAAGCATGAAGATCGCCCGTGGTGGGGTTCGGGTTGAAACCGCAACTCGCAAAGAGAAGAAGTTCTTCACCGATCGCGCAGCAGCCACATCGGCAAAAAGAACCCGAAGTGACGACGTCCGCCTGGAACGCATTTCAGAGCGAGAGATACGGAAACCCCGCCACTACAACCTGGCGTTCCCCTCCCTCAAGATTGACCCCGGAACTGGTTTGGCCGTCTCGCTCAGAGATGCGACAGTGGCAGGTCGGCTTTTGCCGGTTACGTTCGATTTAGGGCGAGGCGAGCACCTCCTCGTGACAGGAGAAAACGGGGCGGGTAAATCAACCCTGCTTAACTGGATCGCCACAGGAAACGCACCCGAGGGGACTATGAACAGTGGCACCCTCACCCGTGATGATCCCGTCGGCGTGGTGCCGCAGACGCTTCCTGATGGTTCAATTGCAGGATTTGACTCGGAGAGGTGGCAAGATGGCGTCGGCGAGGCTGGAAAAGGAATTCTGCATCCTTCAATGTGGAGCACTCCCATCGTGAACTTGTCTGCAGGGAATCAACGCCGGGCTCAATTTGCAGTCGCCCTAGCGAAACAACCAGCTTTGTTGATCATTGATGAGCCAACTAACTACCTTGATTTGGAATCGATGGATGCACTCGAGAACGCGCTACGGGACTGGCGAGGAACTCTCATCATCGCCAGTCATGACCGTTGGCTGATTGAACATTGGCACGGACGTCATCTCCACCTCACTTCTGTTCACCAGTCAGCATCGACATGAGACTTGGGAGTCCTCCCTAAATGTGAAGGTCAGAGTTCCTTTCTTGTCGACCTTGGCGTACTCGCCTCGGATTACCGCGTCGGCGAGGGCGTCGATATAGACGGAGGGCTTGGGTGAGGGCGGTGTGGGCTTTGCCGGTGGCGTCGGGGGAGCACCCTTGGAAGTGCCGAGGAGCTGCTTGCCGGAATCAAAGTCAACAACCTCGTGGACCGAGCGTCACAACGGGTTGCCTTAGATGCGGTCGCTCAGTCATTTTTGATAACGACGAAGTGATCGAAGGCCTGCCATATGTAAAGAAGCCTTAGTTATTCTTTGTAGGTCAGTGCCAGCCCAATACCTGCACCAAGGAGAGTTATTCTTTTTCTGTGGTGATGGTGAGGTCATGCCCCCCCAGAATAATGAAATTGGTCGGACTGACAGGATTTGAACCTGCGACCCCTACACCCCCAGTGTAGTGCGCTACCAAGCTGCGCCACAGTCCGCCGAAGCCCTGTAAAAAAGGCAACGGCGATAGGTTACCCCACTCCCATCGCCGTTATGAAATCCCCTGCTTATACCGGCTGCACAGCCTTGTCGGTAACGATAATGCCGTCCGAATCGCAGTAAATGTATTCGCCTGGGACAAAGTCCACGCTGCCGAAGCTCACCGTCACGTCGCGCTCGCCCTCACCGGTCTTGGTGGACTTACGCGGGTTGGTGCCCAGCGCCTTGCAGCCGAACTCCATCTGGCCGATCACCTTGGAATCGCGGATCGGCCCATTAACCACCACTCCGGCCCAGCCGTGATCCTTGCCCATGCCTGCAATGATGTCGCCCACCAGTGCGGTGTGCATCGACGCATCGCCGTCGATCACTAGCACGCCACCCGGGTTATCCTCCTGCAGCACCTTCTTCAGCAGCGCGTTGTCCTGGAAGCACTTCACCGTGGTGATCTTGCCGCAGAACTCCACCACACCGCCCAGGTCGCGGAACTGCGTATCGCAGCTGCGCACGTCGCTACCAATGATGTCCACCAGGTCGGCGGTCGGAATAAAAGTCAGTTTTTCTTCAGCCATGCCCCTACTGTAGGCGCAAGCTCTCCCATGCTGCGATGAATTCGCCCACTCGCTGCCCGGATCCTCTTTGCAAAAGCAGGTGATCCATGCCCTCCAACGCCACCCAATCCGGTTTCGGCAAAGCCTCCCGCATCGCATGCGCCTCTGCCACTGGAACTACCAGATCATCGGGGGAGTGCAGCACCAGAGACGTGGCGTCACTAGAAGAAACAGCGGCAACGGTATCGGCAAAATCGGCCGTGGCGAGCTCATCCAGCAGCGCCTGCCCCAAAGAAAGCTCCCGTTGGCGCTCGAACATGTGCATGATCTCCGGCGCGCGCTTCGCGGTATCCCGCAGCTCAAAAGGGGTGCCGATGGTTACGATGCTTTCAGCCGAAGGAATCGCCGCCGCCGCCCGTTGCACCGCGGTGCCTCCCAGCGAATGTCCCACCAACAACTCCGCCCCGCCGAACCACTCGGCGGCAGCCTGCACGTCGGACACATTCGTCGCCAGCGTCGTCTCCTCGAACCGCCCCTCCGAATCACCCAACCCCGCAAAATCGAATCGCAGGCTCGCATACCCCGCCCGCGCCAGCGCCTTGGAAATGCGCGCCACCCCAATCGCGCTGCGCGTGCACGTAAAGCAGTGCGCGACGACCGCCCGCCGGGGTGCCTCCTCCATCGTCACATCTCGCGGCATATCCACCGTTCCTGCCAACTGCCAGCCATTTTCGGTGGGAATTGTCACGTGAACGGAGCGAATCGTGCGGGTCATGGATCGCCTCTTGCCATTAGTCGGTTAACGTGGTCAGTACATTTTTACATCTCTCACTCGAAGGGCACATTCATGGCATTTGACTGGTTCTGGAAGGCAATGGGATCTTCCCCGAAGAAGAATCAGAAGAAAAGCCGGGCCGTGGTCGCTCAGGCCGACTCGTCGCGCTACTCGGGGCTAAGCGATGAGGAGCTTCGCGACGCCGCCTCGGACGTCGTCACCAAACAATCCACTAGCGAGGATGGCCACCATTTCGGCGGGCAGGTAGACGACGCTCCAGCGTTGCTCGGCATTCTCCGCGAGGTAGCCAGCCGCACCCTGAACATGGAGCCCTTCGACGTGCAGATGCAGGGCACCTACCGCCTGCTGCACGGCGACGTGGTGGAGATGGCCACCGGTGAGGGCAAGACCCTGGCCGGCGCGATGGCCGCCGTGGGCTTCGCACTGCAGGGCAAGCGCGTACACGTCATCACGGTGAACAGCTACCTGGCCGGTCGCGATAACGACTGGATGGGCCCGATGTTCGACTTCTTCGGCCTGTCCCACGGCGCGATCAACGAGGACCTGACCGCGGACCAGCGGCGCGAGGTCTACTCCCGCGACGTAATCTTCGGCGCCATCAACGAGCTTGGCTTTGATGTGCTGCGCGACCAGCTGATTACCCGCCGCTCCGACCAGGTGCGCACCCCGGCAGACGTGGCCGTGATCGACGAGGCAGACTCGGTGATGGTCGACGAGGCCCTGGTGCCGCTGGTCTTGGCCGGTTCCGAACCAGGCCCCGCGCCCGCAGGCCGCATTACCGACCTGGTCAAGCGGATGGAGGAAGACAAGCACTTCCACATCTCCGAGGATCACCGCAACGTCTTCCTGACCGACGAAGGCTCGGCCTTCGTGGAAAAGCAGTTGGGCGTGGATTCCCTCTACGAGGACGAAGGCGATCTGCTGGTGCAGGTCAACGTTGCCCTGCACGCCGAGCACCTACTGATCCGCGACGTGCACTACATCGTGCGTGAGGGCAAGGTTGCTCTTATTGACGGCTCCCGTGGACGCGTCGCCGAACTGCAGCGCTGGCCCGACGGCCTGCAGGCCGCAGTGGAGGCCAAGGAGGGCCTGGACGTCACCGACGGCGGTCGCATCCTCGACCAGGTCACGATCCAGGCACTGGTCGGCATGTACCCCGAGGTGTGCGGCATGACCGGCACCGCGCTGGCCGCGGGCGACCAGCTGCGCCAGTTCTACAACTTGCAGGTCTCCGTGATCGAGCCGAACGTGCCGAACGTCCGCTTCGACGAGGCCGACCGGGTGTACGTCTCCGCCGCCGAGCGCAACGACGCAGTGGTCAAGCACATCATCGAAATCCAGAAGACCGGCCAGCCGCAGCTGGTGGGAACTCAGGATGTCGCGGAATCCGAAGAACTGGCCGAGGCTTTGCAATCCGCTGGCGTGGAATGCTCCGTGCTGAACGCGAAGAACCACGAGGCCGAAGCGGCCGTCGTCGCCGAAGCCGGTCGTCCGGGGCGCGTAACCGTCTCCACGCAGATGGCCGGACGCGGCACGGACATCAAGCTGGGTGGCACCGACGAAGCAGAGCGCGACGAGGTCGTGGAGACCGGCGGCCTGCATGTCGTCGGCGTGGGGCGCTTCCGTTCCCAGCGCCTGGATAACCAGCTCCGCGGCCGCGCAGGCCGCCAGGGCGATCCGGGCAGCTCTGTGTTCTTTGTCTCCTTGGAAGACGACGTGGTCGCTATCGGCGGAGCAGGGGAGGAGCTGCAGGCTCAGCCTGAGGACGACGGCCTGCTGCCGCAGAAGAAGGTTCTGCAGTTCGTGGACCATTGCCAGCGCGTGACCGAGGGCCAGATGCTGGACATCCATGCCACCACGTGGAAGTACAACAAGCTCATCAAGGATCAGCGCGACATCGTAAACGACCGTCGCGACACCTTGCTGGATACCGCCGCAGCCTGGGATGACTTGAGCTACCACAATGTCGACCGCGCTGCGGAGCTCAAGAAGCAGGGCATCAGCGAGGAAGTACTAGAGCAGGCCGCCCGCGAGATCATGCTTTTCCACCTGGATAACGAGTGGTCGGAGCACCTGGCCTACCTGGACGATGTGCGCGAGTCGATCCACCTGCGCGCCATCGCCCGCGAATCGCCGATCGACGAGTTCCACCGCATGTCTATCGCCGCTTTCGGCGAGTTGGCCGAGCGCGCGGTGGAAAAGGCCCGCCAGACTTTTGACGAGGTCGAGATTACCGCCGAGGGTGCCCAACTGGGCGACCTGGGTCTGCATAAGCCCAGCGCAACGTGGACTTACATGGTGAACGACAACCCGCTGTCCTCCTCCGGGGGGTCTGTGATGGGATCTATCGTTCAGATGTTCCGCTAACTGCTTTAGGGTATTGTTAGACGTATTGTTAAAGCCGAACCGATTAGTTCGAATGAGAGGACTTTAAAGCCATGAGCGATAACACCGGAGTGCCGGAGGCATCTGTCGAGACCACGTCGGTCTTCCGCGCAGACCTTCTAAAGGAGATGGAGTCTGGTTCTCAGCACGATGCCTCTCCCGCCGGTGTGGAGGGTCTTCCCGAGGGCTCCGCGCTGCTGGTCGTGAAGCGTGGCCCGAACGCTGGCTCCCGCTTCCTGCTGGATCAGGAGACCACCGCGGCTGGCCGCCACCCCGATAGCGACATCTTCCTGGATGATGTCACCGTTTCCCGCCGTCACGCAGAGTTCCGCCGCAATGGCGACCAGTACGAGGTCGTCGACGTCGGATCCCTGAACGGCACCTACGTTAACCGGGAGCCGAAGAACTCCTCCGTTCTGTCTAACGGCGACGAGATCCAGATCGGTAAGTTCCGCCTGGTGTTCCTGAACGGTTCGAAGGAAGCCTAAAGAAAAGTGAGCGCACAGAGAAGCCACGCTAGCGCTCCCGCCCCTTCCTCCGCCCCAGCCGGTGCGGTTCTTCCCACCTCGTCCATCGGCGATGTGCTGAAGCAGTTGAAGCCGGACTTCCCGGACGTCACCGTCTCGAAGATCCGCTTCCTGGAATCCGAAGGGCTGGTTAGCCCACGCCGTTCGCAGAGCGGCTACCGGCGCTTTTCGCCAGAGGATATTTCGCGGCTGCGTTACATCCTTACCCTGCAGCGGGACGAGTACCTGCCGCTGAAGGTTATCCGCCAGCGCCTGGAGGCAATGGATTCCGGCAAGGTCACCCCGGTGACCGCCGCCCGCAAGTCCGCCCCCGGCGCCATTTCCGCCGAACAGATGCGCGCTGCCCAGTCCCGCCGACTGACCCGCGCGGACGTCACGGCGCGTGCCAACGTGCAGGATTCCTTCACCGGCGCACTCATCCGCATGGGGCTGATCACTGCTGACCCGGCCGGTTTCTACTCGGTCGACGACGTGGAGATCGTACAGATCGCGCAGAACCTGACCGACCACGGGCTGGATAATCGCCACCTGAAGTCGCTGCTGACCATCGCGAACCGCCAGCTGGACATGGTGTCCCGCATCGCCGACCCGCTGGCCCACGGTCGCGACGAGAACGCAAAGCAGCGCTCCGCCGAAACCGCCCGCGAGATGTCCGCGCTGATCATTTCCCTCAACACCGCTCTGGTGAAGGGCAACCTTGGATAACGGCAAAGGCACCGAGGTCGTCTTTCTCGGCCGCGCGGTCGCCAGCGCCCTTGGTTGCGGCAGTCCGGTGGCTGACTGCCTTATCTTTATGACGCCCCAACGCACCCACATCCTGCCGATCTGGGTAGAACCCACGGTGGATTTGGGCGGGCGCCCCACGGATGCCGAGGTACTGGCGAATATCCTCAAAAACGACGAGGCGCGCGACCCCTGGTTTGCCCGCATCGCCACCAACTCCCGCGGTCAGATGACCGCCGGCCTGGTGCTGGAGGAGGGGGAGTCCGAACGCTACATCGACCTCCGTCCTTCCACCCTGGAACCTCTGTGGCACGCGGGTGTGCTTTTCGACGTGCGGGTGGCTCCAGGAGTGGAAAGCGCACTGATCCGCGTGAACCCCGCCTGGGTGGAAGAGCTGGAAGCGAAGCTCAAGCAGGTGGACGAGGATGGCGACCAGGTGGACTTCCTCCTCGACTGGGATCCGGCGGAGATGGGCTTCAGCGCCAGCGACAACGCAGACTCCGATTTCCAACAGATGTGGGAGGGCCTGGGTCTATCTAGCGACCTCGACGACTGGTTGAAAGAATGACACGCGTGTTGTTACACGTGTGATTTTTGTGACTCGTGTTAAAGTAATTCTCGGCTAGCGGTTGACTATGTCGCGAACCGGTCTAATCTTTAGAAGAGAATTGAAATTACACCAGGAGTCTTTCCCATGCAGGATGCCCTTTTCGACGTCCATGGCCCCGATGACGAGGTCGGCTACCGAGTGCCGATCGCCTGCCAGGTAGCTGGCATCACTTACCGCCAGCTGGATTACTGGGCACGCACCAAGCTGGTGCAGCCGAGCATCCGCAACGCCGCGGGCTCCGGCTCCCAGCGCCTGTACTCCTTCCGCGACATTCTGGTGCTGAAGATCGTCAAGGGCCTGCTGGATACGGGCATCTCCCTGCAGAACATCCGCAAGGCGGTAGAAAAGCTGGAGAACCTGGGCGTCGACGACCTCGCCGGCATCACCCTTGTCTCCGACGGCCACACCGTCTACGAGTGCCGCTCCTCGGAGGAAGTCATCGACCTCCTCAACGGTGGCCAGGGCGTATTCGGCATCGCTGTCCCGGGGCTGATGAAGGAACTCACCGGCACGATTACTTCCTTCCCCTCTGAGAAGGTCGTCCAGGACGCGGCTATCGACGAGCTCGCCGAGCGCCGCCGTCGCCGCATGGCTTAGACCTAGAACTGCCTTAAGAAAGCTCCCCGCGCCCGCTGATCCAACTCGGGCAGTGCCTTGTCCCGCAACTGTGGGGCCAACACACCATTTTTCTCTTCTCCGATCTCCACCTTGGAGACCGCCAAGGCCTCGTCGGCCTTCTGCCGATCCGCCGGCTGCCACAGCGCGGCGCCCGGATGACCGCCCTCACCCCATGCCTTGTACGCGGCAATGGCCTCCGCATCCGGCTTCTCTACCGCCTCCGCCTTCAGACAGTGGTCCAACTGGACCTCGTTGGCCTCGTTAAACTCGTCGACCTTCGGCTGCAATCCAGCGGTATCCGCAGCCCACACCTGCACCACGAAATCCCCCTGCGGGCATTCCGGCGCCGCCAGCTGATCCTGGTTGTTGCGCGCCAGCACGATCCACCCGACCACCATCACTGCGATCACAATCACTGCCGCCAACGCAGCCCAGATCCATCCGGCGATCCGATAGTTCTGCTTCCCGCTTGCGTGACGTGCCACGATTGAATCCTCCCGGTAGTTTTCTATCCAGTGTAGGCCAGCAGTTGCTTGCGCAGGCGCTGCCCGCGATCCATCAGCCCCTTTTGTCGCTGCACGTACTCCGCCCGTCCCGCGGCCGTTTCGATCCGCACGGGCTCGAACCCCCATTCGCGCAGGTCATACGGCGATGCCTCCATGTCTAGCCGCCGTACGTCGCATGCCAGCTCGAAGCTATCCAGCCATACCTCGCCGGGCACCAGCGGCCCCAGCTTTGTCGCCCATTTGTACAGATCCATGGTGGCGTGCAGGCAGCCCGGCTGTTCCAACTGGGGCTGCGCGTCGCGCGTTGGGGTGTGGGCGTTGCGGGGCGCGGCGGCGTCCGTAAAAAAGCGATAAGCGTCGAAGTGCGTGCACTTCAACTGCGAAGCCTCAACAACCTCGTCGGTACCGGCCGCACCCAGCCGCAAAGGCTCGGGGTGGCGTGGCGTGTCCTTGTAGACCATCGCCCACTCGTGCAGCCCGAAACAGCCGAGCACGGGCGGGTGCCGGTACGTTGCCTCCAGCAGACGCGCGATATAGCGCACCGTCTTGCCCCGCGCTGCCAGGTGCCGCTCCACGTCGAGGGTCCACACATCGCCGCGGCGCACGTAGTGGTCCTTGTAGTGCGGCAGGTCGTCGTTGCCGTCCCACACCACACCCTTATTGACGCCCGGATGCCAGCGGCTCAACTTCCCAGGAGTAATGGGGTAGTAGGTGAACATGAAATCCCATACCGGGTGCCGTTCACCCTCCGCGCGGCGCTGGCGGTGACCCTCAGTTAGGCGCTGTACGCGTTCCCGGTGGGCGGCCTGTCTATCGCGCCAGTCGTGCAGTACCTCAGTCATGGGTCCAGTCGCGGACGGTGCCGACGAGCTCCTCGATGATGTCCTCCAGCGTGATCATGCCAATGATCTGGCCATTGGTACCTTCCACCGCGGCGATGTGGCTAGAGGTGCGCCGCATGTTTCGCATGGCAACGTCGAAGCTGGAGCCGGACTTTACCCGCAGCAGCGGGCGAATGTCTGTGGTGTCCAGCTGCCCGTTGGGTTCCACCAGATTGTCCAGCACGTCCTTGACGTGGACATAGCCGATCCACTTGCCCCTCTTGTCGGTGACGGGGAAGCGGGAGTACCCGGTTTCCTGCACCGCCTTCTCCACGGCCGCGACCTGCATGCGCGGGCCTTCCTGCAGGATGCAATGCACGTCGGCGAGGGGAATCAGCACCTCGTCCAGCGTGCGGCGGGAAGATCCCAGCGCCTTGTTCAACCGGGTGGCTTCCTCGGGGGCGATGAGCCCCTCGGAGCGGGAATCCTGGATCATGCTGGCCAGCTCGGACGGGGAGACGGTGGAGTCCAGCTCGTCCTTCTGTTCCACGCCCATCAGCTTCAGCGTCTGGCGAGCGATCCAGTTCAGCAGCTGCATGATCGGGTTCGTGACCTTCACGAACAGCAGGTGCAGGGGCACCACGAACGTCGCCACGGTCTCCGGCCCGGCCAGAGCAATGTTCTTCGGCACCATCTCGCCCAGGATGATGTGCAGCATGGTCACCAGCAGCAGGGAGATCGTGAAGCCGACCGGGTGCAACAACTCCGGCGGCATTCCCAGTGCCTCGAAGGGCGCCTCAATCAGGTGCGCGATCGCGGGTTCGCCGACCTTACCCAGCAGCAGGGAAGCGATGGTGATGCCGAACTGCGCGCCCGCCAGCATGATCGACAGGTGCTCCGCGGCGTACTGCACCCGCTCGGCGCGCTTGTTGCCCGCGGCGATCATGGAATCCAGGCGATCCTTGCGCGAGGAAATCAGTGCGAACTCCACCGCCACGAAGTACCCGTTGAGTGCCAGCAGGAAGACGGCGAGAACTATGGCCCAAATGTCACTCATTAGTTTGCCTCCTCCTCGGTCAGCGGTCGCAGCAGGACTCTATCCACACGGCGGTTATCCATCTCCTTGACCGTGGCGCGCCAGCCGTCGGGCAGCAGCACTTCGTCACCCTCGGTGGGGATGCGACCCAGCGTGGCCATGATCAACCCGCCGAGCGTGTCATAATCGCCATCCGGCGCGGTGTATCCCACCGCATCCGGCAGTTCGTCGGTGCGCACCAGCCCGGAAACCTCCCAGCTGGTGCCCGCCTTGCGGACCTCCTTGTCCTCTTCCGCGTCGTCGTGCTCGTCCCACACCTCGCCGAGGATCTCCTCGACCACGTCCTCAATGGTCACGATCCCGGCGGTGCCGCCGTATTCGTCTACAACCATCACCAGCTGCGAGCCCGCGGCCCGCACCCGGTTCAGCACGTCATCGCCACTCAAGGAATCCGGCACCGAGGGCACGGCCTTCATCAATTTATCCAGTGTGGTGGTGGGGCGTGCCTCGTGGGAAATGGTCAGTGCGTCCTTCACGTGCACCACGCCCGCGGTATCGTCCAGATCCCCGCGCGTCACGGGGAAGCGCGAGTGGCCGGTCTCTAACGCCAGCTCGATCAGATCCTGTGCGGTGTCCTCGACAGTCAGAGATTCGACGGTCGAACGGGGTGTCATCACATCCTCCGCTGAGGCGTCACTAAACCGCAGCGACAGGTCCAGAATCCGCGCCTTCGACTCGGTGAATCCACCGTTGCCCGTTGAGTTACGCACCAGCGCCGATAGTTCTTCGGCCGATCGTGCGGACGCCAACTCGTCCGCCGGCTCAATCCCCAGCCTCCGCACAATCGCGTTGGCCATCGCGTTCATCCCGTTGATGAACCACTTCAGCGCCACGTTGAAGGCCCACACCGGCCGGATTGTCGTCCGAGCGGTATCCAGCGGATTGGTGATCGCCAGGTTCTTCGGTACCAGCTCGCCGAAGACCATCGACAGCACCGTCGCCACGATCAGTGACAGCACCAGCGCGATAGGCATTGCGACGGCTTCGCTCAGCCCTATTAGCTCCAGCAGCGGGTTGAAGAATTTCGCCAGGATCGGCTCCGCCAGATAGCCGGTGGCCAAGGTAGTGATCGTGATGCCCAGCTGCGCCCCGGACAGCAGGAAGGACAGCTGCCCGTGCGCCCTTTGCACCAGCTTCGCAGTGCCGTCGCCCTTGGTGCGGGCGTGCTCGTCGATGGTGGAGCGCTCCAGCCCCGTCATCGCGAACTCCACGGCCACGAACAGGCCCGTAGCGCCCGTCAGCAGCACAAATAGCACTAGCCCGATTATGGAAAGCAGTATTTCCACTTGAGTAATTCGACTCCTAAATCTTCTTCAACTCGGCGATCAACTGTGAACCCGGCAGCACGGTGGGGTGCACGCCCGCCTTGGCCATCATTTTCTCGGTGGCTTGCTGTGTATCGGCGAAGGTTAGCGTGACCACCGTGCCACTGGCCCCGGCGCGCGCCGTGCGCCCGGCCCGGTGGACGTACGCCTTGTGTTCCGCGGGCGGATCGATGTGTACGACCAGCTCCACGCCCTTCACGTCGATCCCGCGGGCGGCAATGTCGGTTGCCACCAGCACGGAGTTCTTGCCTTCCGTGAAGCCATCCAGCGCCGACTGGCGCGTATTCTGCCCCTTGTTTCCGTGGATTCCCACGGCGGGCACGCCCGCGCGCACCAGCTTCTTTACCTGCCGGTCCACTGCGTACTTGGTGCGCATGAACATTACAGTCCGCTTACGCAGTTTTCCAATCTTCACGATCAGCTCGTTGCGTTCCTCGCGGCTGCTCACCACACCCAGCAGGTGGTTCATCGTGTCCACGCTAGCGGTGGCTTCACCCGTAGAGTGCGTCACCGGATCGCGCATGTACTTGTCCACCAGCACCTGCACATCGCCGTCGAGTGTGGCGGAAAACAGTAGGTGCTGAGCCTGCTTCGGCATGCGATCCAGCAGCTTCGTCACCTGCGGCAGAAAGCCCATGTCGGCCATCTGGTCGGCCTCGTCGATGGCCACGACCTTCACGTCGGAAAAGTCCAGCATCCCCTGACCCAGCAGGTCCAGCGCGCGCCCCGGCGTGGCCACCAGAATGTCGACCGGCCGCGCCAGCGCCGTAACGTTGCGCTGAATCTTCACCCCGCCGACGACCTCCAGCAGTCGCTGACCTGCTGCGTTAGCGATCGGATCCAGCCGCGAGCGCACCTGCGTCGCCAGCTCTCTGGTCGGCACCAGCACCACGCCACGCGGCTTCTTTGGTTTGGACGCCCCCCGCCTCAACAACTGAATCATCGGCAGCCCGAACGTGAATGTCTTGCCGGAACCTGTCGGTCCTCGGCCCAGAACGTCGCGCCCCTCGACGGCCGCGGGGATGGCGGCCGCCTGAATCGGGAAGGGCTTGGTTATCCCCTCGGCGGAAAGCTCCTTGGTGATGCAGTCATCCAGCCCAAGCTTTCCGAACTCTGATCGGGACAATTACGCCTCGACCTCGCTGCGATCCCCGGACCACAGAGTGTGGAAGGAGCCCTCGCGGTCGGTGCGGCGGTAGGTGTGGGCGCCGAAGTAGTCGCGCTGCCCCTGGATCAGGGCTGCCGGCAAACGCTCTGCACGCAGCGAGTCGTAGTAGGACAGGGAAGAGGCGAACACCGGAACCGGCTGGCCCAGCTGGGTAGCCAGGATAACCACGCGGCGCCAGGAGTCGATCAAACTGCCCAGCTCGCCCTTGAAGTACGGGTCCAGCAGCAGGGAGGGCAGCTCCGCGTTGGCGTCATAGGCCTCGCGGATTCGGTTCAGGAACTTCGCGCGGATGATGCATCCGCCGCGCCAAATGGTGGCCAGGTCGCGGGGATCGACGTCCCACTTGTGCTCGTCGGAACCCGCCTTGATCTCGTCAAAGCCCTGCGCGTAGGCCACCAACTTGGAGGCGTACAGCGCACGGCGGACGTCCTCGATGAACTCCTCCTTCGGCACGTCCAGGGTGGATAGCTCGCCGCTAGGCAGGTTGCCGATGGTGGCGTCGCGCTGCTCGCGGGCGCCGGACAGCGCACGGGCGAACACGGCCTCACCGATACCGGTGGTGGGGATGCCTAGGTCCAGCGCCGCCTTCACAGTCCAGCGACCGGTGCCCTTCTGGCCTGCGGAGTCAACGATCACGTCGACAAGCGGCTTGCCGGTCTTCTCATCCACCTGGGAGAGCACCTCGGCGGTGATCTCGATCAGGTAGGAATCCAGGTCGCCCTCGTTCCAGGTCTTAAAGACCTCGGCGATCTCCGCTGGCTCCATGCCCGCGCCGTAGCGCAGCAGCTGGTAGGCCTCGCCGATGACCTGCATGTCTGCGTACTCGATGCCGTTGTGCACCATCTTCACAAAGTGCCCCGCTCCGTCGGGGCCAATGTGGGTCACGCACGGGGTGCCATCGACCTTCGCGGCCACGGACTCCAGCAGCGGGCCCAGAGCCTCCCAGGATTCCGCCGGTCCACCGGGCATAATCGCCGGGCCATTCAGCGCGCCCTCTTCGCCACCGGAGATGCCGGCGCCGACAAAGTTCAGGCCACGCTCGGACATCTCAGCTTCACGGCGAATCGTGTCGGTGTACAGCGCATTACCGCCGTCGATGATGATGTCGCCCTCGTCCATTTCCTCGGCGAGCTGGGAGATGACGGCGTCCGTACCAGCACCTGCCTGCACCATAATGAGCGCGCGACGTGGCCGCTCCAGCGACTTAACGAAATCGGCGATCGTCTCCGAGGGAACGAAGTTGCCGGTCTCGCCGAAGTCCTCCATGAACTTCTCGGTCTTCGCGGTGGTGCGGTTGTAGACGGCCACGGTGTGACCGTTGTTGGCAAAGTTCCGGGCGATGTTGGAGCCCATGACGGCCAGGCCAACAACACCGATTTGGGCGGTTCCTTCAGCAGTAGTCATGGTTTTACATCTTACAGGGCGACGTCTTGGTTAGGCTTAGGCGCATGTCCAATATTTTCATTGAACTAAGCCGTGTTGCCGCAGAGCGCGAACTCACTACTGAGGAGATCTCCACCCTCAACGAGCTGCTGGCTCGGCACCCCACCCTCGACCGCACCCTGGGCGTGCAGTACCGCGCCGTCGGGCCGAACAAGCTGGAGCTTGCCCTCGAGATCACAGAAGATCATCTGCAGCCCTGGGGTGTGACCAACGGCGGCGTGTACGCCAGCCTGGGGGAGACCGCCGGCTCCATGGCCAGCTTCGTTGCTGCAGGCGCCGGCCCGGCCGTAGTCGGCACCTCGAACCAGACGCACTTCCTGCGCCCATCGGTCAAGGGGGACACCATCATCGCCACCGCCGAGGCCGAGCACATCGGGCGCACCACCCACCTGTTTCGCATCGAGCACAAGAATGAAAAAACCGGCAAACGCTGCGCCCTGACTTTCCTCAAGACGCAGGTTGTGCCGGATATGCAGCCCAATAAGTAGGGGCTAGTCGGATACCGCGCGGGTGTCGCGACCCTCGCCGAAGCGCAGGTTATCGCGCACCTCGATGGAGCGGATCTCTTCCTTATCCTCCAGTTCGCGGAGCTTACGCAGCGCGTTGCGGGCGTGCAGCTGCTGGCGGGTGGCCACCAGCTGCCAGCGGCGACGGGATACGGAGTTCAGGCCCCAGCTGAACGCAGCCACAGCGCGGTTGCGGAAGCCAACCATGTACAGCAGGTGCAGCACCAACCACATGACCCAGCCCAGGAAGCCGGAGACCTCGGCCTTGTTCATCTTCACCACCGCGTTGAAGCGGGAGACGATGGCCATGGAGCCCTTGTCGAAGTAGCTGAACGGCACGCGGCCCTCGTGGGAGGTGCCGTTGTTGATCTCGTCCAGAATGGTCTTGGCGGCGTACTGGCCACCCTGCATAGCGACCTGGGCCACGCCGGGCAGGCCGTCCTTACTCATCATGTCGCCGACGATGAAGATGTTGTGGTGATCGCCCAGGGTCAGGTCGGCGTTCACTGGCACGCGGCCCGCGCGGTCGACCTCGATGCCAGCCTGCTCCGCTACGTGCTTGCCCAGCGGGGAGGCGGCCACACCCGCAGACCAGATCTTGGCGTAGGAAGGAACGAAGAACTCTTCGTCGGTCTTCATGTCCTTGTAGCGCACGCCCTCCTTGGAAACGTCGGTCACCAGGGAGTTCAGGATGATGTCCACGCCCAGGTCCTCTAGGCGGCGGGCGGCCTTGCGGCCCAGGCGCTTGCCGAACGGAGCCAGGACCTGCGAGCCGCCGTCGATCAGCAGGATGCGCGTGTCCTCGGTGTCGATCTCACGGAACTCGTCGCGCAGGGTGCGGTGGGACATCTCGGCCAGCTGACCCGCCAGCTCCACACCGGTGGGGCCCGCGCCCACGACGACGAAGGTCAGCAGACGCTCGCGCTCTACCGGATCGTTGGTGATCTCGGCGCGTTCGAAGGCGCCGGTCACGCGGGCACGGATCTCCAGCGCGTCGTCGACGGACTTCATGCCCGGCGCGAACTCTGCGAACTGCTCGTTGCCGAAGTAGGACTGGCCGGCACCAGCTGCCAGGATCAGCGAGTCATACTTCAGAACGGCATCCTTGCCGCCTAGGTCGGCGGTCACGGTCTGCTCGGCGATGTCCACGTTGCGTACTTCGCCCTTCACCACGCGGACGTTGTCCTGGTCCGCGAGGATCTGGCGGATGGACGGGGCGATTTCTCCCTCCGAGAGGATGCCGGTCGCAACCTGGTACAGCAGCGGCTGGAACAGGTGGTGGTTCGTCCGGTCGACGATGGTGACCTGGACGTTCTCGTTCTTGAACTTCTTCGCCGCAAAGAGGCCGCCGAAGCCCGCGCCGATGATGACGACGTGGTGGCGGTTGGTTTTGCTGGTCATGTAGTTGCTTCTCTCCTCAATGATGGTTGTTATCCGGCACTATCCTAATTGTTTCCTGCGTAGCGTTCACACCGAGAGCCCCCGGATCTGAAATTTTCCTTATCTTTCGGTTGTGCCTCGGAAGTTTGGTGTGGTTTTCCTAGTAACTTCGGGGGGAGTCACAGCGCATAAGGAGGGCAGGATGACGTCGCCGTACATCGACGAGGAGCGCTGGCCGCACCTCGTTGCCACCCCGCACGCCCGCTTCATGAGTCGCCGCGCTGAAGGTGTTACCTCGCGACTCGAGTCGTTGCTGTCTTCTCGCGGTATTGGTCTGGACGCCGGCTCGGTGCCGCACATGGTCGTTCGGGATGGCCAGGTGATCGATCGGGTGGTCGCCGAGGGGTGGTTGGGCCTTGCGGAGGGTTACATGGCCGGCGAATGGAACGCCGAGCCCCTCCCGGAGATCCTGGGAATTCTGCTTGCCCAGCCTTTCGAAGGCAAGGTGGGGGAGTTTTTCGCGCGCCGCTCGCCGAAGCGCCGCGGTCCACTGCCGGGGGAGCTACCGGAGGCCCTTGTCGAGCTCTACGCGGGTGCGTCGCGTGCCACTGGCGCAGCCCAGTTCAGTAGCGCCTCTCGCACCAGTGCCCACGATCAGGGGATCGACTTTACCTGGTTCGGTGACCCGGACCCGGTGGAGCGCTTGGACCTCGACGATGCACAGCGTCGCCGCATCAACACGATGCTTGACGAGGCGGAGGTTGGCCCCGGCGACCGCGTATTGGAGATGCCCTCCTCGGGCGGGCAGCTGGCTGTGCAGGCCGCCCGCCGCGGGGCTCGGGTGGACGTGTTGACCAGCGATGAGGAGCACGCCGAGGCCGTCCGCGCCCGTGTCCATTCCGCCGGAGTCGGGGGAGCGGTCAATGTGGAACTCATACCCGGCCCCGTGCCCTCGCCCCGGCAGTGGTCCGGCCGTTATGAGGCTATCTTTTCCGTCGAACGCATGGAGACCCTGGGTCTGGGTGGGCTGAGCCACTACCTCAAAGCCGTCGACCGCATGCTGTCTGACGACGGCCTGGCCGTCATTCAGTCGATCGTGGCCACCGAGGAGATGCGAGAGACTGCCCGGGAATCCCTCGACGTGATGCGCGCCTACGTCTGGCCCGCCCTGGAATACCCAACCGTCGGCCAGGTTCGTGAAGCCGCCGCCGAGCACACCCAACTGCGCGTGGTCGCCGAGAACAACCTCAGCACCCACCTGCGCGCGACGCTGCCCCTGTGGCGCGCCAACTTCCTGTCCCGCGAACGCCAGGCCGCAGCTGCCGGATTCGACCCGGTTTTCCGCCGACTCTGGGACTATCAGCTAGCTCTCCACGAGGCCCTGGCCACCGCCGATGACATCGGGTGTGTCCAATTCGTACTCGCCCCTAAATAGTTTTGCGATTTCCCCGCGGGGGTCGCCAGATAGTTTTAGCGTAATAAGAACTACTGGCGATTAACCGAGAGGAAACACCCGTGACAACTCCCACCAACCCCGATGTCATCATCGTCGGTGCCGGCCTGGCTGGCCTCGTCGCCGCCTACGAGGCGCAGAAGTCGGGTTTGAAAGTCCTGATCCTGGACCAGGAAAACCGCAACAACCTGGGCGGACAGGCGTTTTGGTCGCTGGGAGGCTTGTTCTACGTGAATAGCCCCGAGCAGAAGCTGATGGGAGTCAAGGATTCCGAAGAACTCGCTTGGCGCGACTGGGAGAACTCCGCGCAGTTCGACGACACCCAAAACGACTACTGGCCCCGCCGCTGGGGGCGCGAATACGTTCGCTTCGCCGCCACCGAGAAGCGCGACTACCTGAAGTCCCTGGGCCTCAACGTGCTGCCCACCGTCGGCTGGGCAGAGCGCGGCTCCGGCGACGCCAGCGGCCACGGCAACTCCGTTCCCCGCTTCCACCTGACCTGGGGCACAGGCCCCGAGGTTGTGCGCGTCTTCCGCGAGCCCATCGAAGCCGCCGAGGCAGAAGGCAAGGTCGAGTTCCGCTTCCGCCACCAGGTCGACGAACTGATCGTAGAAAATGACGCCGTCGTCGGCGTTCGCGGCAGCGTGCTGGAACCTAGCGATCTGGACCGCGGCGTGGCGTCCTCAAGAAAGGTCGTGGGGGAGTTCGAACAGCGCGCGTCCGCCGTCGTAGTGACCTCCGGCGGCATCGGCGGCAACCTGGACCTGGTGCGCCGCGCGTGGCCGACCGACCAGTGGGGGCCGGTCCCGAACGACATGGTCACCGGCGTGCCGGCCCACGTGGATGGCCGCATGATCAAGACTTGCGAAACCGCCGGCGCGAACCTCGTCAACACCGACCGCATGTGGGCTTACACCGAGGGGATGAAGAACTGGAACTCCATCTGGCCTGGCCATGGAATCCGCATCATCCCTGGCCCGTCCTCTCTGTGGTTGGACGCGACCGGTAAGCGCTTCCCGTCCAACATCATCCCGGGCGGCGACACGATCACCACCATGAAGCACCTCGGTACCACTGGCCACAGTTACTCGTGGTTCGTCCTCAACAAGGCGATCGCCGACAAGGAGTTCATCTTCTCCGGCTCCGAGCAGAACCCGGATCTGACCATCAAGAAGGTCAAGAACCTGCTCTCGAAGGTCGGCCCCGGCACGCACCCAGCCGTCAAGGCGTTCATGGATCATGGCGAGGACTGGGTAGTCGCCGACGACCTCGGCTCCCTGGTCGAGGGCATGAACGCCATCGCCGACGACGATGCGCCCGAACTCGACGTGCACGAGATCCGCCGCATCATCGAGGACCGCGATTCCCAGATCGACAACAAGTTCAGCAAGGACTCGCAGATCAACTACATCCGCACCGCCCGCGGCTACCTGGGCGACAAGATCGTTCGCTGCGCCGCTCCGCACCGACTGCTGGACGAGACGAAGGGGCCGCTCATCGCCGTCAAGCTGCACGTGCTGACCCGCAAGACCCTCGGCGGTATTGAAACTGATCTGTCCGGCCGTTGCCTGCGCACCGACGGCTCCGTGCTGCCGGGCCTCTACGCCGCTGGCGAGGTTGCCGGTTTCGGCGGTGGCGGTATGCACGGCAAGAACGCCCTGGAAGGTACCTTCCTCGGCGGCTGCATCCACTCCGGCAAGCGCGTCGGCGAGAACCTGAAGGCGACCATTGCTCAGCGCTAGCGAATGGCGCGCCGCGGCCTTGGATCGGGGCGCCGTACCCCTGATCGAACGCGCCCTCCGCCGGATCCGCGCCCAGGACCGGAACTTCAATGCGATCTCGGTGCTGCTCGACGACGAGGCTCTGGCCACCGCCGCCGAACTCGATTCCTCCACTGACCCCGGCCCGCTGCACGGCGTGCCGGTGCTCATTAAGGAGGAAGTCCACGTCCGCGGCGTGCCCACCACCTACGGCACCAACGCCAACCCCACGCCCGCGGCCGCTGACGACGAGATTGTTCGTCGCCTACGCAACGCCGGCGCCATCATCCTGGGCAAAACCACCATGCCCGCCTTCGGCGCCTTCCCGTTCACCGAGTCCGAGGCCCGCGGCATCACCCGCAACCCGCACAACCCGCGCTTCACCCCGGGCGGTTCCTCCGGAGGCTCTGCCGTCGCCGTTGCTGCTGGTTGGGTGCCCTTTGCCGTCGGCGGGGACGGCGGCGGGTCCATCCGCATCCCCTCCGCGCATTGCGGCCTGTACGGCCTCAAGCCCGCCCGCGGCACACTGCCAGGGGAGGATCTGTGGTGTCGCCTCGGCACCGCCGGCCCGATTGCTCGTTCCGCACGC
This sequence comes from Corynebacterium sp. LK28, assembly GCF_014335105.1. NCBI lineage: Bacteria > Bacillati > Actinomycetota > Actinomycetes > Mycobacteriales > Corynebacteriaceae > Corynebacterium > Corynebacterium sp. LK28. The sequence continues at coordinate 251,412 of NZ_PDGZ01000014.1, read as the reverse complement.
GACTGCGCCCTTCTTTTTGACGCCCTGTCTGATTCCGTCGCGACCGAATCCGAGGGGGCGTCACTAAGAATCGGCGTAAGCCTGCGCCCCACAACGCCGCTGACTCCACCGCACCGCGACCACGTCCGTGCCGTGCGCGCGATGGCCGAGCGGCTGCGCGAAATGGGCCACGACGTGCGCGATTACACGCTGCGCCACAAGGATCCGACGGCGGCGTTTGTGACTCAGTTCTTCGCGGGGATCCGCAAGGAGATCGCTGACCTTGAGCACCCCGAGCGCATCGAGGGGCGCCACAAAGTCACGCGCGCGGCGGGCGTGTGGGCGCAGGGGCCGGTGCTGCGCTGGGCCGAGAGCTTTTCCGACCGGCTGGGGGAGCAGCTGGATCGGGTGTTCGACGAGGTCGATGTGCTGCTGACCCCGACCGTCGCTGCGCGCCCGGCGCGGGCCGGTGTGCTGACGGGCAAGGGGATGCTGGCAGCGCAGATCGCCAGCCTTCCGTCGGTGGCCTACACCGCCCTGTGGAACGTGTCCGGCCATCCCGCGATGAACATTCCCGCAGGTAAGGGGCGCGATGGCCTGCCGGTTGGTGTGCAGTTGGTGGCGCGCGATGAGCGGCTTTTGCTGAACCTGGCTAGCGCTTCATCAGCCGGCCCATAACCTCCGTCATCACGCGCCGTGGCATGCGCTGCGACACACTCGTCAGCAGCTTGTTGCGCGCACCCGCGACCACCGATGGCGGCGGCGACTTGCGCAGCAGCGCTTCGATGCCCGCTGCGACCACGTCGTGGCTGCTCATGCGCTTGAGACCGCCGTCGGCGCGGTCGCTGCCCGCCACCCGGAAGAACTCCGTCTCCGTCGGTCCGGGGCACAGCGCCATGATCCGCACCCCCGAGCCCTTCCGCTCCGCGTACAGCCCTTCCGTGAATGACAGCACGAAAGCCTTCGTCGCACCGTAGACCACCATGCCGGGGGAGGGCTGGAACCCCGCGATCGACGACACATTCAGGATGAAGCCATTTCCGCGCTCTTCGAACCGCGGCAGGAACATGTGCGTCAGCTCTACTAGCGCGTGGACGTTCACCGCGATCTCTGCGCGCAGGCTGTCGGTCGGCACGTCGCTGAAGGATTCGTAGTTAGCGAAGCCCGCGTTGTTGATCAGTGAGGTTACCGTGATTCCGCGCGTCGATAGCTCCCACGAAATCTCGCCTGCCACGCCGTGTTCCGATAGGTCTTTGGCTATTACTTCGACCTTTACTTTGTGACGCCTCTTAATCTCCGCCGCAATCCTATTCAGCCGATCCTGACGACGTGCGACCAGAACGAGGTTCGCACCCTTGGCTGCCAGCTGGAGGGCGAATTCCTTGCCGAGACCCGAGCTGGCGCCTGTAATAAGGACGGTTTCTTGGGAGAGATCCAAAGTGCTCATGCCTCTATTTCTACATGATTCGGGGGAGTTCGGCAGTCTGATTAGATTCGAACGAACATTCTAGTTATACTGCAGAGTTAGCTTTTAATGCGGCAAAAGTGTTGACTCAGTTGGAACATGTGTTCTAGTATGGTGTTAGTTCACACAAGGGGATCGCATGAACACCACTGCACACGCCACCACACCCGCCGAACCACCACCAGAAACCACTGAGCCCTACTACCGTCTCGCGCGTTCCGACGATCCGCTGACGGTCACGTCCCGCACCTTAAACCTGACGCATCTTGCTATGGTCGAGCAGTCTACTCCGGCCCCGGACGACCTCGTTCCCGATCATGTATCGAAGATCGCGGTGCGCTTCGGTATTAGCAAGGTAGTGGCGGCCAATTACGCCGACGCGGGCTTGATGCTTGCCGCATTCCCGCGGATCCACGAACTCTTCCGTAGCGGTGCGTTTACCATCCGCCACATCCAGCAGATCACTGAAGCAGTCCAGGCTGTGGCCCCCGAGAAGCGCGCCCATGTTGAGGAAGGGATTCTCAAAGCCCTCAGCCCTACCCGTCCCAACCAGCATGTTCCCACTCCGCGGGCTGCCTATAACAAGGTGAAGACGGTCGTGGGCAATCGGGACGTGTTGGCGACTCCGCACGATAAAGCCCCGCCAAAGGATACGAACGCTCCCGAGCTCTTTTTCGACCGCGGTCAGAACGAGACCACGGCGATCACCCTCATCGTTCCGCGTCTGCGTGGTGTGGAACTGCACAAAGCCGTGAAGTCGGCTGCAACCAAGCGTGGCTGCTCCATGGGCGAGGCCTTCCTGGCAATGCTCGACCAAAGCATCACTACCGAAGTCACCCTGAACCTGTACAAGGCAGTCACCCCGCAACCTCGCGGAATATTCGCCGAGGATCACTGGTTGTCAGAGGCCGCCAGCTGCGAGTGGCTCAAGAAAGTCACCCACCTGGCGGCCCCCGGGTACACCACGACGGAGGGCTACCAGGCGACGGAGCTGCTGCGGGCGTCAGTAACAGGGCGCGATGGGCACTGCCGTTTCCCGGGATGCGACGTGCCGGGGTACGCGTGCGACGTCGACCATGTACACCGACATGCCGATGGCGGTCCGACGAGCACCGCGAACATGCACCTGCTGTGTCGTACCCATCACCGGCTCAAAACGGCTGGTACCTGGGACGTTGCGCTGCATGCAGACGGCACGGAGGTGTGGACCTCCCACGGTGACGGCCACCAGGTTGTGACCACGCCCGACGGTCCTCTCGCTCGCGAGAACTTCGCAGAACGCGGGGTTCGGAAGGCACGGGTTGTGCGCCAGTTGAACGCGGAAATAATGCAACGCAACGAAGGGGAACCGCCGTACTAGCCACTACTTCGAAGAGGTGACGGGCAGCACCATCAGCGCGCCGACGATGCAGATGATGCTGCACATGAGGAACATGCCGGGGTAGTCAAAATGCCTCAGCGCGAGTGCGGCTAGGCCGCCACAGAACATGTTGCTGACCCCCTGGGTGAGCGACATCAGCGACACGTCGCGCGCGCGGTTCTTCTTGCTGGGCAACGACTCGTTGACCATGGCCTGATCCACGCTGCTGAAAACACCCCAACTGATACCCAACAGAATCGCCGCGGCACAGACCAACCCCATGCCGGTGGCGATCGTCATCATGCCCGTAGCCGCCGCCACCCCGAACGCCGACACGACAACCAGGATCTTCCGCCGGCCAATCCGATCCGACACATTGCCGCTGACAATCGCGGTGATGATGGTGAACACTGCATACAGCACGGTCAGCATCAGCACGCCGGCGTCTGGATCCGGCACGCCGATGTGATCCCGCAGGTAGTACAGCAAGTAGAACAGGCTGGTGTAATTGGCCAGATGAATCACGAAGCGACTGGCGAAAACCAGCCAATAGTTGCGGTAGGACCCTTCGTCGCCGACCGTGACAGACAGCGAATTATGCGGGCGAACGTGCGAATCAACGTGGCCGCGCCCGACGGCGAATTGGAAGATGAATACAAGGGAAATGACGCCCACAGCCCAGTAAGCCTGCGTAATCGGCAAAGCTGTTGCGACAGCAGTCCCGCCGACAATTCCGAAGGTGTATGTGGCGCCGACAATGCCAGAGACGAGCCCAAACTTTTCCTGCGGCACGACGTCGGCGGTGACTGTCATGAGGTTGTTCGTCACAAACGCAACGAAGACCTGCACTAGGCACCACAGTCCGGTGAGGACCCAGAAGCTGGGTGTGAAGGACATCAGAAACAAGCCGACCGTGACCAGGGGAGCGGCCAGCAACACCCAGGGCAGTCGTTTGCCCCAGCGGTTCACCCAGAACCAACTGCGGTCGGCGGCATAACCGGTGATCAGGCTGGATACCACGGCGGTCGCGCCGCCGAGCATCATGAGTAGGGCGAGGGATTCCTCTTTGCTATCCGGGCGCAGTTCGATCATCTGCAGTCCCAGCAACAGCTGAGTCGGTCCGGCCCAGGCGATGACGGAGCCAAAGAAGGCTATGCCGAACTTCCAGAAGAACAGTTTCGGCTCGCGCTCGGCGGCGGTGAGGGTGTGCAGCATCAGTGGCCGTCCTCTCTGAATTGAGCGCTGATCTCCGGGGTAATGGCGCCTTCGCGGATCAGCGCCTGCAATAGGCGGGCGGCGGGCTTGGCCTGCCGATCAACGTCGACCACGCCGAACTTCTGCGCCATGCCTTCGGACCATTCCCAGTTGTCCACGAAGCACCAGTGGTAGTAGCGCTCCACGGCAGGAACGCGGGAGAGTTCCGCCAGGTGGTCCAGGATGAATGCGCAGCGGAAACGCTCATCCGCGTCGGCGGTGCCGTTCTCCGTGATCCACACCGGCAGTTGGTAGCGCTCCGCGAGCTCGGCGGAGACCTCAGCAATCCCCGGCGGGTAGATTTCCCAGCCGAGGTCGTTGGTGGGGGTATTGGGGAAGGTGGCGTCAGAGAAACCGCGAACCGCAGTGCGCGAGTAGTAGTTAATGGCGACAGCATCGGCGAAGACCCCGCCGCTGGGGAGGTCGACGCCGGGGTGGCCGAAGAGTGGGTGGAAGCGGCCTTCGAAGAAGGCGGGCTCGATTGCCCCTTGGAAAAGCCATTCGACCAGGGGAGTTAATGCGCGGTGGATGGGGTTGCGCGGGTTCATGGGGGCGAAAACGCGGCGGTGGTGGGCGAAGGTCACGCGCGGATTGTCAAGGCGCGAGTGGATGCGCTGGTAGGCCAGCAGGTGTGCGGCTGCCATGTTCCGCAGGCACGGGCGGACCTTGGCGAGGCCACCGCGGCCGGGTGGGGTGGAGCCGAAGAGGTACGCTTCGGTGGCGAAGACGTTTGGCTCGTTGATGGTGATCCAGTCGGTGACCACGTCGCCCAGGTGGTCAAGCACGACGTCGACGTAGCGCAGGAAGATCTCGACGTTCGATTCGCGGGTGAAGGCGCCGGTGGCTTCGAACCAGGCGGGATGGCCGAAGTGGTGCAGAGTGACCAGCGGTTCAATGCCGCGTTCGCGCAGGTCGAGGAACTCTTCTCGATAGCGCTTTAGCGCGTCGTGGTCGTAGCGGCCGGGTTCGGGCTCTACGCGCGACCACTCCACGCCGACGCGGGCGATCTGCAGGCCGAGTTCGCTCATGAGTTGGTTGTCCTCGCGCCAACGGCGCCAGTGGTCGGTGGTGGGGTGCGGGGTGGTGCCGTCTTTGGCGACCCACTCGCTCCAGTTGTTGGGGCGCGGCGATCCTTCGATCTGGAGGCCGGCCGATGCGGTGCCGATGCGGATGTTGCTGAGGTCCATGCACCTAACTTATTGACGCCCTTAGTTTCCTTTGGCAAAGTTTTTCATTTTTACCCCATTGGGGGTATTTGGTTTGTTAAAACAAAACAATGATCAAAAAGACAGCAGCGCTCGCATGCGCAACAGCTATTGCATTTGCCGGTTTCATCTCGCCAGCCCAGGCGGCGGAGGTGACGAAGAGGGAGAAGGTCGCATACTCCAATGTATTCGGTGACCTGCACATGAGGATGCCGAAGACGGTGGACCGGATCGAATACACGACGACCACCTCGGATGGGAAGAAAACCCAGGTTAGCGGCTATATCGTGGAGCCAGTCGTGGAGTGGAAGGGTAAGGGGCCACGCCCAACGGTGGTGATCGGCCGTGGAACGGTCGGGCAGGGCGACCAGTGCGCGCCGAGTAAAAACTGGCCGCTGGATGGGCAGCCGGGTCCGATCAAGTCGAAGCGTTTGGTGAACCTGGAGGGCATCTACGACTGGGTGTTCGCCTCCAAGGGGGTGCGCGTGGTGGTGACGGACTACATCGGCATGGGAACGCCGGAAATGCACACGTACATGAACCGCGACGACCAGGCGCACGCGATGCTGGATGCGGCACGCGCGGCAGGCGTGGGTGACGGGCCGGTGGCGTTCTACGGGCACTCGCAGGGCGGTGGCGCGTCGGCAGCGGCGGTCGAAGCGGCGGCGGAATACGCTCCGGAGCTGAATGTGGTCGGCGCTTACGCATCCGCGCCGCCGGCGGACCTGGAGGCGGTGCAGCGCAACATTGATGGATCTGACCTGGTGGGTGCGATCGGCTTTACGATCAACGGGCTGTTGGAGCGTTATCCGCACCTGCAGCCGTTGCTGGACGAGCATCTGAACGACAAGGGAAAGCAGGCGCTCAAGGACCTGTCGACGATGTGTACCAACGAGATTACGGACAAGTACGGCCACCAGAAGACTAGCGAGTGGACCAAGTCAGGCAAGTCGCTCGATGAGCTGTTGGATGACATGCCCGAGGCGCGGGAGGCTATGGAGCGTCAGCGCATTGGCACTAAACGTCCGGTGGCGCCGGTGATGGTGATATCTGGGCGTCATGACAAAAACGTCGAATACAACCAGGCGAAGGAACTAGCGCGTAAGTGGTGCGAAAAGGGCGCGCAGGTCGAATACCGCGACGACATCATGCCGCCGGTGGGTGAATACAATCACTTCATTCAGGCGGTGACGGGCGGCGCGTTTGGTATCGACTTCATTCTGAAGCGTTTCCGCGGCGAACCGCTGGGGCGTACATGCGAGGGGCCGGTGGGGCAGGCGCAGGGCTCTGTGGAAGGTAGTGCGGCGCTGTCCAGCGTGATGGGAAGTTAAAGTGTCATAATGTATATTATCGGCTAATTCCTGGCCTGCCACAGCTGGTAACACGTGGCGGCCAGGAACAGCACACAGAACGCGGCGAAGAAATACGTCAGCCCCGTGCCCTTCCACAGCAGATAGCCGATAAAGAACAACAGCACGACGATGCGCATGATGCGCGAGTACTTGAGCATCTCCGGAGACATGCGACCGAGCCTACTTAACCTGCTCTAGCACCAGCAACAGATCGATGGTGCCTTCATCGGCAATCGTTGCGGCAACGAACTGCGGCGTGTGAATGTCGTAGTCGCCACGCTTAAAAGGAATGTTGCCCTGCAGGATCACGTGCTCGCCGGTGCGCAGAACCTTCAGCTCGGCGGTCACCTTGTTCTTCTTGCCGTGCAGCTCCAGGTCGCCGGTGATGCTCACCGTGTCAGTCGTGCCATTGTCCGGCAGTTTGGACACGTCCGCGGGCTCCGTCAGCGTGAACGAGGCCTTCGGGAACTTATCGGTATGCAGAATGTTGTTGCGCACGTTGATGTCGCGCTTCTCTACGTCACTGCTAATGCTGGCAACATCCACCGTGACCTGGCCTTCTGTCACCTTCTTGTTGACGACCTTGAGCTCGCCCTCAACCTCTTCGGTGCGGCCCGAGGTGGTCTTGGTACCCGCCGGCAGCTTCTCGTCGAAGGTGTACCCGGCCTGTGAGGTGTTGTCTCCGGCGCCGCTCACCACCTGCCACGTGCCGTCTACACCCACGCTGGCAGGCTCGCCACCTGCGGTTATGTCGGCCGTGCGGAGCCCGCGATCGTTGAAGAAATTCACAACCAGCGGTCCGAACGCCATCAGCACGCCAACGACCATGCCAATTACGGCGAGAGTGATGATTCCCTTACGCATGCTCTACAGCATAGCCCTTCCTACCTGCGACCCCGAAGTTGCTCGATGCGGGTGGCTAGCCCTTCTAGTTCGGACGCCAACTCCTCCAACACCTCGGCGGACTCCCCTTCCCGCGCCGCGGTGCACAGGTCTTCGGCGGCACAGCGGAGCTCGAAGAGGTCATCGTGAAACTTCTGGGCCGCGCTGGCTGACAGGATGACGGAGTCGGCTGGGATGGACGTGCCCGCGAGCTGGGCACGCTGTTCATAGGCCCGTTGGCGGCACGACTGATTGCAAAACTTGCGGGGACGATTCGTCGGACCGGGTTCGACTACCCTGCCGCACCAGGCGCAGTGCTTGGGTCGGGGCTTTGGTCGGGGCATGGAACAATTCTTCGTAGGGTTTCGTTGTTATGATGAGTTAGTTCAAAACACTATGAGGAGTGATGATTCTTATGGCCGATCGCGTGCTGCGCGGAAGTCGCATGGGTGCCGTTTCTTATGAGACGGATCGCGATCACGATCTGGCTCCCCGCCAGATGGTGAAGTACCGTACCGAGGACGGGGAGATCTACGAGGTCCCCTTCGCCGACGATGCGGAGATTCCACAGGAGTGGATGTGCAAGAACGGCCAGCTAGGCACGCTTGTAGAAGGCGAAGGCCAGGAATCCAAGCCGGTGAAGCCCCCGCGCACTCATTGGGACATGCTGCGTGAGCGCCGCAGCCTGGAGGAGCTCGACGAGCTGCTCGAGGAGCGCATCGAGCTTCTTCGCAAGCGCCGTCGCACCGCGGTGAAGCTCATGAAGGAGCAGGAAGCCGCTCAGAAGTAGCGGCTAACGGTGCCGGCGCCGATACGCCAGGACTCCTGCGCCAGGTACTTCACCTGGTTAAAGCGGTGCGCCGCACCCCACTTCGTCACCTGAACCAGAGCCTCGGAGACGATGTTGCCGCTCATCTTCGAATCGCCGATCTCGCGCTCGGTGAAGGTGATCGGAACCTCGCGCACGTCGAAGCCGGCCTCGACAGCGCGCCACGCCAGATCCACCTGGAAGACATAGCCGGCGGAATCAACGGCATCCAGGTCGATGCCCTCCAGAACATCGCGGCGGTAAGCGCGGTAGCCACCGGTGATATCGGACAGGCCAGCGCCCAGAGCCATGGAGGCGTACACGTTGCCGCCCCGGGAAAGCACCTGGCGGCTCAGCGGCCAGTTCACGGTCTTGCCGCCCTTCACGTAGCGGGAGCCCAGCACCATCTCCGCGCCGGAATCGATGCGATCCAGCAGCAGGTACAGCTGCTCGGGAGCGTGAGAACCATCGGCATCCATCTCACACAGAATCTCGTAGTCGCGCTCCAGGCCCCAGTGGAAGCCTGCGATGTAAGCGCCACCCAGGCCCCCCTTGCCGCCGCGGTGCATCACGTGGATCTTCGGGTTCTCAGCGGCCATCTCGTCGGCCAGCTCACCGGTGCCGTCCGGGCTGGAATCATCGACAACGAGCACGTCCACACGCTCGGGCTCGGCCTTCAGTAGCCGACCGATGATCAGGGGAAGGTTCTCCCTTTCGTTGTAGGTCGGGATGATGACCAGCGTTTTATCGCTCAGCTTATTCATGAAAAGCTTTCTTACCTTTCCTAAAAGTGAAAATCACAGACAGCAGACCCAGGATAGCTAGGATCCTTTCCACCCATGGGCCGACGAGAGCTGACAGGGTCATTGTATCGTTTAGAGGCAACTCGGCCTCGAGGGCGTCAGAAGTAAAGATATCGCTGCGCTGCTGAACCTTCCCATCCGGCGAGACAATCGCCGAGACACCCGAGGTAGCGGCAACCACCACCGCACGATCGTACTCCTGTGCGCGCATTCGCGACATTGCAAGCTGCTGGTAGGTCATGTCCGTGAACCCGAAGGTCGCGTTATTCGTCGGACTCGTCAGGATCTGCGCGCCACCCTGTACAGCCATGCGGAAAGCCCCGTCGAAGCTGACCTCGTAGCAGGTAGCCACGCCAACGGGGATGCCGTTCATGTGCACCACGCCATTATCGTCCCCGGGCTGGAAGTTACCGGCGCGGTCGACGTACTCGCTGAAGTTGCGCAGGAAACTGCGGAAGGGCATGTATTCGCCGAAGGGCTGTAGGAAGCGCTTGACGTGGCTCTCCCCCGGCCCGTTGCCGTCCCACACCACCATCGTGTTGTGCTGCGGGCTGACGGTACCGACCAGGATCGGGGCACCGATGGAACTCTGCGCACGCTCGATTTCCTGGCGGGCGGCGCGGTCGGTGAAAGGATTGACGTCCGCGGAATTCTCCGGCCAGATGACGATGTCCGGGTGCGAGTCCAGCTTCTCGGTGTGGCGCACGTGATTATCCAGCACAGCGCGGCGCTGAGCGTTGAAATCCAAGCCCAGGCGCGGCACGTTGCCCTGCACGGCGACGACATCGACGCTGCGCTCTGCGTTGGTTCCGGGAATCAGCAGCACATAGGCGCCCACCACGGCCACTACCCCAGCCAGGGTGAATGCCGGCATCCGTTGCTTGCGGACAGTCAAGGCCAGCAGCACGCCGATCAGCACCACGGCGAAGGTGACCACCGCCGGGCCGCCGAGGCGGATAAGCCAACTCAGCGGGCCGCTGGCCTGGCCCCACGCGATGCGTCCCCACGGAAAACCCCCGAAGGGGAAGGAAGAACGCAGCCACTCGACCGCGACGAACCAGGCTGGGATGCCGAGGATCTGGGCTGGGAGGGGGCGTCGTACTAAATGCTTCAGACCCCACCCGAACAGCAGGCTATACAGGGACTGGACAAGAGCGAGGGCGATCCACGCAGCCGCGCCGACGAACTCCCCCACCCAGGGCAGCAACAGGGCATAGATCGTGGCTCCCTGCGCCCATGCCATTAGCATCGCGCGCCGGTGGTCGACGAAGTAGAACAGCAGCGCAAACCCCAGCGGCGCTGCCCACCACAGACCAGTCGGCTCGAAGGAAGCGAAGATCATCACGCCGCTGAATACAGCGACGAGGAGCCTGAGGATCATTCGTTTTCGCCCGCACGGTGGTCGATGACGTCGCCCCACCCATTCGAATCCTGGATCCGGTTAACTCGCGAATACGTCGTGACGCCGAAGCTTTCCAGTGAACGGCGCGCCGCCTGGCCGAGCATCTTGCGGATCACGGTGCGCGTCGGGGGGATCAGGAAAAGCAGGCCCAGGAAGCTCGAGACGATACCGGGAACGGCGACGCCCACCGCGCCAACCATGGAGAGCGCCATATCGGCCGACAGCTTCCCCGGTTGGTCGTTATGCTGCAGAGCGCGGACGGTGAGCTCACGCATCTGCCATGTGGCAACAGCAATGCCCAGGACAAACAGGCCTAGGAGCAGCAGCAATGCCCAGAGCCAGCCGATCCACTGGCCAAGCAGGATGAAGGCGATGACCTCCACTACGAGGTATACGGCGGGGAGAAATTGCATAAGACTTGGAAGCTCCTATAGTCTCTGTCTGAAAATTTGTTATGAAATCGCGATCTTCGTAACGGAATCGTGCTTACATAACGATAACGAAGGTGTGGGAAGAATCGTTCCTGCGCAACTCGAAAAACGATACTTTTAGGGAGAACCTCGATGCGTCTACGTCGCTCTATCATCGCCGCTGTACTGGCCCCCACCATGGCTCTGGCCACCGTCACTCCGGCGGTTGCGGAAACGACTACTCAGAGTTCCGGTGCCGAGGGCTCCAGCACTACCACCGAGGGCTCCAGCACCAAGGAATCCGATGAGTGGTGGGAAAACCTGAACCCCTTCGCCAAGGTAGCTATCGGTATCGCCGCTGCCACCGGCATTTCCGTCGCTTTCGGCGTGCTGCGGACGATCTTCTACAACATCTTCCACGTCTAGCGTGGCGCACGCCGCCACAGCCAGCGCGGGACCACCTGCATGGCGGCGGCAAGTAGCTTAAGGGAGCGCGGGATCCACACGGATTCCGCGCTGTCGTCGTTTATGGCGCGAACCGTAGCCTCAGCGACCACGTCCGGCGTGGTGGACAACGGCGCCGGATCCATGCCGCGGGTCATACGGCCAATGACAAACCCCGGGCGCACGATCACCAGGCGCACGCCGGTGCCCTGCAAAGCGTCCTGCATGCCCTGGCAGAAGCCATCCAGGCCGGCCTTCGCGGAACCATACACATAGTTCGGCCGGCGCACGCGAGCGCCGGCGATGGAGGAATAGGCCACCAGCACTCCCCTGCCGCGGGACTTCATCACCTGGGACAGCTCCGTCAGCAGGACCGCCTGGGCGGTGAAGTCCGTGTGCAGGATGCGGTAGACCTCGGCAGAATCGCGCTCCGCGAGTTCCTGGTCGCCCAGCACGCCGAACATCGCCAGTGCGACGTCCAGCGGGCCGGTGGCCTCAATCTCCGCGATGAGATCGGCGTGGGAATCCACGTCGGTGGCGTCAAAAAAGAAGGAATCGACCTGCGTGGCGCCGAGGCGGGTCAGCTCCTCGGCGAGATCCGTCGTGCGTCGGCCCGCGAGCACCAGATGATTGCCAGGGGCGAGGCGCCGGGCGATCTCGCCGCCGATCTCGCTGGTCGCGCCGAAGATTGCGATTTTCCTAGCCATCGAGGGCTACAACTCCTCGTCTCATAGCGGCGACTGCCTTGCGGGAGGCCGCCTTCACTTCATTGGAATAACCGGTCAGCTTGATCTGATCCAGCAGGTCGATCACGCGGCGGCACCAGCGCACGAAATCGCCGGGGGTCAGGGTGGCGCCGCTCGCCTCGGCCGCGCGCAGGCAGTATTCCAGCGGGGCACCGGCGGTCCACTGGTGCACTGCGGTGGCGAAGCCCAGCTCCGGTTCGCGCGTGACGGTGAGGTTGTGGCGCTGCTCGTCGGTGGAAAGCTCCTGGTAGATCCGCCAGGTCTGGCTGATGGCGGTGGCCAGGGGCTCGGTCGGCACGCCATCGTCCTTGGCACCGGAATCGCGACGGTTCTCGAAGACACAGGTGCTGGCCACGGCCGCGAGCTCCGCCGGATCCAGGTCGTCCCAGATTCCGCGGCGCAGGCACTGGGCGACCAGCAGGTCGGATTCGTGGTGGATCCTGGACAGGCGCTCGCCCTCCAGGGTGATGCGGGCGGTGTTGTCGCCGAGCTCCACATAGTCCAGCTCCGCCAGCAGCGCGAGGATACGGTTGAACTGGGCGGACAGGGAATCGGACTCCTGTGGATGCTCCTTCTGTTCGAACTCCAGGCGGCGGCCGGCCTTGAGGTACTGCTCGGCGGCGCGGCACAGTTCCTCGCGGCCTTCCCAGGCGTGCACCGGGTGGGCGTGGACCCGTTCGCGCAGCTCGAGTGCGTGCAGGGAACGGCGGCGCGCCCGGGGCTTGAGCTTCTTTGGCTTATCCAGCTGCAGGCGCCGCAGGTTGGCGGCCACTCCCCTGGCCTGGCGCTTCGGGTTGCGCGCCACGCCCTTGTGCAGGCGCATGTGGCCGATGTGCACCGGGGTGTTGCCGAACATGTCGGGGTTCACCCGCTCCACCCAGCCGTCATCGGTGATGATCGTCGGGCGGCCGCGGTGGTCGGAGCGGACGATGACAGCCGTCGTGGGATTCTTGCCGGTGGGCAGGGCGATCACGTCGCCGGCCTGCAGAGACTGCAACAGTGAGGTGGTCTCCGTCGCCGCCTCGTCGACGACCATGCGTTTGGCACGGCGCTCCTCCTGTGACAATTCGCGGCGCAGCTGGCCGTACTCGGTGACCAGCTGGAAGTCCTCGTTCAGGCTGTTTGACGGGCGGCGCACGCTGCGGATCGCGGCTTTGAGCTGCTTTTCCTGCTGGGCAAGTTCGCGGCGGCGCTTCTCTATCTGCTCGGCGCTCTCCACCACTGCGCCATTGGTCTGATACTGGGCAAAGGAGCGCAGCAGCAGGCGGTGTGCCTCATCCAGCCCCATCGTGCCGATGAGGTTCACGGCCATGTTGTACCCCGGACGGAAGGTGGAATCTAGAGGGTAGGTTCTTGTCGACGCCAGGTCTGCGACTCCATAAGGATCCAGCCCATGGCTCCACAGCACCACCGCATTGCCCTTCGTGTCGATGCCGCGGCGGCCCGCGCGACCCGTGAGCTGGGTGTATTGGCCGGGGGTCAGGTCGGCGTGGGTCTCGCCGTTGAACTTCACCAGCTTCTCCAGCACCACCGAGCGGGCGGGCATGTTGATGCCCAGCGCCAGGGTCTCCGTGGCGAAGCAGACCTTCAGAAGGCCGCGGGCGAAAAGGTCCTCTACGATGTGGCGGAAGGCCGGCAGCATGCCGGCGTGGTGGGCGGCGAAGCCACGGGAGACTGCGCGGCGCCACTGGCGGAAGCCGAGGACGTTCAGGTCCTCCTCCGTCAGGCCGGCCACTCCTGCGTCGATGGTGCGCAGGATCTCTTCCTTCTCCGCTGGGGATGAGTAGTCCACGCGATCGACCAGGAGGGCGCGAACGGCGGCGTCACAACCAACACGCGAAAAGATAAAGTAAATCGCAGGCAACATGCCGGCGGTGGCCATGTGCTGGATCACGTCCCCGCGCTTCGGGCCGCGCCGCTTGCCGGTTTCCTCGGCCTTAGCGGCGGCGACGACCTTGCGGTTGATGGCGCCGAGGTGCTGCTCCGAGCCTTCGAAAAGGGGCAGAATCTGGCGGCCGACCATCATGAACTGGGTCAGCGGCACGGGGCGCTTCTCGGTGACGATGATCTCGGTATCGCCGCGGACGGCGGAAAGCCAGCCGCCGAACTCCTCGACGTTGGAGACGGTGGCGGACAGGGACACGAGGATCACGCGCGGGTCGAGGTTGAGGATGGCCTCCTCCCAGACCGGGCCGCGGGAGCGATCGGCCAGGAAGTGCACCTCATCCATGACGACGTGCGTGAGAGTCTCCAGCCGCTCGGAATCGGCGTAGATCATGTTGCGCAGGACCTCGGTGGTCATCACAACGATGGGTGCGTCGCCGTTGATGGTGACGTCGCCGGTGAGCAGACCGACGTTGGCCTCGCCGTAGCGCTCCACCAGGTCGTGGAACTTCTGGTTGCTCAAGGCCTTGATCGGCGTGGTGTAAAAGCAGGTGCCGTCGCCGTGGAAGGCGGCGAAGACGGCGAACTCGCCGACGATCGTTTTGCCCGCGCCCGTAGGGGCGGCCACCAGGACCCCCTGCTCCCTGTCGATGGCTTCGGCCGCCTGGACCTGGAAATCGTCCAGCGGGAAGTCGTACTGGGCGCAGAAGCGCTCTACCTGGGGGCTAAAGGATGTCATCGAAATCGCTGTGAGTGAAGTCTTGAGCCTTGGGGTCTTGACGTTTCGGCGTGGCTATCGGGCGAGCCGCGCTAGTGGACTGCGGGGCGGGCGTGGCGGTGGCAGGCTGGATGGGCTGCGGTGCGGCGATGTCGGAACTGTCATCGTCGTCGAGTTCCAGCCAGTCCTCCTGGTTGTTCTTGCGGCGCTTGTCGTTGAGGCGAGCGATCTGCGTGGCGATCTCCATCATCGCGCACAGGGAGGTCGCCAGGATGACCATAGAGATCGGATCCTGACCCGGCGTGACGAACGCAGC
The DNA here is from genome assembly GCF_014335105.1 of Corynebacterium sp. LK28. Lineage (NCBI taxonomy): Bacteria > Bacillati > Actinomycetota > Actinomycetes > Mycobacteriales > Corynebacteriaceae > Corynebacterium > Corynebacterium sp. LK28. The sequence goes on along the minus strand of NZ_PDGZ01000014.1, from coordinate 236,384 downwards.
GAAGAGGAACAGGAAGGCCCAGATAAAGCGGCGCTTTTCCTTCAGCTGCTGGTAACTCACCACGTGCGCCAGATTCAGCAGCACGGTGATCAGCGGCACCTCGAAGCTCACGCCGAAAATCAGCAGCAGCGCCATGGCGAAGCTGAAGTACTTCTCGCCGTTCAGCGCGGCGATCTGTGCCTCGTCACCGATCGTCAGCAGGAACTCCAGGCCGAAGGCCAGCACGAAGTAAGCCAGCACTGCACCAACGGCGAACAGCACGCCGGCGGAAATGCCCACGCCGAGGGTCCAGCGCTTCTCATTCTTGTGCAGACCCGGGGTGATATAAGCCCAGATCTGACCCAGCCAGATGGGTGAGGAAAACACCATGCCGGCCAGCGCACCGACCTTCAGGCGCAGCATAAACATCTCGAACGGGCTGGTCGCCAGCAGGCGACACTCCCCCGCCTCAGAGCCGAAACGTGCCTCGGGCGGCAGGTTGCAATACGGTCCGCGCAGTACCTCGCCCAGCGAAGCGATCGGGCCGACCTCGACGTTGTACCAGATGTAGCCGATGATCGTGCCGATGAAAATGGCAACCAGGGAAATGAATACGCGCTTGCGCAGCTCATTGATGTGCTCGACGATGGTCATCGAACCATCGGCGGGCTTCTTTAGCTTCTTAGCCACTTACTCGTTCGGCTGCTGCTCGGTCTTCGGCTGAGCCTGCGGCTGGGCCAGGTTCTGTGCCTGCTGCTGCTCGGCGGTCGGAGCCTTCTTCTCGGCCAGCTCTTTCTTGTCGCCGTCGGTCTTCATCTCGTCCATCTCGGATTTGAAGATGCGCATGGAACGGCCCAGGGAACGTGCCGCGTTGGGCAGGCGGGTCGCTCCGAACAGCAGGAAGATGACCAGAGCGATGATAATTAGTTCAGGAACGCCAAGGTTCGGCATTGTTTTCCACGAGCTTTCTGTTGTTGGAATCGGTCTTTCTATCCTAGCCCGCGAGCCTCGTATGCTTCGAGGCCGCGCCGCGCTAGGGCTTTTAAGTTCTCGGACAATGGTAGCGGTTCAAGCACGCGAATTCCGTGCGAAAACCCGAGTAAAAACCTAAGAAGCCACGGGCCGGTTTCGGGCACGTCGACGACCAGGCGTGACTCGTCCTCCACCACCCACATAGGGAAGTACTCCAGCATCCACCGCAGCGACTCGTCGAGCTCTATGCGAGCCCATCGGTCGCTACCCGCAAACCCGAAGGGATCCTGCGGGTCGATCTCGGGTACGTCGAGCGGGCTGGCTGTGCCTTCTTCGCCCAGGTCAAGCCCGTCGATGCGGGACAGCGCAAAGGTTTTTCTAGTGACGCCACCTTCCCGCGCCCACAGGTAATACTCCCCGTCGACCAGGCCCACGTGGTCGGGGTCTACGGTGCGGGGGCTGAACGTGTCGCTGGAGACGGATTGGTAGTTGAAGCTGACTTGGCGGCGGGTGCGGATGGCCTCAGCCAGGCTGTGGCGCAGATCCAGGAAGGACGCCTCCGAGGGGGCCAACTCGGGGGTAAAAGTTTCGGTATGGGCGCGTCGCGCGCGCAGGAGCGTCTGGATCTTCTCGCTGGCCGTGTCGATCGTCTGCTGTGTCTCCGCCGGCGCCGTGGAGCGCAACGCCTCCAGGTTCAGCAACAGTACACCGGCCTCCATCGGCGTGAGCGCCACTGGGCGATCCAACCCGGCGGAGAACTCCACGGTGGCGCGCATGCGGTCGACCGTGACCTCCACCAGGGATCCCGGGAAATAGCCGGGAAGGCCGCACATGCTGACCTGACCGAGCTCGCGGGTGATCTGCGCGGTCGACAGGTTAAGGGCGCGCCCAGCCTCCATCAGGCTGCTGTCCGGGTGATTGCGGAACCAGGCGACCACCGACAGTGTGCGCTGGAACTGCTCGGCGTTGGAACGAAGGGGCGTCATTTAACAGCCTCCTTGAGAACGGCAACAACATCGGCGACGAGATCCGGCGGCGAGGTAACGATGACATGGGGTGCATAGGCGGCCGCGGTGCGGACAAACCACGTGCGCTCCACGGGGCCGATCTGGCCGTTGTCATCGGTGAGGCGGCGCAGCTCCCAGGCGCCGTCATCCGGGAACTCCACGGTCGCCGTGACCATCTGGCGGCTGCGCGCCAACCCCTGGGCGATGAGCTGCTGCGGGGTGCTTTCCGGGCGGGGGTGCTGGGAAAACTCCGGGAGGGCTACGACGGAATCGATGCGCGCCAGGCGGAAGGTGCGCTGGGCCGCGCGGTCGGGGTCGAAACCCGTGACATAGGTCAGGCCGTCCTGGGCGCCGAACGCCCACGGCTCCAGGCGGCGCTCCTGGGGTGTATCGACCAGCGAGGGATAGTAGTTGAAGCTCAAGACCAGGCCGTTATCGAGGGCACGGAAGATAGCGTCGAAGGAATCGCCATCCAGGTCAGTGTGATCCGGGATGGCGGGAATGGCAACCTCGCCGGTGGAGATGCGGTGCTGCATCCCGGCGGCGGCCAGCTTGGCATACGCGGACTGGGCGGCGTGATGCATGCCGCTGGACTGGGCCCAGTGGCTGGCGGCTGCGATGACGGCAGCCTCGGCATCGGTGAACTCGATGTCGGGAAGGAAAGTCTGGGCGGGGTCGAGGCTCAGTTCGTCCGTGCCGCCGATATGCACGCCCAACGCGGCGAGGTCCCGGCGGTCGCGGCTGAGCTGGCGGCGGGCGGAATCGTCGTTGTCGTGCTGATAGCCATCAACATTGGCCAGCACCCATTCGACGGAGCGCGGACCGTCGGAGTTGAGAAGTGCGATCACCAAGTTAAACAGCCGGGTGGCGCCGGGCATCCAGTGGGTTTCGACGGGGCGATTGCGGTTCATCGGGCTTCCAGGGAGGAGATAATGCGGTCGACATCCTCGTTGGAGTTGGCGAAAGGATCGGCCAGCAGAGCCTCTGCCCCATTCTCGCCGTTGACCTTCACCCGCATCCAATCCACCGTGTAGGAGAGCTCGGGATGCGCACGCACCGCGGAGATGAAGCGGCCGCGCACCGCCGCGCGGGTGGTCGGCGGGGCCTGACGGACGGCCTCCTCGATCACCTCCGGCGCCAGCAGAGTCTTGGCCAGCCCGCGCCGGGCCAGCACGTTGAACAGACCACGTTCCGGGTGGATGTCGTGATACATCAGGTCGATCTGTGCCAAACGCGGATCGATGGGATCCAGGCCGCGGGCGGCGGCCATGCGATCCAGGAGGGACTTCTTGATCACCCAGTCGATCTCCGTGGAGACCGGAGCGAAGTCGCCCGTGTCGAAGCAGTCCAACACGCGGCCCCACAGATCCACCACGGGGGCTAACTCCGCGTTGGAGGTGCCTTGCTCCGTGTCTTCACGCGAGGCGAGGTAGGCGCGGGCGGCGTCGTAAAAAGCGCGCTGCACCTCCAACGGCGTGGCAGTCGACCCGCTGCGCAGAGCGATGTCCACCTGGCCGGTGAAGTCGCGGGAGATTTCGCGGATAGAGCGAATCTCGTTGGCCATCTCGAAGTCGGGCAGGGAAACGCCGGCCTCGATCATCTCCAGCACCAGTAGAGTGGAGCCGACCTTCAGGGCTGTGGTGACCTCCGACATGTTCGAATCGCCCACGATGACGTGCAGGCGGCGGTACAGGGAGGAATCGGCGTGTGGCTCGTCGCGGGTGTTGATGATGGGGCGCGAACGGGTCGTGGCGCTGGAGACGCCCTCCCAGACGTGGTCGGCGCGCTGGCTCATGGTGTAGCCGGGGCCGAAGTTCTCGTTCGGCGCGCCGGGGTACGGGATGGCGAGCTTGCCCGCGCCGCAGATCAGCTGGCGGGTGACCAAGAAAGGCAGTAACTGCTTGCTGAGGCCCTTCAAAGGAATATCGCGGCTGACCAGGTAGTTTTCGTGGCAACCATAGGAATTGCCGAGGGAGTCCGTGTTGTTCTTGAGCAGATAGACCTTGCCGCCGACGGCCTTCTCGGCGCGGTCGGCCAGGTCGTGGAACATCAGGTCGCCGGAGCGATCATAGGCGATCAGCTGGTGTAGGCTATCGCATTCCGCGGTGGCGAACTCCGGGTGGGCGCCGACGTCCAAGTAGAGGCGCGAGGCGTTCTCGGTGTAGATGTTCGAACTGCGGTGCTCCTCCACGACGGGGGCGAAGAGCTTGCGGGCGATCTCGTCGGGTCCCAGGCGACGGGAGGAATCCTGCATGTTGGCGATGCCATACTCCGTCTCCAGCCCCATGATGCGGCGGCGGATAGCTGGGGAGGTCACTGCCCGCCCTTTTGCACGTAGGAGCGGACGAACTCCTCGGCGTTGTTTTCTAACAGCCCGTCAATCTCGTCCAGCAGATCGTCGGTGCCGGTGACGTTCAGCTGCTGGGTGCCGGCGCCGGTCGTCTTATCCAGCGGTTGGTCGTCGTCGCGCCGACCGCCGCCGGCGCTGATCTGTCCGCCCTGAGTCATTGGTTAATCTTCCTTTCTGCCAATCCCGGAGACCTTGTCCGGGTGGATGTCCTTCAAGCCTGCCACGAGCTCGGCAATGGTGGGCCGAGACCCCGATTCCAATAGCGCGCGCAGCTCCAGTTGGTTGAACGCGCGGGGGTCGTCCATGGTGATCCGCACGGCACCGTCGGGGGTATCGACGATGACGTTATCCCAGTTCGCCGAGAGGATGTCGGCGGAGTAGTTCGCCACCAAGTGCCCGCGCAGCCAGGCGCGCGTGGCCCGTGGTGGGGCGTCCACCGCTGCCGCTACCTCCGCCGGGTCGACCAAGGTGCGCATCCGGCCCTTGTTCACCAGAGCGTGGTACAGCCCGCGACGCGGGTCGATGTCCGAGTACTGCAGATCCACCAACGCCAGGCGCGGGTCGGTCCATTCCAGCCCGCGGGCGCGGTAGGCGTTGATCAGCTGCAACTTGGCCGTCCAGTCCAGCCGATCGGCGGTGGACAGCGGGTCGGCTTCTAGGTCGTCCAAGATCTCGCCCCAGAGCTCGTAGACCTCCAGGTCGTCGCCGCGCAGATCGAGGATCTCCCAGACCCTCTTGCGGATCTCCCGCTGCGTCTCGATCGCCGTGCGCGCGACCTGACCGTAGAAGCGCAGGCGGTAGGTGCAGTCCAGGTCGCGGGAGACGCGCTGGACGTCCGCTACCGGTTCCAGCAGGCGCAGGTCGCCGAAATAGGCGCCCGCGGCGACAGCCGCCAGCACCAGCGCGGTGGTGCCGAACTTCAGGTAGTTGGAGAACTCGCTGAGGTTTGCATCGCCGATGATGACGTGCAGGCGGCGCCACCTATCGGCCTCCGCGTGGGGTTCGTCGCGGGTGTTGATGATGCCGCGGTTCAGGGTGGTCTCCAGCGAGATATCGGTCTCGATGTAGTCGGCGCGCTGGGTAATCTGGAATCCTGGTTGCTCGCCTGCTGGACCCAACCCGATGCGGCCAGCGCCGCAGAAAACCTGGCGGGTGACGAAGTGCGGAATTAGGGCGGCCTGCACGTCCTCAACGTTCAAGTCCCGGGGGTACAGGTAGTTCTCGTGCGCGCCGTAGCTGGCGCCCTTGCCGTCGACGTTGTTCTTGTAGATCTTCAGCTCCGGCTCGGCGGCCTCGGCTGCGCGGTGCATGATGATGTCCCCCGCCCGATCCCACACCACCGCATCGCGGGCGGTCGTGGTCTCCGGGGCGGAGTACTCCGGGTGCGCGTGGTCGACGTAGAAACGCGCCCCGTTGGCCGTGATGACGTTCGCCGCGCCGAGGGCGTTCGGATCCAGTACCGGTGCGCTCCCCCGGCGATAGCGGCGCAGGTCGAAGCCGCGAATGTCGCGCAGAGGAGACTCGTTCTCATAGTCCCACCGGGTGCGACGGTTCACCCCCTGGCCAGAGTGCTCCGCATAAGCCACGACGGCCTGGGTGGAGGTGAGGATCGGGCTGGCAGCCGGGTCGTTCACCGCGACGATGCCGTATTCCGTCTCCGAGCCAATGATGTGCGGGCCAAACAAGATTCTTCCCTCCTAGACCTTGTGCACGTCGATGTCCACGACGCGCTTCGTGCCATGGCCGTAGATGCGCGCCCACTCCGCGGGATTGGTGGTATCCGGCAGGTCTTCCGAATCCGCCACCTCGGCAAGCACCGCCGCGGAGACGTGATCCGGGCGCAGGCCGTCTGTACCGTTTGCGCCGTTGTGCAGCGCATCCTTGATGGCCAAAGTCTTCGCCCGATCCACGATGTTCGCCAGCATCGCGCCGGAAACGAAGTCCGCCCAGTACAGGTCCTCGTGGCTGCCGTCGGCATAGTGGAGCGTGACGTAACGGTGCGCCTCGTCCCGGGCAAAGAGCTCGTCGACAATGCTCTGCCGCAGGGCCGCCGCTGCTGCGTCGCTGGAACCGGCGGTGGCGGAAAAGTCGGCGTCAATAGGAAGAGAAGCAACGAGGTGCTTCGACAAGATGGCCTCCGCACCGGCCGCGTCGGGCCGGGCAATGCGGATCTTAACGTCGAGGCGACCGGGGCGCAGAATGGCCGGGTCGATGAGCTCCTCGCGGTTCGAAGCACCGATGATAATGACGTTGCCTGCGGCCTCCACACCGTCGAGCTCGGCGAGCAGCTGCGGGACGACCGTCGACTCCATGTCGGAGCTGACGCCCGTGCCGCGGGTGCGGAACAGCGCCTCCATCTCGTCGAAGAAGACGATGACAGGGCGGCCCGAGCTGGCCACGCGGCGGGCCTGCTCGAAGATCGCGCGGATCTGGCGCTCGGTCTCGCCCACGAACTTGTTCAGCAGCTCGGGGCCCTTGATGTTGAGGAAGTACGGGGAATCCGACTGCGCCAGGGAGTTCGCCACAGCCTTCGCGATGAGGGTCTTGCCGTTGCCGGGCGGGCCGTAGAGCAGCACGCCCTTCGGCGGACGTAGGCCATAGCGCGTGTAGATCTCGGGGTGCAGGAAGGGCAGCTCGACCGCGTCGCGGATCTGGGTGATCTGCTGGCCCAGGCCACCGATGTCGTCGTAGGTGACGTCCGGGACTTCCTCCAGGATGAGGTTGTTCGTTTCCGCGCGGGGTACGGCCTCGAAAGCCCATCCGGACTTGCGGTCCACGATGACGGAATCGCCGGTGACCACGTTGCCGACCAGGTCCGCGGCGGCCTTGACTACGTACTCCTCGCCCACCTTGTCGGCGATGATCAATCGATCCCCGGTGACCTCCACGACCTGCGCGATGTCGCCGAAGTCCGGCTGGCCGGTGACCTCCACGACCTGCTGCCCCTCCCCCAGGCGCACCATCGCGCCGGGGACGAGTTCGTGCTGCGGAACATGTGGAGAAACCATCAGGCGCATCCGGCGGCCGGCCGTAAATACCTCCGCGGTGAAATCCCGGTTGGCCTGCAGCAACGTGCCGTAGGTGCTGGGCGGTTCCGCGAGCGCTTCCAGACGACCGTTGATCTCCTCCAGCTTCGCGCGGCTGGCCTGCAACAGCTCCACGAGTTTCGCGTTGCGCGCGCCGAGTTGCCGGTTTGCGATCTGCAACTCGCGTAGGGTCTTCGGTCCTTCCGCTGCTGTGTTCTCGGTCATACTGACCAGTCTACTAACGGCGTGCGCGGCGTTGCGGTCGAGGTGCGGTGACGCCATCAGCCAGCCTGCGCGCCAGGATCAGAAATGCCGTGTGCGCATTCATCCGGTGTTCGGGGCGGGTGGCCAGGCCGTCGACCTTCCATTCGCGAACGAGGGATTCCCACGCCTTGGGTTCGGTGAAGCAACCGGTTTCGCGGATGCCTTCCATGACCTTCATCAGTTGCGGCACGGTGGCGACGTAGGTCATGAACACGCCACCCGGGATCAGCACGTCCTTGACGGTATTCAGCATCTCCCAGGGCTCTAGCATGTCCAGCAGTACGCGGTCGACTTCCCCGACGTCCTCCTTGGTGACGGTCTTCAGGTCGCCGAGGCGCAGGTCCCAGTTGTCGGGGTGACCGCCGAAGTAGTCCTCCACGTTGTCCTTGGCGTAGGCCAGGTGATCTTCGCGGATTTCATAGCTGATGACCTTGCCGGTCGGGCCGACGGCGCGCAGCAGCCAGGTGCTCATTGCGCCGGAGCCGGCGCCGGCTTCCAGCACGGTGGCGCCGGGGAAGATATCGCCTTCCACGAGGATTTGGGCGGCATCCTTCGGGTAGATGACCGCAGCGCCGCGGGGCATGGACAACACGTGGTCGACCAGCAGGTGGCGGAAGCACAGGTATTCGCCCGCGCCGGAGGACTTCACCACGGTGCCTTCGTGCTGGCCGATGATGCCGTCGTGGCGGATCTCGCCCTTGTGGGTAAAGAAGCTCTCGCCCTTGGCCAGGGTGATGGTGAAGTGCCTGCGCTTGGCGTCTGTGAGCTGCACGCGGTCGCCTTCGGTGAAACGGCCGGAATATGCCATGTGGTCTTCCTTCCTGCTTTAAGGGATCTGCACCACTTTACTAGGCTGGGCGGGGTGAGTAAGAAACTAGCCCTGTCCCCTTCCCGCGCCAACGACTACAAGCAGTGCCCGCTCCTGTACCGCTTTCGAGCCATCGACAAATTGGAGGAGCCGAAGACGGTCGCTCAGGTCAAAGGCACGCTGGTGCATGCGGTGCTGGAGAACCTACACAAGCTACCGCGCGGGCAGCGCACCTACCCGGCGGCGGTGAAGATGATCCGCCCGGAGTGGGAAAAGATGCTGGCTACGGACGCGGAGCTGGCTGAGCTGGTGCCGGAGGAATCTACCCTGGCGTTCTGGGAGGAAGCCCGGGAGCTGGTGAAGGGCTACTTCCAGATGGAAAATCCGGAGGGTTTTGACGCCCACGAGTGCGAACAATTCGTGAATCTAACGCTGCCCAATGATGTGCCGGTGCGGGGCTTCATCGACCGAGTGGACATAGCGGAGACCGGGCAGGTGCGCGTGGTGGACTATAAGACGGGAAAGAAACCCGCCCCTCGCTTCGCCGACTCGGCCCGTTTCCAGATGATGTTCTACGCCCTGGTGTGGTGGCGCATGACCGGCGAGCTGCCGACCCAGCTGCGGTTGATGTACTTGAAGGTCAGCGACGATATGGTGCTGAGCCCCACCGCTGCCGACCTAGTCGCGTTTGAGCGGGAGCTCGGCGAGCTATGGGGGCGCATTCAGGCGGATGTGCGCAGCGGAAACTTCCAGCCGCGCACGACGAAGCTATGCGGATGGTGCCACTTCCAGGATCTGTGCCCTGCCTTCGGTGGCACCCCGCCGGTTTATCCCTGGGAGGTTTCCTCTTCGCTGTAGTCGGTGTACAGCTTGCCCTGGAACTTCGGGTTCAGCAGGTTCTCGGGGCTGAGGACCTCGTCGAGGGTCTTCTCGTCCAACAGGCCCCTTTCCAGCACGAGTTCGCGGACGGATCGGCCGGTGCGGGCGGCCTCCTTACCCACCAGGTCACCGTTGTGGTGACCGATCAGCGGGTTGAGGTAGGTGATGATGCCAATGGAATCCTCCACATACTTGCGGCACACATCGGCGTTGGCAGTGATGTCCACGACGCACAGGGTGCGCAGCGTGGTGCAGGCACGAGCCAGGAAGCGGACGGATTCGAACACACACTGGGCGATGACCGGCTCCATGACGTTGAGCTGCAGCTGGCCGGCCTCCGCTGCCATGGAGACCGTCTGGTCGTTGCCGAAGACCTTAAAGCAGATCTGGTTGACGACCTCGGGGATCACGGGGTTGACCTTGGCAGGCATGATCGACGAACCCGCCTGGCGCTCCGGCAGGTTGATCTCGTTCAGACCCGCGCGCGGGCCAGAGGACAGCAGGCGCAGGTCGTTACAGATCTTCGACAGCTTCATTGCCACACGCTTCACCGCCGCGTGAGCGTTGACGTACGCGCCGGTATCGCTGGTGGCCTCGATGAGGTCGCGGGCCGGTTCGATCTTCAATCCACTGACATCGCTGAGGGCGCGGATGACCGCGTTCTGGTAGCCGGGAGGCGTGTTCACTCCCGTACCGATGGCGGTGGCGCCCAGGTTCATTTCGCGCAGCTGTGCCTGGGAACGTTCGAGCTGCAGGCGCTCCTCGGCGATGTTGTAGCCGAAGGCGCGGAACTCCTGGCCCAGGGACATCGGAACCGCGTCCTGTAGTTGGGTGCGGCCCATCTTCAGGATGTTGCGGAACTCCTGGCCCTTGGCCAGGAAGGCGCGCTCTAGCGCGTCGAGGTGCTTGATCAGCTGGTCGATCGCGAAGTGCAGACCCAGGCGGAAGCCCGTGGGGTATGCGTCGTTGGTGGACTGGGACATGTTGACGTCATCGTTGGGGTTGATGATGTCGTAGGAGCCCTTCGGGTGGCCCAGGTACTCCAGTGCGAGGTTGGCGATCACCTCGTTGGTGTTCATGTTCACACTGGTGCCCGCACCACCCTGGAACACGTCGATCGGGAACTGATCCATGCACCGGTGCTCTTCCAGCACCTGGTCGCAGGCCCAGATGATCGCTTCTGCCTTTTCATCCGGCAGCGCGAAGATCTCGTTGTTGGCGATGGCGGTGGCCTTCTTGACCATTACCATTCCGCGGATGAACTCCGGGATCTGGTTGATGGTTGTGCGCGAGACCTGGAAGTTATCCACGGCGCGGAGGGTGTGGACGCCATAGTAGGCATGGTCCGGAACCTCCATCGTGCCCAACAGGTCTTCCTCGGTGCGGAAGCTTTTCGCGGCGCGCGCCAGCTGGGAGTGTGTTTCAGCTGACGTGATGATGTCGGTCGAGTTGACGACCTTATCGCCATAAACTTCTGCCGCTGCTGCTGAGGGAATGGGTTGATCAGTCACAAAACATCCTTGGGTATTTAGGGGTTGCAATGTATACCCCACCCTAACGAATTAGTGACTAGATGCGAGCAATGCGTATATCGGTAGCAAGAATCGCTTCTGCGCCGAGGGCGGACAGCTCGTCCATCAGCGAATTGGCCTGCGTCTTTGGCACCATGGCGCGAACCGCAACCCAGCTGTTATTGGCCAGCGGGGACACGGTGGGCGCGGAGAGCCCCGGCGTGATGGCCGTGACCTTGTCCAGGTTGGCACGCGCGATGTTGTAATCCAGCATCACGTAGTTGTGTGCGTGCAGGATGCCCTGGATGCGGTTAATCAGCACGCGCTGCTCCGCCGTGACCTCCGCGTCCTTGCGGCCGACGATGACGGCCTCGGAGACGCACAAGGGTTCGCCGAAGGGCTTCAGGCCCTGCTGCCGCAGAGTACGGCCGGTGGAGACGACGTCGGCGATGACATCGGCCACGCCCAGGCGGATGGAAATCTCCACCGCGCCGTCTAGACGGATCACCTGGGCCTCCAGGCCACGGGCGGCAAGATCCTTGCGAACCAGATTCGGGTAGCTGGTGGCGATGCGCTTGCCGTCCAGCTGCTCCACCGTCCACTCCTCGTCCTGCGGGGCGGCGTAGCGGAACGTGGAAGCACCAAAGCCCAGCGGCAGCAACTCGTCGACCTCTTCGCGGGTATCCGCCGCCAGGTCGCGCCCGGTGATGCCGATATCCAGGTGGCCGGAGGCAATGTAGATCGCGATGTCCTTGGGGCGCAGGAAGTAGAACTCCACCCCGTTGTCCTCGTCGGCAATCGTCAGGGATTTCGAGTCACCACGGGTGGCGTAGCCGGCCTCCTTGAGGATCGACGTGGCCTTCTCAGACAGGGAGCCCTTGTTGGGCACTGCGACGCGCAGCATGATTTACGATTGCCTTTCTTGCTTAGAGGAACTTGTAAACGTCTTCGGGGGTGAGGCCACGGCCGACCATGACGACCTGCAGCCAGTACAGAAGCTGGGAGATTTCCTCGGCGAGCTCCTCGTCGGATTCGTACTCCGCGGCCAGCCACACCTCGCCGGCCTCTTCGACAATCTTCTTGCCCTGGAAATGCACGCCCGCATCCAAGGCCTTAACCGTGCCGGAACCTTCCGGGCGCTCCTTGGCGCGGGAGGACAGCTCGGCGAAGAGAGATTCGAAGGACTTAAGTTCTTGTTCGTTCACGTCTTCCATTGTGGCAGATCGCACACTGGCCGGTGCTGTGTGCCCCAGGTCTACGTGGATCTGGCGCAGATCCTCCAGTGTGAAGCCACCCAGATCTTGGGCTCCCCCGCGCAGCTCGGCCAGGGTCTGCACCCCGGTGGGGATCGCGGTGTGCGGGTCGGTGGGCGCGCCCAGCACGCGGCAGCCCGCGTCGCGGGCAGCTGTCATACCGGTCGTGGAATCCTCCACCACCAGACAGTCGTCGGGTGCGAAGCCGAAGCGGGCTGCCGCAGTGGCGTAGATATCCGGGGCGGGCTTGCCATTGGGAACCTCATCGCCACACAACGTGAAGTCGAAGAACTCCCGGCCGATGGAATCCAAGGACAGCTCCGTCAGTGCGCGGTTGGTGTTGGTAACCAGCGCCATGGGGAACCCAGCGGCCTTGGCCTCGTGCAGGATCTCCCTGATCCCGGGGCGGAATTCCAACTCCCGTGCAAGGAGCTCCCCTACGCGCGTGTACATGAAGTCGAGCCATGCGGCCTTGGCGGCGTCATCAAGATCCAAACCCGCATGCGCCGCGCAGATCTCGACGGTCGTGGGGGTCGTGGCGCCGACGGTCTTTTCGCGGACCTCTGGGGTCAGCGGGCGCCCCATCTTTTCACCCATTTCGAAGGTTGCGATCCCCCACAGTGGTTCGGTATCGACCAGGGTGCCGTCCATGTCCCAAAGTATTGCTTTCATGATGTCGTTCAGTTTAGGACAAACGCGCGACCAGCCCCCGGGCGTATGTGGTAGTAAGTGATGTAGCCCACATTTTGGAGAGGAAAGCAATGAACGAGCAATCGGCGTACTTTATCCCCGGCAAGGTCACGGAAGAAGGCGGCCACATCTACCGCAACTACCACCCGACCCAGCACACCGAAAGTCCTTGGGGGCCGGGATTCCAGCACGGTTCGCCGCCCGCCGCGCTGATTGCGACGGTGTTGGAGGACGGCGCCCGGGACGCGGGCATGTCGCTGGAAGAGGGTCGTTTCAGCCGCATGACCGTCGAGATTCTGGGGGCGGTGCCTCTCAGCGAGCTGCGCACCCACGCGCGGGTGGTGCGCCCCGGCAAGCGCATCAGCTTCCTGGAGGCCGTCGTCACCGACGAATCCGGCCGCGAGTTCGTCCGCGGTTCCGGCTGGTGGATCCGCCGCGGAGATACTCAGGATATCGAGCGCACCGTCGGCGAGCCCATGCCAGGGCCGGTCGGTGCGGAGGACGGCACGGACTTCTTGGAACGCTGGGCCAGCGGCTATATCGACTCTATTGACGCCCGTAAGGCTCACCTGGAACAGCGCCAATTGGAGGTCGCGGAGAAGCGCAACCCGGCGATCTACTGGTCGCGCACCGACCTCTCCGCAGTAGAGGGGAAGGAAGATTCCAACTGGGTGCGCCTGATGAAGACCGTGGACATCGCCAACGGCCTGAACAACCTGCTGGACACGGACAAGTGGACGTATATGAACGTCGATACGACGGTCTACCTGCACCACGAGATGCGAGGCGAGTGGCTGGGCCTATCCGCCGAGGCGAACTACGGCACCGACGGCATCGGCACGACGGTCACCCGGATTTACGACGAACAGGGCCTCATCGGCACCTGCAACCAGGGAATTATGCTGGCGCCGCGCTAGGCTTCGCAGACGGCCTCGGCCTGGTTCTCCACGAAGATCTCGTCGGCGTCCAGGTCCACGGCCAGCTTTTCTACCAGTGCCAGCAGATCCTTGATTTCCTCGTCTTCCAGCAGTGCGTCCTCGTGACGGGCGGACAGCTCCTTGAGCTTCGTGACGTGCTGGATGACGACCGCGGTGACGGCGAGGGTGGTGGCGTTGGGCTGCTCGTCCGCGCTCTCGTCGCTGTTCTGCAGGTTGAGCGTAGCGGCGATCTTCTTTAGTTCCGCCTCGTCGCCAGCTGCTACGGTCTGGGCGGCCTGCAGCATACCGTCGACGATCTGCTGTGCTTCGTCTACTGCGGACTCCGGGTAGGGGGCTTCCCAGAACTCGCGATCCTCGTCGCGCAGGTAGCTGCCTGTCGCCATCTGGCGTAGGTTGTCGAGGAACTCGTCGCGGGCATCAGCGGTGGCTGTACTTAGCTGTGTGGTGCTCATAGAACACAGTCTGCCCTGTGGAAGCTAGAGGCGCACGCCCAACAGCGCATCGATTGCGGTTTTTATTTCGGACGCCGCAGCCTCCTCCCCCGCAGCCCCAGGTTCGGTGGCTGCGGCCCAGTGGTCGATTGCCTCCAAGGCGCTGGGTGTGTCGAGGTCACAGGCCAGGTGGCCGCGGACCGTGGTGATGAGCTCCCGGGCCTGTTCGACGGTGGTGCCACCGGCAGCCAGGGCGTCCCGCCAGTTAGCCAGGCGCTGCTCGGCCGCGGACAGCACCTCGTCGGCCCAGTCGCGGTCCTGGCGGTAATGGCCTGCGTACACGCCCAATCGGATGGCGGACGGCTCATGGCCGGCGGCCGTGAGTTTGGAGACGAACACCAGGTTGCCCAGGGACTTGCTCATCTTCGTGCCATCCAGGCCAATCATGCCGGTGTGCACATAGTGCTGCGCCATGCGATCCACCCCGTGGGCGGCCTCGGCGTGGGTGGCGGAGAATTCGTGGTGCGGGAAGCGCAGGTCGCTGCCGCCACCCTGGATTGCGAAGGGCGCGCCCAGGCGGTTGACGGCAATGGCCGAGCACTCGATGTGCCAGCCGGGACGGCCGGGCCCGAACGGGGATTCCCACTTCGGCTCGCCGTCGCGGTGGGCCCGCCACAGCAGTGCGTCCAGGGCGTGGCGCTTGCCGGGGCGCTCGGGGTCTCCGCCACGTTCGGCGAAGAACTTGGCCATTTCCTGCTCGTTATAGCGGGACTCGTAGCCGAATTGGGGCAGGAAGGTGTGGTCGGCGTAGATATCCGGGTATTCGTCGCCTTCCAGTTGGTAGGCGGCGCCGACGTCCAACAGCGTGCCCACCATCTCGATGACCTCTTCGATGGACTCCATTGCCCCGACGTACTCGCGCGGCGGGATCACCGCCAGGTCCTCCATGTCGGAGCGGAAAAGGTCGATCTGGCTGCTGCCCAGATCCTGCCAGTCCACCCCGTCGCGCTCTGCGCGCTCAAACAACGGGTCGTCGACGTCCGTGATGTTCTGCACATAGTGCACGCCCACACCTGCCGAACGCAGGTAACGGTGGATCAGGTCGAACGTCAGGTAGGTAGCGGCGTGGCCCAGGTGCGTCGAATCGTAGGGGGTGATGCCGCAGACATACATCCCCACTTCGTCTCCCGCAAGGTCAACGGGCTTCAGCGCGTCATCGGCGGTGTCGTACAGGCGAAGCTGCAGGGCTTCACCCGGCAGCTGAGGGACTTCCGGTTCGGGCCAAGAGTGCATGGGTTCAGATTCTAAGCCTGCAGTACTTCGAATGCGAGTAGACCCATGACCGCCAGGCCCAGCGGGATCCGCCACAGCGCGAACCAGGCGAAGGAGTGGTTGGCCACGAACTTCAGCAACCAGGCAATCGACGCATAGCCCACGGCAAAGGCAATTGCCGTACCCACGAACAACTGAGCGCCCGAGGCGGCCTGACCGGCTTCGGGGCTAAAGGCGTCCGGAAGAGAGAAAAGCCCCGAGGCCAGCACCGCAGGGATGGCGAGCAGGAACGAGTAACGGGTGGCGACCTCGCGATCCAGGTTGAGGAACAGACCGGCCGAGACCGTGCCTCCGGAGCGGGAGACTCCCGGGATCAGCGCCAGGCACTGAGCAAAGCCCATGATCACCGAATCGCGCATGGTCAGCTGGTCGAAGCTGCGCTCGCGGCGGCCCATGCGCTCAGCGAGGATGAAGACGAAGGAGAACAGCACCAGCATGGTGGCGGTGATCCAGAGGTTGCGCAGGTTATCGCGGATTAGATCCTTGCCCAGGTAGCCCAGGACGGCGACGGGCAGCGTGCCGACGATAACCATCCAACCCATGCGGTAATCGAAGCGATCCCGGTGCACGCGGCGGCCGTGCTTACCAGTCAGGTCGGTGAGGCCTTCCCACACGCCACGGCACCAAGCGCTGGCAATGTTCCAGATGTCCTTAGCGAAGAACACCAGCACCGCCAGCTCCGTGCCCAGCTGGATAACGGCCGTGAACGATGCACCGGCATCCTCGCCCCACAACAGGGTGGAGAAGATGCGCAGGTGGCCGGACGACGATACGGGGAGGAACTCCGTCAGGCCCTGGATGAGGGACAGGATAATCGTCTGCGCCCAAGTCATGTCTGTAGTCATGGGCACAAAGCCTAGTCCTTCCGCCCCGCCTTGCGGGTGTGACATGGCCGGGCTGGTAGCGTTAGGGCTTGTGAACGTGCACGTCAATCGCTTTAGTCGTACTCTTTCCTGCATCGTCGCGGCCGGCCTGGCCGTAGGGGCTTTGTCCGCCTGTGGATCCGATGATTCCCCCAACGACGGGCCCGTGGCCGGCGATCCGGCTCAGCCCAAGGATTCCCCCACCTCGTCGCAGGGGCCGGGCGAACAGCTCGACCTGGGCAAGCCCGCGTTGGGAGCCGCGCGCGTGGGGCTGTCCGCCGACGAGAACGCGCCGGGCGCCAATCTGGTTGCGGTGCTTACCCAGGGCAAGGTGCACTTTATTGACGCCACTAATCCCAAAGACAAGCCACGCCAGGTAGACATCGACGATTCCTGCGACAGCATTACCACCACAGCTCAGGGTGTGGCGGTGGCCTGCCAGGACAAGGCTATTGAGCTGGGGACGGACGGCAAGGAAACTCGTCGCCTGGACGTCGAGGGCAAGGTGACCACCGTGACCTTCTTGGATAATGGCAAGGCCGTGCTGGGCAAGGCGGGTGAGGATAAAGCCCGCTTCTACGACAAGGATGGCAAGGAGACTGGCAGCGAGATCGTGAGCCGCAGCCTGGACCAGGCCGTGCTAGTCAAGCCCCGGGATCGCGATCAGCGTGCAGCGTTGATCGACCGGGGACAGACCAGCATCAGCGACGTCAACGTCAACGATGGTTCGCTGAACGCCGCGTTGCGTATTGGCCAGGGTGTGGGGCAGGTTGCCTCTGGCCGTGGGGACGACGGCGTGGTCGTAGCCAGCGACGCCCGCCAGGGGCAGATGTTGATCTACACCATGAACGACGTGGTGCGCCTGCACCAGGCAGCGCCGACCGAGGATTCGCCCTGGGGCGTGACGTGGGATGCGAAGCGGAAGCTGGCGTGGGTGGCCTCGACCGCCGCGAACAGCCTGGAGGCCTACCGCATCGACTCGGGCGCGCCGGTAAAGGCTGCGCACACGGAGGTGCCCGGCAAGCTGCGCTGGGTGTGCGACGCAGCCAATGGTGCCCTAGTACTGGTGACGGAGGATGGAAAGGTCAACGTCTACAGCGCCGACAGCGTGGACAAGGACATCGCATCGATGAAGGACAAGCCCGCGGAAGACTACCCCGTGAAGCGGGACTAACGACTAACACAGCCGACTAACACAGCGGGATCGAAATAAGGGAGCAAGAATGTTGAAAAAGATTCGCCACGGCGCGTACCAGGTAGCGCTAAAGGGAATGTTTACCCTGCGCCCGGAGCGTATCCACGGGCTGATGTCCCAGGGGCTACAGCAGGTGGCGGGCTCGCGCGCGGCGCTGTCTGCACTGGATGGCGCGCTGGTCGTACACGACGAGGTGCTGAGCCAGCAGATCGCAGGGCTAACCTTCCCCCGCCCGCTGGGACTCGCCGCGGGCTTCGACAAGGATGCCAAGGAGGTGGACGCCTGGGGTCCCATCGGCTTCGGTTTCGCCGAGATCGGCACGGTGACTGCACTGGCGCAGCCGGGTAACCCCACACCGCGACTGTTCCGTCTTCCGCAGGACAAGGCGATCCTCAATCGCATGGGATTCAACAACGAGGGCTCGCGCGCGGCGGCCATGCGACTGCGCAAGCGCAATACCGACATCCCGGTGGGCGCGAACCTGGGCAAGTCCAAAATCGTCGCGGCGGATATTGCCGATAGGGATTACCGAGAGTCCGCCAAAGCCATCGGCGACGTTGCCGACTACCTGGTGATCAACGTCTCCTCCCCCAACACGCCCGGGCTACGCGACCTGCAAGCGGTGGAATCGCTGCGGCCGATCATCCGGGCCGTGCAGGAGGAAAGCTCCAAGCCACTGTTCGTGAAGATCGCGCCAGACCTCAGCGACGAAGACATCGACAAGGTCTGCGACCTGGCCATCGACATGGGAGTGACCGGCCTGATCGCGACGAACACCACCATCAGCCGGGAGGGGTTGAAGACCCCAGCACATGAGGTGGCTGTCATGGGCGCCGGTGGAATCTCTGGTGCGCCTGTCGCCGCCCGGGCGTTGGAGGTGCTGCGTCGCCTGGCTGCCCGTGCCGACGGCAAGCTGGTTTTGATCGGAGTGGGCGGAATCGACTCCCCGCGCGCGGCATGGGAGCGGATTTGCGCCGGGGCCAGCCTGATCCAGGGCTACACCCCCTTCATCTACGGCGGCCCGGACTGGATCCGAGAGATCCACCAAGGGCTGGCCGCGCAGGTGAAAGCCCACGGCCTGCAGAATATTTCGCAGGCCGTGGGCAGCGGGTTGCCGTGGATTGAGAGCTAGTTCTCCGCCCAACCCCAGATGATGCCACGGGCGGTGGCCTTGAAATTCAGGTTAAAGCCCAGGACGGTGGGGGTCTGGCGGTCGCCGATCTCCAGCTCCTCGCCCACCGCGTGCACCGCGAACAGGTAGCGGTGTGGGCCGTGGCCGGCCGGCGGGTTCGCGCCGTAGTAGCCCCAGGAGCGGCTATCTCCACGCAGCGCCACCGCACCCTCGGGCAGGCCGCTGAGATCTTCGTTGCCCGCGCCGAGTGGCAGGGAGGTTACATCGGCGGGAATGTTAAAGACTGCCCAGTGCCAGTAGCCGCTGGCCGTAGGGGCGTCCGGATCAAAACAGGTAACCGCGTACGTCTTGGTGCCCTCCGGACCCGGAGACCAGCTCAGCTGGGGCGATACATCGTTGCCGCCCAGCTGATCCTCCGGCAGGCGATCGCCGTCGGCGAAAGTTTCGCTGGTGACCTCTAGCGGAGGCAGATCCGTCAGTGGCGCGTAGGGGTCGGGCCCGGGGAAGCGATCGTCGATGTAAGTGGGCTGGTGTTGTGCATTGTTTTCGGACATAGCACCACGCTAGTCAAAGTGTTTCCCCACCGCACTGAAGTGCTTATGCTGGCACAACTACCTGGGTGTGACCTGGGTATTTGTGTAAATCCCCGCCTTGGCATTAAAGTGGCCTCAGTTGCCACCACACATGTGGTGCGCGCCTTACCTTGTCCGGGTGGCGGAATGGCAGACGCGCTAGCTTGAGGTGCTAGTGTCCTATTAACGGACGTGGGGGTTCAAGTCCCCCTCCGGACACAACATGAAGATCCCACGCTTTGTTGCCCGTGCATTCAGCACGTGGTGGGGGTTGAAGCTGAGGTATCGATTCCTCAGTGTTGCAGTTCCGATCCTGCTGGTCGCTTTCGTTTATTTTGTGCCCAAGCCAGCGGTGAGTGACATCCGATCCTGGGTAGACTCCACCGGCGCATGGGCCCCACTGACTTACCTTGCACTGATGATCGGGTTTACGCAGCTACCCCTGCCCCGAACCATCTGGACCATTGCGGCGGGAGTGATGTTCGGCCCGCTGCTGGGATCAGCCCTTGCGCTGATAGGCGTGGGCGCTTCGGGGGCGCTGTCGCTGGTGCTGGTGCACGCCGTGGGCGGCTCGTGGGTGGAAAAGAAGACACGCAACGATAAGCGCATTCAGCTGCTGCAGGAAAGAATCTCGGAGCGCGGGTGGATCGCCGTGCTGGGGCTGCGTATGGTCCCCGCGATCCCCTTCTCCCTGTTGAATTACGCCTGCGGGCTCAGCCGCATCCCTTTCGTGCCCTATGTCGCGGCTACCGTGCTTGGCTCCGCACCGAACACAATAGCGACCGCCATGGCTTCCGACGCGCTGGCCACGGGAGGTCAGCCGTGGGTCTTGCTCTTCAGCGTTGTGGTGGTGTGCATCGGCTTCGCACTGGCGGCCAATGAGATCCGACTCTGGCGTCAGCTCAGCAAAGTCAATGAAGTAAGTTAATACCTATGTTTGCCGTGTATGCCGCATATAGGGGCCGTTCTCAGCGTCGTGGAGAGTACGTGCGCGACGTTGCCGCGGCACTCGAGCAATCGTCGATGGTCGACTCTGTGGAGATGAAGGGCATCGAGGAATTCGTGTGCATCGCTCCCGGCCCCGACGAGGCCGGCGGACTGGTGTTGTCGCTGCTGCAGGCGGGTGACTTCGCGCTCGGCATTGGCACGGTGGTTGCGGATCTTGAGGGGGACGCCCCGTCTTCCACGGAAGAAGCTATCGGCGCGGCCACGCGCGCGGTTGCCCGGTCGCAGCGTGCGGGGGCGGTGTCGGTGCGAATCGAGAAGCCCGGACCAGGCGGCGTTATTGCGCCGGGGCTGGCGGCGGAGGTAGCTCAAGACATTGCGGCGGCTTTCACACTGCTGGCGCATGTGCTGGCGCGCCGTACGAAGGAAGGGCGGGAGGCCACTGCCCTACTGCGCGCGGGCCACTTGCAGGCCGAGGCCGCGGAGATCGTGGGAATCAGCAAGCAGGCGATGAGCCAGCGCCTGGCAGCAGCTGGCTGGCACGCGGAGCAGGCCGGGTGGACCCTGGCCGTGCATATGTTGGCCAGGGCGGATCAGCTGCGGGATTAACCCTGGTTGTACGGGTTGTTCTCGTTGACCGGCTGTTCCGGCGTTTCGTCCACCGGCTTGTTGGCCACGGCGTTGGCGGCGGCAACAGCCTCGGCAATCTCCGGAGAGGACGCGGTGCTGAACCAGTCGGCGGAACTGGATTCGTTGGCCTGTTCGCGGGTGGCTTCGTCCACCGGCTTCGGCTCGTAGCGGAATACGCCTTCCTCGTCCTTTTTTGCCAGAGCCTTGGCGAACTGCTCTAGCGAATCGCCGAACTGCATCGGGATCATCCAGGTCTTGTTTGCAGAGCCCTTGGCCATCTCCGGCAACTTCTCCAGGTACTGGTAGGCCAGGACCTCCGGGGTGACCTGTGCAGATTTGATGGCTGCGTTGACCTTTTGGATTGCCTTCGCCTCACCCTGTGCCTCGATGTACTTGGCGGCACGGTTACCTTCGGCGCGCAGAATTGCGGCCTGACGCTCGGCCTCTGCGGCCAGAATGTGGGCGTGCTTCTCACCTTCTGCGGAGAGGATGCGGGCCTGCTTTTCACCCTCGGCGGTCTTGATGTCGGACTCGCGGCGGCCTTCTGCAGTGAGAATCATCGCGCGCTTCTCACGGTCGGCCTTCATCTGCATCTCCATCGACTGCTGGATGGATGCCGGCGGATCGATGGCCTTCAGCTCCACGCGGGAAATACGCAGACCCCACTTGGTGGTGGCAGCGTCCAGCTCGCCACGGAGGCGACGATTAATGATTTCACGGGAAGTCAGGGTTTCTTCTAGCGTCATACCACCGACCACGTCGCGCAGCGTGGCGACGGAGATCTGCTCCACACCCACGATGTAGTTGTTCACGCCGTAGATCGCGCGTGCAGGGTCGTTGATCTGGAAGGTCACCACCGTGTCGATGGCGACCGTCAGGTTGTCCTGGGTAATAACGGCCTGAGGTGGGAAGCTCACGACCTGCTCACGGGTATCGACTTTGTCGCGGATACGGTCGACGAAGGGAACTAGCAGCGTCAAACCACCAGAAACAGTGCGGGTATAGGTACCCAAGCGTTCGATGACCGCAGCTTCACCCTGCGGGATCAGGGCAACCATCTTGATGATTATCGTTGCGATGATGACCAGAAGGATCACCAGGAAAATTGTGAAGTTCATTCTCTAAGAGTCCTTACTACTATTTGTTTTTCCACACGACCGCCGTCGTGCCGTCGATGCTTAGCACCTGTACCGACTCCCCCGCGGAGTACGTGTCCCCGGGGTTGGCGGAACGGGCGGACCACAGCTCGCCGGCGACCCGCACCATGCCGCCGCTCTGCGCTTGGTCGGAGACGGGTTCGATAACCTCAGCGCGCTTGCCTGCCAGCTCGGAATCGTCGAACTTATGTTCTTGGCTGTTCTTAAGCAGCCGCCTGCGCAGCATGGGGCGAATGGCCAGGATCAGTGCGACGGAAGCTACGCCGAACACCAGGATCTCGGCCCATACGGGAATATCCACCACCGCTACGCCGGCGGTAATGGCCGCTGCGGTGCCCAGCATCAACAAAGACATGTCGGCTACCAGGAGCTCGCCGAGGAATAATAATCCGGCTGCGATTAACCAAATGATCGGACCCATGTTTAAGACCCTAATGGTTACTTCAGTACTCCGCCGGAACAGTCACGAAATCGATGAGCCGTTCTACTGCGCCGATCAGCGTGGAATCTAGGTCGCGGAAAGTCTTGGCCGCCCGGGCGACGCGGCGCCATCCGTCTTGCGGGCTGCCCCAGCCGAGCTCCTGGCACACGCCTGTCTTCCAATCGATGCCGCGGGGGATCTTCGGCCATTCGCGGATGCCCACGCTGCTGGGCTTTACAGCCTCCCAAATATCGATGTATGGGTGCCCGGTGACCATCACGTGTGGCCCGAGGGATTCGGTTAGGCGCGCTTCCTTCGTCCCCTCCACGAGGTGATCGGCGAGTACGCCGACGCGACGGGTTGCGGAAGGCTGAAACTCGGCCAGGCGCTCCGGCAGATTGTCGAGACCCTCTAGGTACTCGACCACCACACCTTCCACCCGCAAGTCATGCCCCCAGACTTGTTCGACGATCGCAGCGTCGTGGATGCCTTCCACCCAGATGCGCGAGGGGGCGGCAACCTTCGCCTGCACTCCTTCCACGCGACGCGAGCCGGAGTTCGACGTGCGCTGCTTCGGCGGAAGCATCCTGGGATCTACGTAGCGAGTCAAGGTAATAGGCTTGCCTTCGAGTAGGAAGGCGCCTTCGCGGAGCTTGAAAAGCCGGGTCTTTCCGTAGCGGTCCTCCAACCGGATGAAATCGCCGTCGGCCGTCTTCTCCCCACCCACGACCGCGCCGACGAAGTCATCGGCGATGACCTCGACCACCATTCCCAGCTCCGGCGTGACGCGCGGGAAGCTGGGCTTGTGGTTGCGGGAGTGGCCCTTCATGATGTCACCGTAATTGAAGCTCATGGCCAACCAGCTTAGGCTAGGAAAAATGACTGATCCGGTACCGACGTGGCTTGGGGCGCAACTATGGTCGCCCGTGCAGAACACTTCCCTATGGTTGGCCTGGTGGCTGCACGGCCTCATCGGCGCCGACGAAGTGATCGATGCCTTCCACGCCACGCAGGGTAAACACCATCGCCTGGAACCCGACGGTGGTGGCCTGGTGGAACTTCTTGGCCAGGTGCGGGCCGTGACCGATGAGGCAGCAATCGGGGTGAATGAGCGCCCCCTGATCCAACTGATGCTGTCTGGCCCCGGCGACCCGCCACTGCTGCCGGTGGGGACCGAGGGGGCGTCACTCATCGTGGCAGATCGCGATCCCTTGGTGAGTCACGTGCTTAGCCCCAAGGTTATCGACGCCCACCTGGTCAGCTGGTCCTGGGATCAGATAGAAGGAGCGACTCCGCCCCTGCCGGTGTACTCTCCCGGCGAGGCGGATCAGCTGCTGCGGGAGGCGGCCGACCGGGCGACGGCCATGGTGAAATCCGCGGGCCATGTTCCCCGTGGTGCGGCGGCGTTCCAGCGGGCAGAACTGGCCGTGGGGGCGCTCGATGACGCGTTCGGACTGCCCGGGATGCCACCCGGGGTGCCCAGCCGCGCGGCGAAGCTGATGGCCAGGGCGGATCAGGTGGCGGCGATTGTGGAGGTCACCCGGCGATCCGAGGTTGGAGCGAGCCTAGACCCCCATCTCATGCCAATGCTCCGGGCAGTGCGTACTGCCCGGATGGTGGCTGTGGATTATGCGCAGCGGGAGTTGCTGCGCTAGGGGGGATCACTCGATCATTCGGACAGCCATAGGCTGCATGCCGCCCCAGCGAACGTCGGAAATCTTCACGACATCGCCGGACTGCGGGGCCTCGATCATCTTGCCGTCGCCCAGGTACAGGGCAACGTGACCCGGCCAGAACAGCATGTCACCGCGCTTGGCCTCCGAGGACGGAACTTGCTTGCCGGCGGTGTACTGGTAACCGCTGTAGTGATCCAGCTTGAAGCCGACACCGTAGAAGGCGTACATCATCAGACCAGAGCAGTCGAAGCCGACCTTGTTGTAGTCGCCGTGTGCGTCGGCCACGCCGCCGTCGCGGATGCCCTTCGTTGGGCCGTAGAAGTTGCCGCCACCCCAGGCGTAGGGCAGGCCGAGCTGGCTCTCTGCGCGCTTGATCACGCGCTCGATCTTTTCTTCCGCCGTGCCGGAGGTGTCCGGGGCGTTCGGATCGAGGGCCTGAGTGAGGACATCAGCCGGGTTGGCAGGAGTTTCTGCCTCCGGGGTTTCGGGAGCTTCGGCTGCGGGGGTCTCCGGTGCCTCAATTGGGTTATCCACGTTGGTAACCCGCCCCATTGCGCGGTCGTATTCCTTGCCTGCGGTTTCCCGACCTGCGCGAGCGGCAGCATCCAGTGCACCCTCCGGGTTGCCGGACAGCGCGGTGTTGAAGCCAGCCATCGCGGCGGACTGAGCAGCCTTCGCTAGGCCGTCGATCGCAGACTGGCGCTGGTTGTCTCCGCCGACGTTCTGGTCGTAGGAGCTGCGCAGCTCCGCCGGCAGTTCGGGCAGGGCTGCGGGGTTGCCCAGGGAACCCTGCGGTGCTGGAGAATCGTTGGTCGGCTCGGTGGACTCGTTGGTTTCAGTAGCCTTCGGAGCCTCGGTAGTGGTCTCCGACGTGGTCTCCGGAGCCTTGTCCGCCGGGGTCGTTTCTTCGGTCGGCGTGGCGTCAGTGTTGTCTACAGTGGTGTTGTCTACAGAGGCGCCAACCTTCTCAGCTGCCTTTTCGGCGACCTTACGCTTATCCCAGCTGGAAGCCTCCGGGTTCTTCTTGGTGAAGGCCTCGACTGCAGCGCGGGCGTCGCGCAGAGCCTTCTCTGTCTTCTTCTTCTCGTCGAGCAGTCGCTTGTACTCAGCCTGCTTGTCGGAGAGCTTCTGTTGGGAATCCCGCAGAGTATCGCGAGCGGTGTTGTACTTCTTCACCGCATCGCCGACAGCGGAGTTCGCCTTGTCGCGTGAATCGCGCAGCGAGGACTCCTCGTTGGCATTCTGGGTGCGTGCCAAATCCAGGCGGTCTACTTCGCCCTGCTGCTTTTTGGCCGCAGCCTGAATGTAGGAGGAACGATCGAGCGTGTCGCCCACAGCATCCGAGCCGCTGGCCGCAAGGTTGATCGGCGATGCATCCCCGCCCTGTGCGTAAGCGGATCGTGCAATGTCGTTCAGCTTGGCTTGCGCCTTGGATACCGCGGAATCGGAGCTCTTGAGACGGCCACGAGCATCAACGACCTTGTTCTGCGCCTTTTGCGCCTGGTCCTGGCTCTTCGTCAGATCAACGCGAGCCTTGTTCGCATCCTCACGCAGGGATCCCATGAGGGTCTCCATGTTGGAAACCTGGGTCTTTGCACGAGAAACCTGGCCGACAAGATCGGCCAGGAAGCTTTCTACACTGCGCTTGTCGTCGTCGGCGTGAGCCGCGAGGGTCGTGGACTGCAGCGTCACACCGGCGGTTACTGCAACGGCCAACACCGTGCGCTTACGGCTTGTAGGTCGTGGTGTCACGATCGATTCTCCTGAATGTTTACAACTGGCTTTGAAGCGAGTGAAACCCTCGGTCCTGCTGGCCGCACTTCCCCATGCGATCAGTACAGGTCCCGTCGAGTGTTCTCTCAAGATTCACTTCGAGATCAACTCGTTTCAAAAGTTGACATACGGAACCCTAGGCCACTTCAGTCAAGGCCGTAAACTTTTTCACCACGAATCTCACGAATCGCAATAGTCACATAAGTAACGGCAAATGCCTTGACCTGCAAAGAGTAAGAGAAAAGAATTTAATGTGATTTATGTCACATTTGTTAACGCGTCGGCGTGTCTTGTTGCACCTAACGTGAGGTGCACTCAAATCTTTAAACTTGACATAAAGAAAGGTCAAGCACTCAGGCTTGACCTTTTTAAAACGTTATCTAAGCACGCTTGTTTCGCAGGTTAAATAACGAAGTGATTAAGGCCGCAACGAGCAGCGCTAGAAGCACTCCAATGTTGGCCAGCCCCGTGGGTGCCTCGTAGCTCGTTGCTTGCTGAAGGAACTCTTGCGTTGCGCCAGGATTACTGTTTGCGCCGTAAAGAATCTTCGCGTTGGATTCAATCGCAAAACGTGGCAGATTCTCCGACACAGCCGTTGCTTGATTCGGGGACTTCAGGATGACCGTGTCCGCATTTGTCTGATCGAGGATCTTCTGCGCAATGTCGCGCAGGCTGTTGTGCATCGGGCCATCGTTGTTGATGTAGCCGATCTTTAAGTTGCCTATTTTGGACGCCGACTCTCCCCTGGTCGCCGCCTCCACGATTTCTTTCAGTTCTTTGGATAGCCCGGCGGTTCCGGATTCAACCTCGGTGGGGAAACCTTCGGCCACATAGACTGGGGCGTCATTAAAAGAAGCAATGAGCTGCGCGGTGACGTCCGAGGCGTGGGGCGAAGGCGAATCTGTCATGGGGATGTTTTAGCACCGAAAGAGGGGTGGGGGTGCTGGCGACACGCTTAAAAGTCCAGGATTCGCAGCAGAACGAACGTACTGTTAAAATTTGGCGTGACGTCGCGGGAAGAATGCTGCCACAATGGTAAGCAGAGCCTCCGGCGCACATAAACGCTGTGCGTCGCGGCGACCACATCGACGACGAAACAACGACTAAGAGAAGAGATTAAAGGAGCTCACTGTGGCTGAAAGCATCAACTCCTTCAATTCCAAGAGCAAGCTGGAGGTCGGCGAGAAGTCCTACGACTACTTCGCTCTGAACGCTGTGCCGGGAATGGAGAAGCTTCCCTACTCCCTGAAGGTTCTCGGCGAGAACCTGCTGCGCAACGAGGATGGTAAGAACATCACTCGCGAGCACATCGAGGCCATCGCCAACTGGGATCCTTCCGCAGAGCCCAACTTCGAGATCCAGTTCACCCCGGCCCGCGTCATCATGCAGGACTTCACCGGCGTGGCCTGCATTGTTGACCTGGCTACCATCCGCGATGCGGTTGTGGCACTGGGCGGCGACGCAGACGACGTGAACCCGCTGAACCCGGCCGAGATGGTCATCGACCACTCCGTCATCATCGAGGCATTCGGCAACGCCGATGCTCTGGAGAAGAACGTTGAGATCGAGTACCAGCGCAACGACGAGCGCTACAAGTTCCTGCGTTGGGGCACCGGCGCGTTCGAGAACTTCCGCGTTGTTCCTCCGGGAACCGGCATTGTCCACCAGGTGAACATCGAGTACCTGGCACGCTCCGTCTTCGACAACAACGGTCTGGCATACCCGGATACCTGTGTTGGTACCGACTCTCACACCACCATGGAAAACGGCCTGGGCATCCTGGGCTGGGGTGTCGGCGGCATTGAGGCTGAGGCTGCAATGCTCGGCCAGCCGATCTCCATGCTGATCCCGCGCGTTGTCGGCTTCAAGCTGACCGGCGAGATCCAGCCGGGCGTGACCTCCACCGACGTCGTTCTGACCATCACCGACATGCTGCGCCAGCACGGCGTGGTCGGCAAGTTCGTAGAGTTCTACGGCAAGGGTGTTGCAGAGCTGCCTCTGGCTAACCGCGCCACCATCGGCAACATGTCCCCGGAGTTCGGCTCCACCGCGGCTATGTTCCCGATCGACGAAGAGACCGTGAAGTACCTGGAGCTGACCGGCCGCGACCAGGAGACCCTGGACCGCGTCGAGGCTTACGCCAAGGCTCAGGGCATGTGGCTGGATCCGGAGAACGAGGCAGAGTACTCCGAGTACCTGGAGCTGGACCTGTCCACCGTCGTTCCGTCCATCGCTGGCCCGAAGCGCCCGCAGGATCGCATCGAACTGACCGACGCCAAGGCACAGTTCCGCAAGGATCTGCACAACTACATCGACGCCGACGCATCCGCTGCTACCCCGGAATTCGACGCAGAGGGTCCGGCTACCGAGAACACCTCTTCCCAGCCTGCCGACGCACCGGCATCCGCTGCAGACGCTAAGGGCAACGTCCTGTCCGCAGCTGCTGGCGCAGAAGGTCGCCCGTCCAACCCGGTCACCGTCAACTACAACGGCGAGGACATCGAGCTGGACCACGGCATGGTCGCCATCGCGTCCATCACCTCCTGCACCAACACCTCCAACCCGTCCGTCATGGTCGGCGCTGGCCTGCTGGCACGCAACGCTGCTGCCAAGGGCCTGAAGTCCGCTCCGTGGGTTAAGACCTCCATGGCGCCGGGCTCCCAGGTTGTTAACGGCTACTACGAGAAGGCGGGCCTGTGGAAGGACCTGGAGGCCATGGGCTTCTACCTGGTCGGCTACGGCTGCACCACCTGTATCGGTAACTCCGGTCCGCTGCCGGAGGAGATCTCCGCAGGCATCAACGAGGGCGACCTGGCTGCCACCGCTGTGCTGTCCGGTAACCGTAACTTCGAGGGTCGCATCAACCCGGACGTCAAGATGAACTACTTGGCTTCCCCGATCCTGGTTATCGCCTACGCCATCGCCGGCACCATGGACTTCGACTTCGAGACCCAGCCGCTGGGCCAGGACCAGGACGGCAACGACGTCTTCCTGAAGGACATCTGGCCGTCCACCCAGGACATCGAGGACGTTATCGCTTCCTCCATCACCAAGGACCTGTACACCGAGGACTACGCCAATGTCTTCGAGGGTGACGAGCGCTGGCGCTCCCTGGAGGCGCCGTCCGGCAAAACCTTCGCTTGGGACCCGAGCTCTACCTACATCCGCAAGGCTCCGTACTTCGACGGCATGAGCAAGGAGCCGGAGGCTGTCAACGACGTCAAGGGCGCACGCGTCCTGGCTTTGTTGGGCGACTCCGTGACCACCGACCACATCTCCCCCGCATCCACCATTAAGCCGGGCACCCCGGCCGCTCAGTACCTGGATGCCAACGGTGTTGAGCGCAAGGACTACAACTCCCTGGGCGCACGTCGTGGTAACCACGAGGTAATGGTTCGCGGTACCTTCGCGAACATCCGCCTGCAGAACCAGCTGCTGGACGGCGTTTCCGGTGGCTACACCCGCGACTTCACCCAGGAGGGTGGCCCGCAGTCCTTCATCTACGACGCTGCGATGAACTACCAGAAGGAGAACACTCCGCTGGTCGTTCTGGGTGGTAAGGAGTACGGCACCGGTTCCTCCCGCGACTGGGCTGCCAAGGGCACCCTGCTGCTGGGCGTGAAGGCCGTTATCGCCGAGTCCTTCGAGCGCATCCACCGCTCCAACCTGATCGGTATGGGTGTTGTGCCGCTGCAGTTCCCGGAGGGTGAGTCCTGGAAGTCCCTGGGCATCGAGGGCACCGAGACCTTCGACATCGAGGGCATCGAGGAGCTCAACAACGGCTCCACCCCGAAGACCGTTAAGGTGACTGCTACCAAGGAGAACGGTGAGAAGATTGAGTTCGACGCCGTGACCCGCATCGATACCCCCGGTGAGGCAGACTACTACCGCAACGGCGGCATCCTGCAGTTCGTTCTGCGCAACATGATGTCCGGCAAGTAAGGATTAACTCCTTACGCATAGAGCGGTGATCGGCGCACTCTTCGACCAGAAGAGCGCGCGGGTCACCGCTTTTTCGCCCCTACAGCACTAGAGGTTTAGAAAAGAATGCCCAAAGTAAGCGAGACAGACCTGGCAGAACGCAAGGTTGAGATCCTCACCGGAGCCCGCCACTGCTTTGCCACCTTTGGCTACGACGGAGCCACCGTCGCGCGCCTGGAAGAAACGATCGGAAAGTCGCGAGGTGCGATCTTCCACCACTACCGGAACAAGGATCAACTGTTTCTAGCGGTGGCGCACGAAGACATGCGCAAGATGGCGAAACTGGCTGCCGACGAAGGGCTTATCGGCGCAATTCGAACCCTAGTCCAGTCAGATGACTTGACTGATTGGTGGGGAATGCGGGTCGAGATCACCCGTCGAGTGAATATGGACCCCTGCTTTGCCGCCAAGTGGGAGCTAGATCAGTTGGCGCTGCGGGACACGGTGCGCACCCGCCTGCAGGAGCAGCGCGCCAGCGGTCGAATACGGGCGGACGTCGACGTGGAAACGATCGCCCAGACCCTGGAACTGGTTTTGGAAGGCGTGCTCGGTCGGTTGGCGCAACAACAGGGAACGCTGGGGCTGTCCGACGCACTGGATTTCGTAGAGAACTCCTTGCGTTCCCCCGGGCACTAGGGTGTCTGGCCCGGTGAGTAGCATATAGTTCATGATCGCAATCATGACTGTGACCGGGCTGGATCACACCGGAATTATCGCCGCCGTGTCCACTGCCCTGGCTGAATTGGACGTCAATATCCTCAACGTCTCCCAGACCATCATGGACGACTACTTCACCATGATCCTGCACGTGCGCATCGACGATGCGAAGTTCGGCATCGCCGACGTGCAGGATCGCATGGCGGAGGTCGAGAAGCAGGAAAAGCTAGTTATCCGCGTGCAGTCGGAGGCCATCTTCTCCGCCATGCACGATGTATAAGGGGCCGGGGGTATAAGGCATGAATCCACGGCGTGGCGTCACTAATCAGAGCAACGACATCCTCGAGACCATCGAGATGATCGAGAAATACCGCCTCGACATCCGAACGGTGACAATGGGCATCAATCTGATGCCGTGTATACGGGAAACGATGGAAGCCACCGCGGAGGCGGTGTACGAGCGAGTGGTCGACTACTCGCGCAACCTCGTGCCGGTGTGTCAAGGGATCGAAAGGGAGCTGGGGATCCCGATCGTCAACAAGCGTATTTCGGTGACCCCGGTGGGAATCCTCGCCTCCGCAGTGGAGGGCAACCCGGTGCGGATCGCCGAAGCGCTGAACCGCGCGGCGACTGAGGTGGGGGTTAACTTCATCGGTGGTTACTCCGCGCTGGTGGACAAGGGAGCCACCCGCGGCGAGCTGGATCTGATCCGTTCGCTGCCCGAGGCGCTGAACGAGACCGATGTGGTGTGCTC
This sequence comes from Corynebacterium sp. LK28, assembly GCF_014335105.1. NCBI lineage: Bacteria > Bacillati > Actinomycetota > Actinomycetes > Mycobacteriales > Corynebacteriaceae > Corynebacterium > Corynebacterium sp. LK28. The sequence goes on along the minus strand of NZ_PDGZ01000014.1, from coordinate 205,188 downwards.
GTCGGTGAATGTCGGCAGCTCGAAGGCGGGCATCAACATGAACGCCGTGCGGGAGATGGGGCAGGTCATCAAGGACTGTTCCACCTATGGCCCGGGCGGCACTCTGGCTTGCGCGAAGCTCGTTGTTTTCGCCAACTCTGTCTCCGACAACCCGTTTATGGCGGGCGCCTACCACGGCGTGGAGGAACAGGACTGCGTGATCAACGTTGGCGTGTCTGGTCCGGGCGTGGTCGACAGGGCGGTCGCCGAGATGGAAGGGGCGACGCTGAACGAGGTCTCCGAGGAGATCAAGCGCGCGGCGTTCAAGATCACCCGCACCGGCCAGCTGGTCGGCGTGATGGCCGCGCAACGACTGGGCGTGCCCTTCGGGATCGTGGACTTGTCGCTGGCGCCGACCGCGGAGCTGGGCGATTCCGTGGCGCACATCCTGGAGCACATGGGTCTGGGGCAGGTGGGCACCCACGGCACCACCGCTGCCCTGGCGCTGCTCAACGACGCGGTAAAGAAGGGCGGGATGATGGCGTGCTCGCGCGTCGGTGGCCTGTCTGGTTCCTTCATCCCAGTCTCGGAGGACAAGGGGATGATTGATGCGGTGCGTTCTGGCGCGATCAGTATCGACAAGTTGGAGGCCATGACGGCTATCTGTTCCGTCGGCCTGGATATGATCGCCATCCCGGGCGACACCCCGGCAGAGTCCATTGCTGGCATGATCGCCGACGAGGCCGCCATTGGTGTGATGAACCATAAGACCACCGCCGTGCGCGTGATCCCGGCCGCCGGTACCAAGGTCGGCGACAATGTAGACTTCGGTGGGCTGCTAGGCTACGCGCCGGTCATCGGCGTGAACTCGGCCAGCAGCGCGGAGTTTATTAACCGCGGTGGCTTCATCCCCGCACCCCTACACGGCTACAGGAATTAGCGTGGCAGATATCTTCAGGTACGGTCGCTCCTCCGTGATCATCGACGACCCGGCCGACGGGTTGGCCTATGGCGAGGAAGTGGGCACGTTCGACGAACGCTGTTCGCTGCCTGCCGGATCCGCTGCCATCAATGCCGCCCTGTCCAGCAATGGGCGCATGCCGGTGGCGGGCAACTCCGCCGGTTTCAGCGCGGTACAGATTGTTGTGCTTGTCGTCGGGTTGGCGCTGGCCGCATTCGGCGGTTTTCTGGCCACCCGTGGCAGCACGCAACCGCTGGTTATTGGTGCGGTGTTGGGAGCGATCGGCCTTTTGATGGTGGGGATCGCATTGTACAGTGCAACGAAGCGCCGCGGGAGGCTGCGCATTTTGGGCAAGGCTTGGGCGAATGGCTGGCTGCGTTTTGCTCCGGTCCGTGTGGGCGGGGTGTGGATCTCGCGTGTGTCGACCCATAACGACAACGGGGATGCTACGAACACTGACCACCGCTACTACTACAAAGCGATGGCACAGGCTCACCCCACAGACGGTAGCGAGCCATTTACCTTCCGCACCGGCGAGTTCAACGCGCCGGCCGATTGGGAGGGCCGCCCCTACGACTTGAAAGTGGCTGACCGACCCATGGATGTCCTGGAACCGGAGTACACCAACGGTTGGACCATCTGCCGCTACATCGCGGGGCAGCCGGAAACCGCGACGATCGCCACCGATCTTTCCGCCAAGCAGGTCAAGGCCGCGCTAGAGGCCGCCCAGGTCCGCTAGGGCATCCAGCAGCTGATCGTGCCGCGGCGGGATGCGGGAACGCAGGATGATTTCCGTCCTGGTCCGCTGCACCCCGTCGACCTCCTGCAGCTGCAGCGTGATCTGTTCCAGGTGTTCGTGGTCGCGCGCCACCACTCGGCACGACAGATCGTAAGGGCCAGCGATCGAGTGTGCCTCGGTGATCCAGGGGATCTTCAAGAATTCCTGCGTCGCGCGGGTGAGCGTTCGCTGATCTAGCGTGACATGCACGAAGGCGCCTAAAGGGAAGCCCAGGGCGGCCGGATCGAAGTGGGGTGCAAAGCTGCCGATCACTCCCCTTTCCACCAGCTTTTCTATGCGGCTACTGACCGTCGCGCGGGCCACCCCGAGTGCGCGCGCGTACTCTCGCATCCCGGCCTTGGGACTTTCGCTGAGGAGCCTGCATAACTCGATGTCTGTTCTGTCGAGGTCCTTCATCGTTCTTCCCTTCTTAGTGACGCCACAGGCCTATTGCTAAAAAGACACATACTTTCGCAGCCAAATCTATTGCCGCATGGGTAAGACATTAAGCCATTGGCCTAATTTCCTGGCTGTAATTCTAAAAAAGCTTTGCTTTGTGAAATATTTTCCCGAGGTTGCTTTCAGTGCCTGTTGTCTCAACCTATTGTGATTCAAACCACACATTGACGGAATAGACGAAAGGATGAGCAGCGATGACCTCCACCTTCATCCCCACTACGACTCCCACCGAACAGGGCCTCCCCGACTACACCCAGTCGCGCTACCGGGAGAAGTCCGGGAACGTTCACCTGACAGGCATCCAAGCGCTGGTTCGCGTGGTACTGGATCGCGCGGAAGCGGATCGGGCGATGGGCCTGAAAACCTCCAGCTTCGTGTCCGGGTACGAGGGCTCTCCCCTGGGTGGATACGACCTAGAACTGGGACGCCGGGGATCGCTGCTGGAGGAATTTGATGTCCAGCACTTCCCTGCCGTCAATGAAGAGTTAGGCGTCACTGCCGTCGCAGGTTCGCAGATGACTGACCGAGCGACGGCAAAAGAAGGAGTCGACGGCGTGGTCGGCTACTGGTACGGCAAGGCACCGGGTCTGGATCGCGCAGCGGATGCGTTTCGCCACGCCAACATGACCGGCACCAGCGGAACGGGAGGCGCGGTGGCCTTCGTGGGCGACGATCCGACTGCGAAGTCCTCCACTATTCCCTCGGCCTCGGGGCGCATTCTGGCTGACCTCGGGCTACCCACGCTGGTTCCGGTGGATGCGGGAGATATCCTGCGCCTTGGCGCGCACGCCGCATGGATGTCGCGTTACAGCGGGCTGTGGACCGCGCTGCGGATCACCACGCCCGTCGCCGACGGCTCGGCCAGCGTCGACCTGGAGGCCATCCGGGAGGCAACGACCCCGCGCGGTGTGGAGCGCGGCGGGAAGCACGTGCCCGAGGCGCGCCTGCTGGGCAAGCGACTGCTGGACTTGGATGACACACGCGTCGGCGAGCGCCTGGAGCGCGCCCTGGAGTACTCCCGCGAACACCAGCTCAACCGCTGGTGGCACGCCCAAGAAGGCGACCGGGTGGGCGTGATCTGCGCCGGCAATACGTCCCTGGAAGTAGCGGAGGTCGTGGGCGACGCGCAGGTGCGAATTTTGCAGCTGGCGATGACTTACCCACTGGATCCGCAGGAGCTCGAGAGCTTCTGCGCTGGCCTGGATGTGCTGGTCGTGGCCGAGGAATTGGGTACCCACCTCGTGGAATCCGTGCGCGCATGCCTGTACGACCTGCCGGTCCGCCCGCGCATCGAGCACGTCAATGATCCCCTCAAGCAGCTGCCGCGGCTGCTGCGCGCCGAGGGAATCGAGGTTGCGGGGCTAGAAACCGGCCCGACGCGCATTGCCCTTCCCCTGGCCGTGCCGAACCGTATTCCCCACTTCTGCTCCGGCTGCCCGCACAACCTATCAACCCGTGCGGACGAGGACACGCTGGTCGGGGCGGGAATCGGCTGCCACGCCATGGTGATGATGATGGACGACAAGCGCGTGGGCAAGGTGATGGGCACCGCGCAAATGGGCGGCGAAGGTGCCCACTGGATCGGCATGCACCGCTTTGTCACTGAAGAGCACTTCGTGCAGAACATGGGCGACGGAACCTTCCTGCATTCGGGATCTTTGGCTCTGCGGGCGATGGTGGCGTCCAAAGTAAATGCGACCCTCAAGCTACTGCACAACGGCACGGTGGCGATGACCGGTGGCCAGGATCCTGTCGGGCAGCCGAGCCTGGCGGGGCTGGTTGACATGGTGCGGGCCGAGAACCCAGCCAGGATCGTCGTGACCAGCGACGATGTGCGCCGTACCCGCAAGGCGCTGGCAAAGTCAGGCGTGCAGGTGCGCCCGCGCGAGGAGCTGGCGCAGGTGCAAAAGGAACTGGAAGGCATGGAGGGAATCTCCGTGCTGATTCACGACCAGGAGTGCGCCGCCGAGAAGCGCCGCGCGCGCAACCGCAAGAAGCGCGCCCGTCCGGCCGAGAAGATCGTCATTAACGAGCGCATCTGCGAGGGGTGCGGCGACTGCGGCGAAAAGTCCGGCTGCCTGTCGCTGCAGCCCGTAGACACCCAGTTCGGCCGCAAAACGCGCGTCGACCAGACGAGCTGCAACGTCGACCGTTCGTGCCTGTCCGGTGACTGCCCGGCGTTCACGACCGTTGTTGCGACCGACGTGGTACGCCGTGTGTCGGATATTGACGCCGACATGCTTGACCCCGCCCCCGCCTGCGACCTCGACGGCGCGCGCCCGTGGAACATACGCATCTCGGGTGTCGGCGGCACGGGCGTGATGACTGCCTCAGCGGTGATCGCCACCGCCGCGCACCTGGACGGACTTGCGGTGCGCGGCACGGACATGACGGGACTGGCGCAGAAGGGCGGGTCTGTGGTCTCCGACCTGCGGATTTCCAAGAAGATCGGCCAGCACACGGGAACCGTTCCACAGGGCGGCGCAGATTTGTTGATCGCGCTGGACGGCGTGACCGGCGCGGAGGACCCCAGCACCTCGGTGCTGAACGCACAGCGCACGACTGCGGTGCTGTCGAACTCCGCGACTCCTACCGGGCAGATGTGCACGGACGTCACCGCGACCCGCCCGGACGGCGTGCAGATCGCAGGTGCGCTGGGGCAGGCTGCGCGCCGCGCGATTATCACGGACGCCATCCGCGTCTCCAGCAAGCTCTTCGGCGAATCGACCTTCCAGATCCTGCTGCTGGTGGGTGCTGCGGTGCAGGCCGGTGCCCTGCCGGTCACCCCGGAATCCATTGAAAAGGCGCTGCGGATCAATGGCAAGAAGGCGGGTGCGAACATCCAGGCCTTCCGTCGTGGCCGTCAGCTGGTCAGCCGACCGGAGGCAATCATCGAGCTGCTGGGTGTGGAGCCCGACTATGCCCAGTACATGGAGGTTGAGCCACAGTCCCACACCCGGGCGCGCATCGAAAAGGTGCTGGAGCCGAGCCTGGTGGACGAGGTTGCGGTGTTCTTTGATGAGATGGAGCGCTGGGGCTCCGACCAGGATGCCGAGAGCTATCTGACCGACGTGCGCGCGGTGTACGCCCACGAGCGCCGGGTGAACCCTGACGGGCCGGCTGAGCTCACCCGGAGCTTCGCCACCGGGCTGCACAAGCTGTCGGCCTACAAGGACGAGTACGAGGTCGCCCGCCTGGCCCTCGACCCCGGCTTCGCCGAGGCACAGGGAGATGCGCAGGTTACCGTGCAGTTCCAGCCGCCGCTGCTGCGGGCTCTGGGGCTGAACCGGAAGATCGGGCTGGGTCCCCGGATGCGCCCGGTGCTGGGCGCGCTGGCGAAGGCCAAGCGCCTGCGCGGTACGCGCCTGGACGTGTTCGGCTACGCGGAGGTGCGCAAGCTGGAGCGCGAGTTGGTGCGCACCTACCGCGCAGAGATTCTGCGCCAAGCCCGGCAACTGCGCACGCCCGAGCAGGTGGCACAGTTGGCTGAGCTGGCGGGCGCCGCGGACGGGGTGCGGGGATTCGAGCAGAAGAAGATCGACAGCGCGAAGGAATTGTTGGGAAAGTTGGCACGCGGGGGCGTCAAAAAATAGGAAATAGACCAAGCGGTCTATTACAGTAACGAATGTGACTTTCGTACTGCTATGCCCCCGCAGCGGAGCCGAGGTGCTCGCCGCGGAATACGCCGACTTCCTCAGCTACAGCGGCCTCACCCCCGCCGAGCTGGAACAGCGCCCCCTGGATAACCCGGGGGCGGATCTCGGCAGTTTCGACGGCGTGGAGGGCGTATTCATCGGCGGCTCGCCGTTTACCATCACCCGGCCGGTCGAAGCGGAGTGGCAGGAGGAAATCTCGCAGAAGCTGGTCGACTTCATCCAGGTCGAGACCGAAAGGCAGCGCTTCGGCATCTTCTCCACCTGCTACGGCACCTCCATGCTGGCGCACTACCTGGACGGCGAGGTCAACAGCACGTACTCGGAATCGGCGGGCACCAGCGAGGTTTCTCTAACTGACGCCGGACGCATCGACCCCATCACAGGTGCGCTCCCCGACCGATTCACCGCACTGACAGGGCACAAGGACTCGGTGGTGCGCGTGCCGGAGGAAGCCACGCTGCTGGCCACCGGCGAGACCTGCCCGGTGCAGATCTACCGCTATCGCGAGAACTTCTGGACCAGCCAATTCCACCCCGAGATGGACGCAGCGGGCATCACTCGGCGCCTGAGCTTCTACGAGGACGAGGGCTACTGCGACCCTGAAGAGATCGCGGAAACCTACGCACGCTTCGAGGGGCAAGATACGGCGGCGGCGAACTCGCTGCTGCGGCGCTTCGTGGAGCACTCCCGCAGCTCGCTGGGGATGGCGGGCTAGGGTCGACGGCAGGGCTAGGACTACCGGTCAGGCCAGCTCGACGATTTCCATGTATTCGTCATTCCACAGGTCCTCTACCCCGTCGGGCAGCACGATTACGCGCTCGGGTTCCAGGGCCTTGACCGCGCCTGGGTCGTGGGTGACCAGCACAACGGCGCCGGTGTAGGTGCGCAGTGCGTCGAGGACCTGTTCGCGGGACTGCGGATCCAGGTTGTTGGTTGGCTCGTCCAGCAGCAGCACATTGGCGCGGGAACTGACGAGGGTTGCCAATGCTAGGCGGGTCTTTTCACCGCCAGATAGCGTGCCGGCGGGCTGCTCCAACTGCTCGCCGGAGAACATGAATGCGCCCAGCAGGCCGCGCAGGTCCTGTTCGCCGGCGTCAGGGCAGGCCTCGATGGCGTTTTCCCAGACGGACTTGTCCGGGTTGATCGTGTCGTGCTCCTGCGCGAAGTAACCGACTTTCAAACCGTGGCCGGTGACGATGCCGCCCTCGCCGTCGGTGCGTTCCACCCCGGCCAGCAGCTTCAGCAGCGTGGTCTTGCCCGCACCGTTAAAGCCGAGCACGACCACGCGCGAGCCCTTGTCGATGGCCAGATCCACCCCGGCGAAGACCTCCAGGGAGCCGTACATCTTCGTCAGTCCCTTGGCGTTCATGGGGGTCTTGCCACACGGTGCGGGCTCCGGGAAGCTGATGTTGGCCACGCGGTCTTCGACCCGCACCTCGTCGAGGTTGCCCAGCATCTTCTCTGCGCGGGCGGCCATCTGCTTGGCGGCCTTCGCCTTGGTGGCCTTTGCTCCCAGCTTCTCGGCCTGCTGCCTCAGGGCGCTGGCCTTCTTCTCGGCATTTGCTTTCTCGCGGCGACGGCGCGCCTCGTCGGTGGCTCGGGCGTCCTTGTACTTGGTCCAGCCCATGTTGTAGACGTCGGCCTCGCCACGTACAGCGTCGAGGAACCAGATCTTGTTGCACACGTCGTCCAGCAGCTCCACGTCGTGGCTGATCATGATCAGCCCGCCCTCGTGCTTGGCCAAAAAGCCACGCAGCCAGGTGATGGAGTCCGCGTCCAGGTGGTTAGTCGGCTCGTCCAGCAGCAAAGTGGTCTGGGAGCGGCCGGATCCGGCGGTGGCGGCGAAGAGGATCTGTGCCAGCTCCACGCGTCGACGCTGACCACCCGAGAGGGTCTTCAGCTGCTGATCTAGCACGCGTTCCGGCAACCCCAGCGAGTCGCAGATCTGCGCGGCCTCGCTGTCGGCCTCGTAGCCGCCCAGGGAGTGGTATTTTTCCTCCAGGCGGCTGTACTTCAGGATTGCGGCGTCCCGCTGGCCGGGGTTGTCGCTGGTCTCCATGATTTCCTGCTGACGCTCCATGGAGCTGCGAATCCGATCCAAGCCACGGGCAGACAACACGCGGTCGCGGGCGGTCTGCTCGATATCGCCTTCCTTGGAATCCTGCGGTAGGTATCCCATCTCGCCGCTGCGGGTGACGGTGCCACCGTAGGGCTCGCCTTCGCCGGCCAGGATGCGCATGGTGGTGGTCTTCCCCGCGCCGTTACGCCCGACCAGGCCGATACGGTCGCCGGGTTGGACTCGCAGGTGTTGCCCGGGGGCGTTCAGCAGGGTCCGGGCCCCCACCCGAACCTCGAGGTCATTAGTAACAATCACAAGCTAGAAGCCTATCAGCATCCCCGTCGACAACCTGCCCCACCCCTTATGCACCGGCGCAGCGGTGCTCGAACCCCCAAGTCGAGTCGCTGGCCTGTCTGGTCGTCGACGGGGTCCCCGCGTTCCCCCCATTCATCATCGCCCCGCCTTGTTGGTATGTTCCTACCAAGCAGGACAATGTTTATGTTAGAAACTAGGATCGCGACCTGCAGCGTTTGCGTTACATATGGCTGTGGCTTTCCCCCGAACCTTCAAGTTGTCCCTAAGCTTGTTCCTGCTCTCCTGTGATTAGGAAAGACTTATACCCTTAGCTTGTCTATTTAGGTAGCTACTCAGTCTTAGAAAGCAATGAGCAAAATACAGTCATGTAAATTCGGGGGTAGCAAGCGTAATCTGCACCACAATCGATGCCTCGAAGGAGTCCCCTGCCGTGCCCCAGACCTTACACCTCAAAGGCCTGGGGCCGGCCGGTGCTTTGCTAGCCATCCGCGCAGCTCAGCGCGGCTACTCCGTCGTTGCCTACGACCCTGCGGTGGATCTTAACCGAGCTACCCCCTTTCCGGGCACCTATGGTGTGTTCTCCACGCAGATCCCCGCGTGGGCTGATGCGTTGTTCACCCCGCCTGCCCCCTTGGAGGTTGTCGCCGGGCTTCCCACAACGCGTCGCACCCTCGGCTTCGAGTACCGCATGCTGGATCAGGCCGCCGTGGTCAAGGCGCTACGCGAGAGCGATGTGCGTGTGGTCGCCGAGTACGTGCCCGACGGTCACCCGGCCGTTGACTGCACCGGCGCCCCGCGCACCGACGCCGCACTGTGGCAGCTGGCCGTCGGGTGGTTCTTTTCTGGTTGTGACGCCCCACGCCCCCAGCCGGTCTTTATGGATTGGACAGGCGCGGAAGCTCAAGATCAACACGCTGCGCCGAGCTTTTGCTATATCCAGCGCACAAGCGAGGGATGGCTCTATGAGGAGACGATCCTTGCCACCCACTGCCCCGCCGATCCGGTCGAGCAGCAGAAGGTGTTGGACGTTCTGCGGAATCGGCTGGCGGAACGGATAGCGCGGATGGGGCTAGATCCGGAGAGTGTGAGCCGCGAAGAACAGGTTTCGATTCCGATGGGAACGAGGCGGCGTCATAAAGAAAGAAAGTTTGGCGCCGCGGCGGGGTTCATCAATCCCGCGACGGGTTACTCGCTGGGGCATGCGCTGGAGGCCGCCGACGATGCCCTGGACGGGCGGCGGCTGGGCGGGAACCTGGCATATGTGCTGCGGCAGGTCGGTGGAGAGCTGATCGCGCGGGCCGACGGAGCCACGCTGCAGGATTTCTTCGGCCATTTCTTTGCCCTGGAAACCGAGCGGCAGTTGGCCTACCTAAGCGGACGGGATGGCCTGGCCGTGGCGCGCACCATGTGGGCACTTCGGGAGGGCACGGGACTGAGCCACGAGTTCCTGCAGCCGCTCTTCCGGCGCCCCTGGCAGGTGATGCGGGCGGTGTGGGCTAGACGGTGAAGCCCAGACGGCGAAGCCTACACAGTGAAGCCTAGGAAGCGCAGCTGCTCGCGACCTTCCTCGTTGATCATGTGCGGGCCCCAGGCCGGGGACCACACCCAGTTGATCTGCAGGTCGGTGACCTCGTCGACGTTGTTGATCACCGCGTCGCGTGCCTGATCCTCCAGCACGTCCTGCAGCGGGCACGCCGGGGAGGTCAGGGTCATGTTCAGCACGGCGGTCTTGTCCTCGATCCAGATGTCGTAAACCAGGCCCAGGTCGATGACGTTGATGCCCAGTTCCGGGTCGATGACGTCCAGCAGGTGCTCTTCGACCTTGCCCGCGATGGCCATGTCTTCGGGGCTGCGCTCGGCGGGCCCCTCCGGGGCCTTGTCCAGTGGCGAGGGATCCATCTCCGGGGTGGTGGGTTCTGCGTTTTCAGTCATGGTGGGCTCCTTGATCTGCCTAGTCTTTGAAGTGGCTAGTCTGTGTCGTTTGTAGTGTCGGTGCCGTTGTCGGCGGGCGTTGCCCCTGCCTCGGTAGCGGCGGCCTCGAACGCCTTCCAGCCCAGCAGAGCGCACTTCACGCGAGCCGGGTACTTGGACACACCCGCGAAGGCAATACCATCGCCGATGATCTCGTCGTCGCCCTCGATCTTGCCGCGGGAGGTCACCATGCGCTCGAACTCAGCGAGTTTGGCGAAGGCCTCCTCGACCGGGCGGCCCACCAGCTCCTCGGCCATCACAGACGTGGAAGCCTGGCTAATGGAGCAGCCCACCGCGTCGTAGGAGATATCCTCCACGGTCTGCTTGTCCTCGCTGAGGTGCAGGCGCAGCGTCAGCTCGTCGCCGCAGGAGGTGTTCACGTGGTGTACCTCGGCCTCGAAAGGCTCGCGCAGCCCCGCGTGCTGGGGATGCTTGTAGTGGTCCAGGATCACTTCCTGGTACATCTGCTCTAGTTTCATATCGCCTTTAACTTAAATCCTCTACGCGGTACCGAAGAATTCCTGCGCTGTGCGGATGGCCGCAACCAGCGCATCAACGTCCGAGAGGTCATTGTAAATATAGAAGCTGGCCCGGGCCGTGGCCTGCACGTTCATGCAGGTGTGCACCGGCCACGCACAGTGGTGGCCGACGCGGATGCACACACCCTGGTCGTCGATGACCTGTCCCAGGTCGTGCGGGTGAATCCCCTCCACGACGAAGCTGACCGCGCTGCCACGACCCTGTGCGTCTGTGGGACCGATGATGCGCAGCCCCTCAATCGTTTGCAGCTGCTGTAGCGCGTAGGCCGTCAGTTCGGCCTCGTGCGCGGCAACTTTATCCATACCGAGGTCGTTCAGGTAGTTCACGGCCGCACCGAGTCCCACTACCTGCGAGGTCATCTGTGTGCCTGCCTCGAAACGCTGCGGGGCTTCGGTGAAGGTGGTGCCTTCCATCGTCACCTTCTCCACCATTGATCCACCTGTCAGGAAAGGCGGTAGCTGGTCCATGTGCTGGGCTTTGCCGTAGAGGACGCCGACGCCATTAGGCCCCAGCATCTTGTGGCCTGAAAATGCCGCGAAGTCTACATCTAGCTGGTGGAAATCCACGGACATGTGCGGCACGGACTGGCACGCATCCAGGACGAACAGTGCGCCGACGGCGCGAGCCCGGCGGACCGCCTCCGGCACGTCCAGAACCGCACCGGTGACATTCGACTGGTGGGTCAGCGCCACGACTTTGGTACGCTCGGAAAGCTCCAGACTGTCCAGGTCGATGCGACCATCCTCGGTGGCGGAGTACCACTTCAGCGTGGCGCCGGTGCGCTGCGCAAGCTCCTGCCAGGGCACCAGGTTCGCGTGGTGTTCCAGTTCGGAGACTACGATCTCGTCGCCTTCAGTGACCTGCAGCTCCCCCGCTCGCTTATCGCCGAGGATGTAGGCAACCTCGTTGAGAGCCTCCGTTGCGTTCTTGGTGAACGCGATTTCCCGGTCATCGGCACCCACGAAGTCGGCGATGGCTTCGCGCGCGGATTCGTAGGCATCCGTGGCTTCCTCCGCAATCTCGTAGGCACCGCGGTGCACGGGTGCGTTGTGGGTAGTGAGGAACTCCCGTTCCGCGTCCAGAACTTGCACCGGGCGCTGAGCGGTGGCACCGGAATCCAGGTACACCAACTTCTTCCCCTCGCGTACTGTGCGCGAAAGGATCGGGAAGTCGCTGCGGACCTTCGCGGTATCCAGGGAATTGCTTGAACTCACAAGTTCACACTTTCTGCCCGGCCGTCACCGGCCGGCGAGGGTTTGGGGATGTTGCGGGCGCTGAGGATGGGTGGCCGGAAGCTCTAGACGAACTTCTCGTAGCCCTCGGACTCCAGCTGTTGTGCCAGCTCTGGGCCGCCGGATTCTACGATGCGGCCCTTGGCGAACACGTGGACGTGTTCGGGCTTGACGTAATTCAGGATGCGCTGGTAGTGCGTGATCATCAGCACGCCGCCGTTCTCGCGCTCCTTGTAGCGGTTAATGCCTTCGGAGACGACGCGCAAAGCGTCGACGTCCAGGCCGGAGTCGGTCTCGTCCAGGATGGCGAACTTGGGCTTAAGCAGACCCAGCTGCAGGATCTCGTGGCGCTTCTTCTCGCCGCCGGAAAAGCCCTCGTTAATGGAGCGCTCGGAGAACGACGGGTCGATGGATAGCTCCTCCATGGCCGCGCGGGCTTCCTTGACCCACTCGCGGATCTTCGGAGCCTCACCGCGGACAGCGGTGGCGGAGGAACGCAGGAAGTTGGCCATGGATACGCCCGGCACCTCGGTCGGGTATTGCATAGCCAGGAACAGCCCTGCGCGGGCGCGCTCGTCGACTTCCATGTCCAGCAGGTTCTCGCCGTCCAGCAGAACCTCGCCCTCGGTGATTTCGTAGCGTGGGTGGCCGGCAATAGCGTAGGACAGGGTGGACTTGCCGGAGCCGTTCGGCCCCATGATGGCGTGGGTCTCGCCGGAGTTGATGGTCAGGTTGACGCCGTGCAGGATCGGCTTCGGATCCTCGTTCTCATCAGCGGGGACGACCTGCGCGTGCAGGTTCTTGATTTCCAGAGTGCTCATGGTGTGTAAAAAGCTTTCTTTGGGTGTTTGACGGGGTAAATGAATTTAAAGAACCGTGTTCTGCAGCTCGGCCTCGACCTTGTCCTCCAGCAGTTCGCGGATCGACTCTTCCGGGATGCGCTTGATCACGTCGGTGAAGAAACCGCGGACGATCAGCATCTTTGCGCTGGCCGGATCGATGCCACGGGACTGTAGGTAGAACATGTGCTCGTCGTCGAAGCGACCCACGGTTGCAGCGTGGCCGGCGCCGACGATCTCGCCGGTCTGGATCTCCAGGTTCGGCACGGCATCCGCGCGGGCACCCGAAGTCAGCAGCAGGTTGTTGTTCTTTTCGTAGGTATCGGTACCCGTAGCCTCCGGGCGGATCAGCACGTCGCCGATCCAGGCGGTGCGAGCCTCACGAGCATCCTTGCCCTTCTCCGGCTCACCCTGCAGGGCACCCTTGTACAAAACGTTAGAGCGGCAGTTGCGGATGGAGTGATCCACTAGCAGTCGCTGCTCGAAATACTGGTTCGCGTCCGCGAAGTACAGTCCCAGCAGTTCCGCGTCTCCGCCGGTATCGGTGTAGCGCACGTGCGGTACGGAGCGTACGACGTGGCCACCGAAGGCTGCGTAGTAGTGACGCACGACTGCGTCGCGACCGACCTGGATGTGAGAATTCGACAGGTGAACTGCGTCCTCGTTCCAGTCCTCGAAGACCACGGTGGTTAGCTTCGCACCGTCACCGACAACGAACTCCACGTTATCGGAGTGCGCGCCCGAACCCTCGTAGCGGACGAACACCACGGCCTCGGCGTGTGCCTCCAGTTCGATGACCAGGGTGCCGTAGGACACTTCGTTCTCGCCGGGGCCGTCGATGGTGACCGTGACCGGGGACTTCAACGCCGCGTCCTTGGAGATGCGCACATAGTCGGCCTGCTCCGTGTTCTCCCAGGCCTGCGCCGCCGCACGATCCACGGGAGCGCCCGCGCGCCCCAGGCGCTCATCGCCAGATTGGAGCTTTTCGATGGTCACGCTGGGGGCGTCATCCTCCGCAACACCAACCGCGATAGCGGCGGGCTTGCCAGCAACGGCCGAGCCATCATGCAGGCCGCGCAGCTCGCGCAGCGGAGTGAAGCGCCAGTCCTCGTCCTTACCGTGCGGAATAGAGAAATCCGCAGCCGAGAAAGAGGTGAAGCGGTCGCCCTTCGTCTGGTGTTCCGTACCAGCCTTCACCGGGGTGATCGTCGCTTCGGTTTCGTTGAGTGGGGTCGTCATTTGGTTTAACCCACCGATCCTTCCATCTGCAGTTCGATAAGACGGTTGAGCTCCAGGGCGTACTCCATGGGCAGCTCCTTGGCGATTGGCTCCACGAAACCGCGGACGATCATCGCCATGGCCTCGTCCTCCTCGATGCCACGGGACATCAGGTAGAACAGCTGATCCTCGGAGACCTGGGAAACGGTTGCCTCATGGCCCAACGTCACGTGGTCGTTACGAATATCGTTGTACGGGTAGGTATCCGAACGCGAAATCGAGTCGACCAGCAGCGCATCACATTCGACGTTGGAAGCCGAGTGGTGAGCGTCCTTGTTGATCTGCACCAGGCCACGGTAGGCAGCGCGACCACCGCCGCGGGCGACGGACTTAGAGACAATGTTGGAGCTCGTGTACGGCGCCATGTGCACCATCTTCGCGCCCGTGTCCTGGAACTGACCCTCGCCCGCGAAAGCCACGGAGAGAACCTCGCCCTTGGCGTGCGGGCCGGTCATCCACACGGCCGGGTACTTCATGGTCACCTTCGAGCCGATGTTGCCGTCGACCCACTCCATGGTGCCGCCCTCTTCGCACTTTGTGCGCTTGGTGACCAGGTTGTACACGTTGTTCGACCAGTTCTGGATCGTGGTGTAGCGGCAGCGGCCGCCCTTCTTCACGATGATCTCCACCACGGCGGAGTGCAGAGAGTCAGTCTTGTAAATCGGGGCGGTACAACCCTCGACGTAGTGAACGTAGGCGTCTTCGTCGACGATGATCAGGGTGCGCTCGAATTGGCCCATGTTCTCGGTGTTAATGCGGAAATAAGCCTGCAGTGGAATATCCACGTGCACGCCCTTCGGCACGTAAATGAAGGAACCGCCGGACCATACTGCCGTATTCAGCGCGGAGAACTTGTTGTCGCCAGCCGGGATGACGCTGCCGAAGTACTCCTCGAAGAGCTCGGGGTATTCGCGCAGGCCAGTATCGGTATCGACGAAGATAACGCCCTGCTTCTCCAGATCCTCGCGGATCTGGTGGTAGACCACCTCGGACTCGTACTGCGCGGCCACACCGGCGACCAGACGCTGCTTCTCGGCCTCCGGGATACCCAGCTTGTCGTAAGTGTTCTTAATGTCCTCCGGCAGGTCATCCCACGTCTGGGCCTGCTTCTCGGTGGAACGGACGAAGTACTTAATGTTGTCGAAATCGATATCGCTCAAGTCCGCGCCCCAGGTAGGCAGCGGCTTCTTGTCGAAGATTTCTAGAGCCTTCAGGCGGCGCTTAAGCATCCATTCCGGCTCGTTCTTCTTCGCCGAAATGTCGCGCACTACATCCTCGTTAAGTCCGCGGCGGGCGGAAGCACCGGCGGCATCGGAATCGTGCCAGCCATATCCGTAGGCGCCGATGGAATCGATGATCTCTTCGTCAGTCTGTGGTTTAGTTTCAGGTGTTTGTGCAGCTTGAGTCATGGTTTAACTTTCCTTCTTGGGGGAAGGGTCAATGGTCTGAAGCGGAATGAAGGTGGTGCAGACACCGTTGCCATCGGCAATGGTTGCCAGCGGTTGAGTGTGTTGCCCCAGCAGTTCTGCAACCACCCGGTGCTCCGCCGCGCACAGTTCAGGGAACTCGTGAGCGACATCTTGGATTGGGCAGTGATGACGGCAAATCTGAACGCCACCGCCAGCTGGATCGACAGTGGCAGCATAACCCCTGTCAGACAGTGCGTCGGCAATGGCCTTGGCCTTGGCAGCCACGTCGGAATCGGATTCGGGAACGTCCTCCAATAGATCCTGCACGCGCTGGGCGGCGAAATCTTCCACCGCTGATTCCCCACCCGCAGAGCGGAGGGCGCGCAGAGCTAGCAAGGCTAGGTTGTCGTAATCATGTCCAAACTTTGCCCGCCCCGCGTCAGTGAGGCGGAAAAGTTTGGCGGGCCGTCCACGCTGCCCGGAGCGAGGGGCCTCCTCGACCTCGGCGAGGCCATCGGAGACGATGTTGTCCAGGTGCCGCCGAACTCCCGCGGCACTCAGACCAAACTCCTCGCTGATGTCCGATGCGCTCACCGGACCGTGGCGCAGCACGTGCAAAAGAATGCGGTGCCGCGTGTCGGGCTCTGGGGTTGGGGCGGTTTCCTGCCCCGCAGTTGTCCGAGCCACGCTTACCTCCTTCTCTTGGACTTCGTGTGTGCCAGCGCTACTTAGGAATGTGCCTACATGATTAGACAACAAAAGTGTGTCGTAATTGTTCCCGCTTGTCCACTAAGGTAAGCCTGACTAGTTCCTTAACCTGCTGTGTGGCGCCGGTCACGGCCTGGTTAAAGAAGAACACGGCAACATCTTCGGTATCATCTGCTTCTATGAATCTCCCCATTTCGGACGCCCCGCGGGGCCACCCACTGTCGCGGCCGTGGCGGAGGTTTCAGGAACAACTACCCCAATTGGGGTTGGCTGGGTCCCGGTCGGCGCAGTTGCACTCCGATTCCGACGGCGACAGCACGCCCGAAAGCGCGTTGGAGCTGAAACCCCTGAACCGCGCGCTGGCCATGCGCCTCTATGTCGCAGTGTTCCTGGGGGCGCTGGGCAGCATCCTCATCACGGTCGGTGGCCTGGGCGCCGGAGCTTTCCCCGTCATCCACAATCCCTACTGGGGTTTCCCGGGCGTAAGCACTTTGGCGCGGATGCTGCACTCCACCACCGTGCTTGTGTTTGTCGGCATCGGCTTTCTGGTGTACGGCTGGTTGCTGCTGTTCCGCTTTGCGGTAGCTGCGCCCGCTCGGCCTAACCACCCCATCCCCGTGCGCACTTATTGGCGTACCTTCCTGGTGTGGGTCACTCCGCTGATGGTCACCCCGCCTTTGTTCACTCAAGACATCTACTCTTATTTGGCTCAGGGGGCGATCGCCGCTCGTGGCTGGGATCCTTACAGTGGCGGTCCGGTAGACCTCTTGGGGATTGACGATCCCCTGGCGCGTTCCGTGCCGCTGATGTGGGCGCACTCCCCTTCTCCCTACGGTCCGGTCGCGCTCGGGTACGGAGAGGTTATCTCGATTCTGACGGGCAACTCCATCATCCTGGGGATCGTCATGCACCGGCTGGTCTCTATCGTAGGTTTGGCTCTGTGTGGCTGGGCTCTGGTGCGCTTGGCCCGCCGCTGTGGCGTTTCCAGTGGAGCGGCACTGTGGCTGGGGATTCTCAACCCGCTGGCGATCCTGCACCTGGTGGGCGGTATCCACAACGAGGCCGCTCTTATTGGTCTGCTCCTCGCTGGCATGGAGCTAGTTCTGCGCGGCGTGGACAAGGAGGATCGCCCGCTGACTAGTCGGTGGATACTCATCATCGCCGGGCTCGGATTGATCACTATGGCTGGGCTGGTGAAGGTCACGGCATTGGTCGGCCTGGGTTTCGCAGGTGCGGCTCTAGCGCGCTGGTTCGGCGCCCGCATCGTCGACCTGTGCAGCGCGGCCGCCGTCTGTATCGCCGTTGCTAGCGTTACCGCGGTGGCGATGTCCCTGTTGACAGGCGTGGGGTTCGGCTGGATCACCTCCCAAGGCGGGGCAGCGGAGATCGTCTCCTGGATGTCCATCACCACCTCCCTAGGATTGGCCTCCGGAGCGCTGGGCGCCGTCTTGGGCCTGGGCGATCACACCGATTCAGCACTGGTTGTTTTCCGCGCCATCGGGCTTGTTGTCGGCGCGCTGTGGGTAGTGCGCATGCTGTGGGCATCTTTCCGCGGGCGCATCCACCCCGTGGGCGGGCTCGGAGTGTCGACCCTGATCCTGGTGTTCTTCTTCCCCGTCGTGCACCCCTGGTACTTGCTGTGGGCGATCATCCCCCTCGCCGCCTGGGCGAACCGGCGAACCTTCCACCTGATCGCCGTGGGCTACTCGGTCGTATTCAGCTTCTTCATCCTGCCCCGCGGATTGTCCCTGCCGACCTCGACCGTGATCTACATCTACGCCATGAGCGTAGTTTTCTTCCTACTGGCAGTAGTGACATTGAAATGGATCGCCAACCTGAACGCTGACCTGGCCGAAGGTCTGACACTCCGTGCCACCGACGCGGATGAACAGTGGCGGCGCTACGTAAAGAACTCCGACAGGACTAGACTGACCAATCATGACCAAAAAGCCTGAATCTCCGCTGGCCAGTACCTCGCCGGTCCTCGAGCTCCGGGACGTAGTTAAGACCTTCGGTGACCGTCGCGCAGTGGACGGCTTGAGTTTCGACCTGGCAGCGGGGCAGGTCCTTGCGCTCATTGGGCCCAACGGTGCAGGTAAGACCACCACGGTGGAAATGTGCGAAGGCTTCCTCCGCCCCACCGAAGGAACCATTCGAGTCTTCGGCAAGGATCCGGCGGTCGCATCGGACGAGGTCCGCAGCCGCATCGGCGTGATGCTGCAAGGTGGCGGCGCGTATCCCGGAATCCGCGTGGGCGAGATGATGCGGCTGGTGGCGTCGTACTCAAAAAATCCTCTGGACCCGGACTGGTTGCTGAAGACCGTCGGCTTGGATGGGCACGAGAAAACGCCGTATCGCCGCTTGTCGGGCGGGCAGCAGCAGCGCCTGAGTCTGGCCTGCGCGCTGGTCGGCCGCCCCGAGCTGGTGTTCCTGGACGAACCGACCGCGGGCCTCGACGCGCAATCGCGCCTGGCTGTATGGGACCTTGTGGCGTCGCTGAAACGCGATGGCGTGGCGGTGGTGCTGACCACGCACCTGATGGATGAGGCCGAAGCGCTGGCCGACCAGGTGGTCATCATCGATTCGGGGCGCATCGTCGCATCCGGTACGACGGAGGAGATGACGTCTCGCCGAAGCCCGCACTCGCGCGCCGCGTGGCTGTCGGTGCAGGTAGATATGGACGCCCCACTCCCCGACGTCGCCACCGCGATCGCCCAGCGCACGGCGGCGCAGGTGAACGTGGAAGAGTTGCGCCCCCGCCACTTCAAGGTGGAAGCCGACGAGCTGAATCCTGCGCTGATCGCAGCGGTGACCGCGGCTTTCGCCGACCTCAACGTCATGATTCGCCAGCTGGAAGCCAACCGACAGTCCCTGGAGGACGTCTTCCTCTCTATCACCGGAAAGGACATCCGCTCATGAGCACCACGAGTCGCTTCGAGCCGGGCTTCTTTGCCCCCGCACCCGCCCAGGCGAAGTCCGCGGATATCGTCAAGGCGCAAGCCAAGATCGAATCGCTGCTTTTTCTGCGCCACGGCGAGCAGCAGTTGCTCTCTATGGTCATTCCGCTGGGACTGTTGATTGGTTTGACGCTGATTCCAGGCGATGACGCATCCCACTCTGTGACCAGGGTGTTTCCCATGGCTTTGGCGATTGCTCTGATGGGTGCCGGATTCACGGGCCAGGCCATCGCGGTGGCCTTCGACCGCCGCTACGGGGCTCTAAAACGTATTGGCGCTGCTGGCGTGCCGACGTGGGCGTTGATCGGCGGCAAGGTGGTCGCCGTCTGCATCGTGGTGTTGCTGCAGGTACTGGTGCTTTCCATAGCCTCTGTGCTGCTGGGGTGGCAGCCGGAGTTGGCGGGTTTGCCAGCCGCTGTGTTGACGGCTGTACTCGGGGTGGCGGCGTTCACTAGCTTGGGGCTGCTGCTGGGCGGAACCCTCAGTTCAGAGATGGTACTGGCCTTGGGCAACACCATCTGGTTCGTCCTATTGGGCGCCGCGGTTTACGCCACGATGACCACTCCTGCGGGCGAGGACGTGCACTCCTGGCTACTGGCAGTTCCCTCCGTGGCACTGACCGAGGCGTTCCACACGGCAGTGACTGCTGGGGGCGTGAGCTGGGTTGCGTGGTTGAGCCTGCTGGCGTGGGCGATCGTGGGAGCCGCGGCCGCGTTGCAGCTCTTCCGCTTCACCATGGACAGTGACTAGCGGCAATTAGTTCCGCGACATGCGCTTCCATTAGTCTGGAAGACGTGGTTGAGACTATGAAACAACGCGCCGCGGAGGAATCGAATCCCTTCGCGAAGGCGCTGCTGAGACTGTACGCATTCGTGTATGCGGCCGACCGCAAGTACGGTTTTCCCCGCCCCGTGACCGCGCCGACGATTCATCGCCAAAGGCTCTTTGCCATCATCCTTTTGGCCTGCCAGACCGGCATCACTTTCACGGGCGCGCTCGTGCGCGTGACGGGATCTGGTTTGGGGTGCTCTACCTGGCCGCAATGCCAGCCGGGTTCGCTGTTCCCCGTCGCCGGATCGGCCCCGTGGGTGCACCAGATCATCGAGTTCGGCAACCGAACGCTGACCTTTGTGCTGTCCATTGCAGCTCTCGTGTGCTTTATTTCCGTGGTGCGCGCCGCTCGCCGCACCCCTATTCTGCACCTGGCTTTCATCCAGGGCATCGGCATTATCGTGCAGGCAGTACTAGGTGGCATCACCGTGCACATGGACCTGATGTGGTGGACCGTTGCACTGCACTTCCTGCCCAGTATGCTGCTGGTATTCCTGGCGGCGAAACTTGTCGTGCGCATCGGTGAGCCCGACGACGGGGAAATGCAGCCACTGATGCCCCGCGCGTTACGCCTGCTGACCGACGGCTCCTCCGTCAGCCTGGCTATCGTCCTGATCACGGGCACGATGGTGACTGGCGCAGGCCCCCACGCCGGCGACGAGGCCATCCTGCCGGAACACCGCCTGCAGGTTCCGCTGATCGACATGGCACACGTCCACGCAGGCTTCATGTACCTGTACCTGGGCCTTACCATTGGCCTCCTGGCGGGCGTGTTTGCCCTGAACCTGGAGCATCGCATAAAGACTGCCGCCTACTGGGTGATCGGCGCGATCATTCTGCAGGCCGCCATCGGCATCATGCAGTTCTGGCTCGGCGTGCCCCGCTGGTCCGTTCCGTTGCACGTCATCGGCTCCGGCCTCACTACAGCCGCCACCGGATTCCTGTGGGCACTGAAGTCCCGCTACAGCGGTGGCAACGCCAGTCACACGGGCACCACCACCGGCGATAGTCAGCGCCACGAGGCTGTGAACGCCAAAGACGGCTAATATACAGAGTCCAGGGTTATTGTCTAGCTGACAGCGACGAGGGGTCGAACCATGACTCAGCCGACGCGCATGCCGCGCACCACACTGAAGTTCAACTCGGGGGTCGATACTCCACTGGTGCCTGAACGGGGCGAACGCTACTTTTCCACCCCCAACCCGATGCGGGATAGCAGTGGGGCCTTTGAAGCAATAAAGGCAGCGGGTCCGCGGCCTTACGCTCGGGACCTGCCGGGTAGCCTGATTATCTTCCTGGTCGTTGGACTCTTCGGTGCCGTCTTCGCTGCTATTGGCCTCATGCTGATTCTCAGCAAACTTCGCCGTGGGGATGCAATGGCCGACAGTCTCCGTCTTACGGATACGGTCTTTTTCATCGTTGGAATGGTCTTCGTCGTTGTCGCGGTCTACTCGATCTCCAGAGCCCTAGCACGACGCAGGCGAATCGTCACCGCCTGGAAGAATGGCTGGATCGACTACTACCCGGCGCTGGTTGGACAGGTCTATCATTGCCGCACCGCAAGGCGAGAAAGCGAATCTTCAGGCTCAACGTTCTATTACTACTATCGGGCGCCTCTCCACGTGCTTTACCCTGATGGCTCGTTCCGGCAGATGCACTCCTTTGAGTTTGAGATGAAGCGCAAGCCCGACTGGTATCGCACCCGTTTTAATATGGCCTCATCGGCGGAAACTGCTGTCGCGGATGGTCTGAACAATAACGGTTGGGCGATTGTCGGTATCAGTCGTCGACCCGGGCAAACCCATGCGGAGCTCGATTCCGGGCTCACGAAGAAACAGTGCGAAGCCGTATTCAACCTCGCCGAGCGCAATTGGCTCAGGGCGGCTTGGTGATCTTAGCCGTGATCCTAGGTCGCGATGCTAGGTCGCTATGCTAGCCGAGCACAGCCTCGGCGAGCGTCTGCCAGCCCAGCACGGCATCAACGGACAGAGCCACGAACAGTAGCGACAGATAGTTGTTCGACAGGAAGAACAGCTGCATCGGCTTGACCGGGGTGCCGTTTTTCACGCCACGGTGCAGCAGATGCGCCTTGATAATGAACCAGGCGCCGGACAGCACAGCCGCTGCCAGGTAGATCCAGCTAGCGGCGGGAACCAGCAGCAGCGAAGTGATCACGGTCGCCCAGGTGTAGGCCAGGATCTGGCGCGTGACCTCCAGAGGCGGCTTGACGACGGGCATCATGGGCACGCCCGCGGCCTCATAGTCCTCGCGGTAACGCATTCCCAAAGCCCAGGTATGCGGCGGCGTCCAAAAGAAAATAACCATGAACAGAATCAGCGCCTGAGCCCACGAAGACCACCCCGCGCCAAAGGCACCGCCGTTGTTATCCGTGATGACGGCCCAGCCGACAACCACCGGCATGCAGCCCGCAGCGCCACCCCAAATGACGTTCTGCCAGGTACGGCGCTTCAGCCACTTCGTGTACACGTACACGTAGAACCAGTTCGTCAGAACGATAAACCCAGCGGCCAGCCACGAGTGGCACAAAAAGCCCAGCCACAGCACCGAGGCGATCAGCAACACCCAGGCGAAAACGCGGGCCTCGTTGACCGACACGGTTTGGCGAGCGGTCGGACGGCGGCGAGTACGGCGCATCAGCTGGTCGATGTCGTGGTCGACCACGTTATTGAACGTGTTGGCCGCGCCAGCACCCATCCAGCCGCCGATGAGGGTCAACAGGATCAGACCGAAGTTCACTTCGCCGCGCGCTGCCTGCAACATCGCAGGGATCGTGGCCACCAGCAACAGCTCGATGACCCGGGGTTTGGTCAATGCTATGTATGCCTTGACCGTCTCAGCGAACGTCTTCACCGGCTGCCTCGCCTCCAACTTCTCGGAAAATGCAGTGCACACTGCAGTCTATCTGTATCGCGTCTTACGCTACCCGAGCGTGCAGCGCAGGCCGAAACCCGACCGGCACACGCCCATCTACATGTAGTCGGCTGAGGTTCCTCTTAAGTTCCCAGCAGGGAGAAAAAACTTTCTTACAGAATTAGAAACGATTCTCTGCGCCCACTGGCCACGGCAAGCTGTCGCGACCACTAGTATGTATGAGGAATTGAGCTTGATGAAGAAAGGGCAACTGACAGTGACTCTCTCCCCAGAACAGCAGGCACTTACCGTGCGCAACTACCCGGCGGACTGGACGGAGACCGACACGCGCGCGGTCGACCTGGCTCGCGTGCTGGCCGCGGATGCCGTGGAAAAGTGCGGCTCCGGCCACCCGGGCACGGCGATGAGCCTCGCTCCCCTGGCTTACACCCTCTACCAGCGCGTCCTGCGCCACGACCCGAAGGATGTGCACTGGGTAGGTAGGGATCGCTTTGTTCTCTCGGCCGGTCACTCTTCCCTGACCCAGTACATCCAGCTTTACCTGGGTGGCTTCGGGCTGGAGCTCGAAGATCTGCAGGCCCTGCGCACCTGGGGCTCCAAGACCCCGGGCCACCCGGAGGTGCACCACACCGACGGTGTGGAGATTACGACCGGTCCGCTTGGCCAGGGTCTGGCTTCCGCGGTGGGTATGGCTATGGCTTCCCGCCGTGAGCGCGCGCTGTTCGACCCTGAGACCCCCGCCGGCGAGTCCCCGTTTGACCACTTCATCTACGTCATTGCTTCCGACGGCGACGTGCAGGAGGGCGTAACCTCTGAGGCTTCGTCGCTGGCCGGTACCCAGCAGCTGGGTAACCTCATTGTCTTCTGGGACGATAACGGCATTTCCATCGAAGACAAGACCCAGATCGCCTTCACCGAGGACGTCGTGGCCCGCTACGCCTCGTACGGCTGGCAGACCCTGGAGGTCACCGGTGAGGACGTCGAGGGCATTCTGGACGCCGTCGAGCGCGCCAAGGCCGAGACCTCCCGTCCGACTTTCATCCGCCTCAGCAGCGTGATCGCCTACCCCGCACCGACGAAGATGGACACCGGCGCATCCCACGGCGCTGCCCTGGGCGCAGAGGAAATCACCGGCATCAAACAGGCGCTGGACTTCCCCGACGAGCCGTTCCCGGTAGAGGACAACGTGATCGCCCACACCCGCGGTCTGGTCGAGCGCGGCGCGGAGGCGCACAAGCAGTGGCAGGTTCTTTTTGACGCCTGGGCGGAGAACAACCCGGAGAACAAAGCCCTGTTTGACCGCCTGTACTCCCGCGAGCTCCCGGAGGACTTCGCCGCGGAGGTTCCCAGCTGGGACGCTGGCGAGTCCCTGGCCACCCGCAAGGCCTCCGAGGCTACCCTGCAGGCCCTGGGCAAGACTCTGCCGGAACTGTGGGGTGGCTCCGCCGACCTGGCCGGCTCTACCAACACGATCATCAAGGGCGAGGCGAGCTTCGGCCCGGAGGCGATTACCACCCGTAGCTTCACGACCGAGCCGGGCGGCCGCAACCTGCACTTCGGTATCCGCGAGCACGGCATGGTCGCCATCCTGAACGGCATTGCCCTGCACGGTCCCACCCGCCCGTACGGCGCGACCTTCCTACAGTTCTCCGACTACGCCCGCGGTGCGGTGCGCCTGGGCGCGTTGATGAAGACCGACGTCTACCACGTCTGGACCCACGACTCGATTGGCCTGGGCGAGGACGGCCCGACCCACCAGCCGGTCGAGCACCTGGCATCCCTTCGCGCAATCCCCCACCTGGCTGTCATCCGCCCGGCGGATGCCAACGAGACCGCTGCCGGCTGGGTTGCTGCGATCAAGGCTGAAGAGTCGCCCAAGGCACTGATCCTGACCCGCCAGAACGTCCCGGTTTTGGAAGGCACGAAGGACAAGGCTGCCGAAGGCGTGGCTCGCGGTGCCTACGTGCTGGTCGAGGAATCCACCGAAACCCCGGATGTCATCCTGCTAGCCACCGGTTCCGAGGTTCAGCTGGCTGTCGAGGCCGCCAAGGAGCTGGAGAACCAGGGCGTGGGCACCCGCGTGGTTTCCATGCCGGTCATGGAGTGGTTCCTCGAGCAGGATGCCGAGTACCAGGAGCAGGTGCTGCCTAGCTCCGTGACCGCCCGAGTCTCCGTCGAAGCCGGAATCTCGATGCCGTGGCACCGCTTCGTCGGCCTGAACGGTCGCACCGTTTCCCTGGAGCACTACGGTGCGTCCGCCGATTACCAGACCCTCTACCGCGAGTTCGGCATCACCGCCGAGGCCGTCGTCGCCGCAGCTCACGACTCCATTGCCGCCAACCAGTAACCCAGTAACTAGGACTGATTCTTTTACCATGAGCACCCCCGCCAACATCGACGCGCTCGCCAACGCCGGCACCTCCGTGTGGCTGGACGATCTCTCCCGGGATCGCCTACGCTCCGGCAACCTCGCCGAGGTCATTGAGAATAAGGGTGTGGTCGGCGTGACCACCAACCCCGCAATCTTCGCCAATGCTATGTCCCAGGGCACGGCCTACGATGAGCAGCTTCAGCAGCTCGCCGCCGCAGACACCCATGCCGATACCGCCGTGTTTGAGATGGCGGCCGACGACGTCGCGGAAGCGTGCGATGTGTTCCTCCCCATCTACGAGCGCACCAACGGCGTGGACGGCCGGGTGTCCCTGGAAGTCGATCCGCGCCTGGCCAAAGAGCGCGAGGCGACCGTCATTCAGGCTCGCGAACTGGCCGCCAAGGTCGGACGCGAGAACCTGATGATTAAGATCCCCGCGACCGAGGAGTGCCTGCCTGCCATTACCGATGTGCTGGCCGAAGGCATCAGCGTCAACGTCACCCTCATCTTCTCCGTCTCCCGGTACATTCAGGTGATGGAGGCCTTCATCGAGGGCATGTCCCGGGCGGCAGACGCGGGGAAGAACCTGACGAAGATCCACTCCGTGGCCAGCTTCTTTGTCTCCCGCGTAGACACCGAAATCGACAAGCGCCTCGATGAGATCGGCACCGACGCAGCCCTGGCACTCAAGGGCAAGGCGGGCGTGGCCAACGCGCAGCTGGCCTACGCTGCTTTCGAGGACACCCTGCTTAATAACCCCGCCTGGAATGCGCTGGCTGAGAAGGGAGCGCCGGTGCAGCGTCCGCTGTGGGCGTCCACCTCAGTAAAGAACCCCGAGTACCCAGACACCCTGTACGTCACCGAACTGGCCGGGCCGCACACGGTCAACACGATGCCAGAGAACACGCTGGACGCCACGATCGATCACGGCGAGGTCCGCGGCGATACCCTATCCGGCACGACCGATTCCGCCCGCGCAGTGTTCGCCGCGCTGGACGAGGCTGGGGTGAACCTGGCCGAGGTGTGGACTGTGCTGGAAAACGAGGGAGTGGAGAAGTTCGTGGACTCTTGGAACGAACTGCTGGGTACCCTCGCCGCGCAGCTAGACGCGAAATAATCCCCTAACGACAAACCGAACCCCACAGAGGACTCTAGACAAGTGCAACTCCCCTTTTCCGCCGAGGAATGGCGCAACCCGCTGCGCGACGAATTGGATAAGCGCCTGCCGCGCATCGCCGGACCGTGCGGGCTGGTCATCTTCGGCGTGACCGGTGACCTGGCGCGCAAGAAGCTGCTTCCCGCCGTGTATGACCTGGCCAACCGCGGGCTGCTTCCCCCGGGCTTTAGCCTGATCGGCTACGGCCGTCGCGACTGGTCCAAGGAAGAATTCGAGGAGCAGGTCCTGCAGTGCGTCAAGGATCGGGCACGCACCCCGTGGCGCCAAAATGTGTGGGATCGCCTCGCCGAGGGCATTTTCTTCGTCAAGGGTGACTTCACTACCGATGCTGCTTTCGACGCCCTCGCGGAGAAAACCCGCGAGATCGACAACGAGCGCGGCACCGCCGGCAACTGGGCATACTATCTTTCCGTTCCGCCGGATCACTTCCCCAGCGTGTGCCACCAGCTGGAGCGATCTGGCCTGGCGACTCCGGATCCGGAGCTTGGCGAACTGCACAACGGCTGGCGCCGCGTGGTCATTGAGAAGCCCTTCGGACACGACGAGCAGTCCGCCCACGAACTTAACGAGATCGTGAACAGCGTCTTCCCCGAGTCCAGTGTGTTCCGCATCGACCACTACCTCGGCAAGGAGACGGTGCAGAACATCCTGGCACTGCGCTTTGCCAACCAGCTGTTCGACCCGATGTTTAACGCGCACTACGTGGATCACGTGCAGATCACCATGGCCGAGGACATTGGGCTGGGTGGCCGCGCGGGCTATTACGACGGCATCGGCGCCGCCCGCGACGTGATCCAGAACCACCTGCTGCAGCTGCTGGCTCTCATCGCCATGGAAGAGCCCGTAACGTTCAACCCCGAGGAGCTGCAGGCGGAGAAGGTCAAGGTGTTGCGCGCGACCTCTCCGGTGGGCCCTTTCGCCCAGACCACGGCGCGCGGGCAGTACACCTCCGGCTGGCAGGGCTCCGTCCCGGTCAAGGGGCTGCGGCAGGAAGACGGCTTCGACCCGGAATCCACCACAGAGACTTACGCTGCCGCCACCTTCGAGATTTCCTCCCGACGCTGGGCGGGCGTGCCCTTCTACCTGCGCACCGGCAAGCGCCTGGGCCGCCGCGTGACGGAGATCGCCATCGTGTTCAAGGAGGCGCCGCACCTGCCCTTCGGTCCCGGCCAGACCACCGCCCAGGGCAACAACATGCTGGTCATCCGCGTCCAGCCGGACGAGGGCGTGCTGGTGCGCTTCGGTTCGAAGGTTCCGGGCTCCGCGATGGAGGTTCGCGATGTGAACATGGACTTCAGCTACTCTGAGGCCTTCACCGAGGAATCCCCCGAGGCTTACGAGCGTCTGATCCTGGACGCGCTGTTGGACGAGGCCAGCCTGTTCCCCACCAACGAGGAAGTCGAGCTGTCCTGGAAGATCCTGGATCCGATCCTGGAACACTGGGCTCTGCACGGACGCCCCGAGGACTACCCCGCCGGCACGTGGGGGCCGAAGGGCGCCGAAGAGATTCTGTCCCGGTCGGGGCGGCAGTGGCGGCGTCCATAAGAGTCCATAAGAGAACGACCCCCGACCGCGTGAGGAGCGCGCACTTAACGGCCATGATCATCGACCTACCGAACACCCAGACCAAAGAAATTGAACACCGCATCCGCGCATTGCGGGAGGAACGCGGTGACGTCACGAGCGGTCGCGTTCTGACCCTTATCGTGGTGGCCAGCGAGGACGACGACCTCGACAGGATCGTCAGCTCTACCCATGATGCTTCACGCGAGCACCCTGCCCGCGTGATCGTACTGGTGATGCACCGCAGCGAAGAGGCACTGCTGGACGCACAATTGCGCATCGGCGGCGACGCAGGTGCCTCCGAGATCATCATCATGCACCTGCACGGCGAACTGTCGGCGAACCGCGCTTCCGTGGTCACCCCGCTGTTGCTGCCCGATACCCCGATCGTCGCCTGGTGGCCCGCCACCGGACCGCGGAACCCGGCCTCCGACCCCATCGGCGCTCTGGCGACCCGCCGCATTACTGACTCTCTGACGGACGAGGACGAGGACGCACTGTATCGCCGTCGCATGACCTACACCCGTGGCGATTCGGACATGGTGTGGAGCCGCATCACCCTGTGGCGCGGGCTTCTGGCCTCGGCGCTGGATCAACCACCGCACCACCCGATCGTGTCCGCAGAGGTCTGGGGGCCAAAGCACGATCCGTCGGTCGACATCGCGGCAGGGTGGCTCGCCGAGCGCCTGGATGTGCCGGTGACGAGGCACGTTACGGTCGACGGTCGCCACCGCGAGGACGCGGACGGCAACCGACTGATCTCTATCGAAAAGGCGGTGCTGCACCGCCAGGTAGGTGCGGTTGAGGTTGAGGTTATCGACGCCAACACGGTCTCGCTGACCGTCGGCGACCAGAACTCGCTGGTCACCCTCGGCAGGCGTGCCTTGGCCGACTGCTTGGCTGAGGAACTGCGCCATCTGGACCCGGATTATGCCTTCGGACATGCGCTGCGTGGACTGGTGCGGGTGAACCGCCCAGACCGCGGGCCGCGCACCTCCCAGTTCCGCGGCGTGAATAGTTTGGGTCAGCAGGAGGACAAACTGGACCGCTGGACCTTCCGCGATGCCCAGGATCCCAACAACAACTTCGACGGTCAGGAGTCTCTACGATGAAGCCCACCCACGATCACCGCCACGACGCGGTCGTCAGCGACAAGACCGGCGTGGAACTGCGCCCCCGCGACAACAAGCAGGATCTCGCCACAGCTGCCGCGCGGGAGTTCATCAACACCGTGGCCGAACTGCAGCGCACCGGCGATACCGTAACCGGCGACGGCATTGTGCGCGTGGTTCTGACCGGCGGTGGCGCTGGCATTGCCACGCTGGCGGAAATTGCCGCCCTGGACCACGCTGCGAAGCAGTCCGCGGAGGACTTCCCCGTCACCACGATCGACTGGTCGCAGGTGTACGTGTTTTTCGGCGACGATCGCTTCCTGCCGGCCGGCGATCCAGAGCGCAACGACAAGCAGGCCTTCGACGCGCTACTGCGCCACGTGGACATTCCTTCGCTGAACGTGTTCCGTATCCCTGCCCTGGCGGCGGGCGAGCAGCCGGACGGGCCGGCGTTGGATGCGGCGGCGGAGTTCTACGCCAAGACGGTCGACCAGGTTGCCCCAGATGGTTTCGATATCCACCTTCTGGGCATGGGCCCGGAGGGGCACATCAACTCGCTGTTCCCCCACACGGAAGAGTTGCTGCACGCCGAGGGATCCGTCGTGGCCGTGCGCGAATGCCCGAAGCCCCCGGCAGAGCGCATCAGCCTGACCATGCAGGCCGTCAACCGCTCCCGTGCGGTCTGGCTCCTGGTCAGCGGCGCGGAAAAGAAGGAAGCCGCAGGCCAAGTATTCGACGGCGGTAATGGCGCCGAATGGCCTGCGGCTCTGGCCTCCGGTTCGGAGGCAACGCTACTGTGGGTTGACGCTGCCGCCAACCCGCTGGCTTAAGCCAGACCGTAGTGCAGAACCAGGTTCAGTCCGACCAGCGCAATCAGCCAAATAACGGCGGTGCCCACGGTCAGGCGATCCAGGTTCTTCTCCGCCACGGTGGAACCGGACAGGTTGGACTGCATGCCGCCACCGAACAGGCTGGACAGGCCGCCGCCCTTGCCCTTGTGCAGCAACACAGACAGACCCATCAGCAAGCTGGTGACTACAAGGATGATCTGCAGCGTCAGGATCAATGTCCTACCCTCTACTTTTCTTTAAAATCGACAACTTAAGTTTTTCGGTTAACATCACGAATCTACCCGCTGGCAGGCGTGCGTGACAACCCGCCACGCGCAGCTACCCCGAGTTACGCAGTGCAGTCGCCAAGCCGTTCATCGTCAGCTGGATTCCCGAACGGACGCTGTCGGAATCATCGCCAGCGCGGTAGCGACGCAACAACTCCACCTGCAGCAGGTTCAGCGGCACCAGGTACGGGAAGCGGTTGCGCACAGAGCTAACCAGCTCCGGGTTATCCGCCAGCAGAGTTTCCCGCTCCGTGATCTGCAGGAACATCTCTACCGTCAGCTTGTACTCCTCCACGATCACGCCGAAGATGCGCTCCGCCGCCTCAGTGTCGCCCACCAGCTCGGAGTACAGCTGCGCGATGGACAGGTCGGCCTTTGACATCACCTGAGCCATATTAGAAAGCACCGAGGCGAAGAACGGCCAGCGCCCGTGCAGTTCCCGTAGGTAGTTGAGGCGCGAGGTGGCGTCACCAGACACAGAGGTACCGTTGTCGATCCAGCGCTTCAGGGCGCTGCCCACGCCGAACCAACCGGGCAGCATCACGCGCGACTGCGACCAGCTCAGCACCCACGGGATGGCGCGCAGATCCGACACGGCGGTGGTCTGCTTGCGCGAGGAGGGGCGGGAGCCGATGTTGAGGCTGCCAATCTCGGCCAGCGGCGTGGAGGTGGTGAAGTATTCGATGAAACCCGGATCCTCGTGCATCAGCGCGGAGTAGGCCGTGCGCGATTCCTCTGCGATCTGGCGCATGGTCGCGAAGGCTTCCTCCGGGTTGTCGAGGTCGTCGACGGGCAGCAGGCTGGCCTCCAACGTGGCGGCCACGAGTGCTTCCAAGTTGCGGGCGGCGTTCGCGGGATCTCCGTACTTGGCGGAGATGATCTCGCCCTGCTCGGTGACGCGCACCGCACCCTGTACTGCGCCCTCGGGCTGCGCCAGGATCGCGTCATAAGAAGGACCGCCACCGCGACCAACAGTGCCACCGCGACCATGGAAGAGGCGCAGGAACAGTCCGGCTTCGCGCGAGGCCTGCACCAACGCCAACTCCGCGTCGTAGAGCGCCCAGTTAGCAGCGAAGTAGCCGCCGTCCTTGTTGGAGTCGGAATACCCCAACATAATCTCCTGGATATCGCCCCGACCGGCGACGTAGTTGCGGTACAACGGCAGCTGCCAGAGCTGGCGCATGATGTCCGCTCCCCCGGCGAGGTCGTCGATCGTCTCGAACAGCGGAATGATGTCTACCGTGCCAGTTGGGTGCTCGCCGTTGGCGCGGATCAGCCCGACCTCCTTGAGCAGAATCATCGGCTCGATGACATCGGACACGGAGGAAGCCATGGAGATGATGCAGTGCGGAACCACGCTGGCTCCGAACTTCTTTGCGGCCTGCGCAGCGGCGCGGAAAATGCCGAGCTCCCGGGTGGTCTCCTCGGACCACTCGGCCTCCGGATCGGACAGCGGCCGGGGGCTGGCTAGTTCCTGCAGCAGCACCGCGACCTTGGCCTCCTCGTCCAGCTCCGCGTAGTTGGTGGTTACACCGGCGCGGGCAAAAACCTCCGTCAGCACATTCTCGTAGCTCTCGGAGTTCTGGCGCAGGTCCAGGGAGTACAAGTGGAAGCCAAAGGTTTCTACGGCCTCCCGCAGGTCCGCCAGTGTGTGGTCGGCCAGCAGGTCGTCCATGGAGTGGCGTAGCGCTTGATCGACCGTATCAATGTCCGCCAGCAGTTCCTCCGGGCCGGAGTACGGTTCGTGGCCCTTGTGCACGCCACCGGAGACCACTGGCTCGCCCAGGGTGTGTTTGGCCGTTGCCGCCACACGACCGCGCATACCGTGCAGGGCGCGGCGGAAAGGCTCGTCCACGCGGGAGGGCACGTCGTTGCGGCCCCGGTCAGCCAGTTGTTCTAGCGCATCGGTGGTGTCGATGAACCGCGAGGACAGGCTGAGCTCGTGTTCCAGGGCGTAGATGGTCTTCTGATAATGGTCAAAGATGGTGCGCGCCGCCGACGTCGTGGCATTGGTGACGGTCTCCGCCGTCACGTACGGGTTGCCGTCGTGGTCGCCGCCGATCCACGAACCGGGGCGCACGATCGCCGTGCGTGGCACGCTGTCGCCGTACTGCTGCTTCATGTGCTCGTTGAGACGGCGGTTGATCGCGGGGATTTCGCTGAGCAGGCTGATGCCGTAGTAGCGCAGACCCACTTTGATCTCGTCTTCGATACGCGGGCGCACACTGCGGATCAGGGAGGTCTGCCACAGCAGCGTCATCCGACGACGGATCACCAGCTCGATCTCGTCCAGCTGGCGCGCCGAACGGACCGATTGCGGGTTAAGTTTAAGTTCTTTGAGCACGCGTGCGCGCCGACGCATCATCTTCATGATGTCGGTTTGCACGTCGAACACGGTCCGGCGGCGGGTTTCCGTCGGGTGTGCCGTCAACACTGGTGCTACCAGGGCGTTCGCCATGGTCTCGGCGACCTTCTCCCCCGGCACCGCATGGTTGTGCAGTTCTTGCCAGGTGTAGGCCAGCGTGGAGCGCGGCGCGGTGTTGCCGCGGTCCTCTTCGAGGTCCCGCACGCGCTCGACGTACAGATCCTCGGCCAAGTTCGCCATCAACGCGAAGTGCGAGAACGCGCGGATGACTGGCAGCGCCTTGCCCGTTGGCAGCGTATTGAACTGTTCCGCCAACTGTTCGATCTGCATCTCGCCATAGCGCAGGTCGAATGCCGCACTGCGGGTGTTTTCAATCAGGTTGAAAGTGTACTCGCCCTCTTGCTCCCTAATCACCTCGCCCAGGATGCGCCCGAGGTAGCGGGTATCGTCCCGCACCGTCGGGCTGATCTCTGGGTGGGCAATTTCTTCGGGAGCGACGGGAATGGCCGTGCCGCGGATCGTGTCCTTGCTCATCGTCGCGCGCTTAAGAGGTTGCCTTAGCCGCTGCGGCAGCCAGACGAGCGAAGTCTTCGCCGTCTAGTGACGCCCCGCCGACCAGACCACCGTCGACATCAGGCTGGCTGACCAGCTCTCCGACGGAATCGGTCTTCACGGAACCGCCGTAGAGGATGCGGATGCCACCGGCAACCTCCTCGCCCGCCAGCTCTGCGACGAGCTCGCGGATGGCGTGGCAGACCTCCTGGGCGTCCTCGGCAGAGGCGACCTTGCCGGTGCCGATGGCCCAGACCGGCTCGTAGGCGATGACGGTCTTGGCCAGGTCTTCGGCGGACAGACCCGCCAGGGAGGCCTTGGTCTGCGCCTTGACGAACTCGACGTGCTCGCCCTTTTCGCGGACATCCAATTGCTCACCCACGCACACGATCGGCTGCAGCTCGTTATCCAGTGCGGCGCGTGCCTTGGCGGCCACGACCTCGTCGGTTTCGCCGTGGTACTGGCGGCGCTCCGAGTGGCCAACGATGGCCCAGGTGCAACCCAGCTTCTTCAGCATCGCGCCGGAAACCTCGCCGGTGTAGGCGCCGGAGGCGTGCTGGGATACGTCCTGGCCACCGTAGGTAATGGCCAGCTTGTCTCCGTCGACCAGGGTCTGGACGGAGCGGATGTCGGTGAACGGAGGGATGAAGGCCACGTCTACGGCCTCGTAGTACTCCTTCGGCAGAGCGAAGACGAACTTCTGGACCACCTGGATGGCCTCAAAATGGTTCAGGTTCATCTTCCAGTTGCCGGCGATCAGCGGCTTGCGTGCAGTCATTGTATGAATGCCTTCCTTCTAGTGCCTAGTGTGGCTAGTGTCTAGTGTGTTACCAGCTTGTGGTCTCTTCTAGCTCTCCAGGACGGAAACGCCGGGCAGCTCCTTGCCCTCCAGGAACTCCAGGGAGGCGCCACCACCCGTTGAGATGTGGGAGAAGCCCTCCTCCGCCAGACCCAGGGTGCGGACCGCTGCAGCCGAGTCGCCGCCGCCGACGACCGAGAAAGCACCGTTCGCGGTGGCGTCAATAATTGCCTGAGCAACACCGCGCGTACCCTCAGCGAACGCAGGGAACTCGAATACGCCCATCGGGCCGTTCCAGAAAACGGTTTTGGACTGGGACAGGATGTCGGCGAAGGCATTGACGGACTCCGGTCCGATGTCCAGGCCCATCCAGCCGGCCGGGATGGACTTCAGGTCGACGGTGCGGTGGTCAGCGTCCTTGTCGAAGCGCTCTGCGACCACGACGTCGCTGGGCAGGGCGATGACGTCGCCGAAGCGCTCCAGCAGATCCTTGCAGGTGTCGATCATGTCTTCCTGCAGCAGGGAGCCCCCGACCTCGTAGCCTTGAGCGGCGAGGAAGGTGAAGCACATGCCGCCGCCGATGATCAGGTTGTCTACGCGCGGAGCCAGGGCCTCGATGACGCCCAGCTTGTCAGAGACCTTCGAGCCACCCAGGACGACGGCGTAGGGGTTCTCCGGGTTCTCCGAGACCTTGCGCAGAACGTTCAGCTCTGCCTCCACCAAGCCACCGGCGTAGTGCGGGAGCTTCTTGGCTACGTCGTAAACAGAGGCCTGCTTGCGGTGGACCACGCCGAATCCGTCGGAGACGAAGGCGCCGTTGTCGCCGGTGAGGGCTGCCAGCTCGGCGGCGAACTCAGCGCGCTCGGCTTCGTCCTTGGAGGTCTCGCGGGCGTCGAAGCGGACGTTTTCCAGCAGCAGGATATCGCCGTCGTCCAGACCGTTGGCACGCTCGTGGGCATCCTCGCCGGTGACGTCGGTGGCCAGGGGTACCCACTGGTCCAGGCGCTCGGCCAGAGCTTCGGCGACCGGTGCCAGGGAGAACTCCTCCTTGAACTCGCCCTTCGGGCGGCCCAGGTGGGCGGACACGACCACGCGGGCGCCAGCCTCGAGCAGCGACTTGAGGGTCGGCACAGAGGCGTCGATGCGGCCCGGGTCGGTGATGTCACCGTTGGACAGGGGGACGTTCAGGTCCGCGCGAACCAGGACGTGGCGACCCTGTACACCCTCGTTGATCAGGTCTTGAACGGTCTTGATGGCCATGGGGAGCTCCTTTATAGAGATGGTAATTAGGGATGTAGAGAGAAAAAGAGAAAACGGGTCGGCTTCTCGAAACCCGCGACGCGCTACACGTGCGGCGCTCGGAGCCGAACCCGTCAGTCCTTGTGAAGGAAAATGGCTAGTTAGAGGCGCTCGCCCACGTAGGTAGCCAGGTCAACCAGGCGGCAGGAGTAGCCCCACTCGTTGTCGTACCAGGAAACGACCTTCACCTGGTTGTCGATGACCTTGGTCAGACCGGAGTCGAAGATGGAGGAGTGCGGGTCGCCGACGATGTCGGTGGAAACCAGCGGAGCGTCGTCGGAGTACTTGGCGATGCCCTTCAGCTCGTTCTCTGCAGCCTTCTTCAGGGCAGCGTTGACGGCCTCGACGGTGACCGGCTTCTCAGCTTCGAAAGTCAGGTCGGTCAGGGAGCCAGTGATGACCGGAACGCGGACTGCGTAGCCATCCAGCTTGCCCTTCAGCTGCGGCAGAACCAGGGAGACGGCCTTCGCAGCGCCGGTGGAGGTCGGAACCAGGTTGACGGCTGCGGCGCGGGCGCGGCGCAGGTCCTTGTGCGGAGCGTCGTGCAGGCGCTGGTCGCCGGTGTAGGCGTGAACGGTGGTCATCAGGCCCTTAACGATGCCGAACTCCTCGTCCAGCGTCTTGGCCAGCGGAGCCAGGCAGTTGGTGGTGCAGGATGCGTTGGAGATGATGTGGTGGTTCTCCGGGTCGTACTCGGTGTGGTTAACACCGACGACGAAGGTTGCATCTTCGTTCTTCGCCGGAGCGGAAATGATGACCTTCTTGGCGCCGGCCTCGATGTGAGCCTTTGCAGCCTCAGCGTCGGTGAAAAAGCCGGTGGACTCGATAACGATGTCCGCGCCCAGCTCGCCCCACTTCAGGTTCTTCGGCTCGCGCTCAGCAGACACGGCGATGCGCTTGCCGTCGACGGTGATGGACTCCTCGTCGTACTCGACCTCGGCATCCAGGCGACCCATCACGGAGTCGTTCTTCAGCAGCACAGACAGGGTCTTGTTATCGGTCAGATCGTTGATGCCGACGACCTCGATGTCCGCACCCTGGGAACGGATTGCGCGGAAGAAGTTGCGGCCGATGCGGCCGAAGCCGTTGATGCCAACACGGATAGTCACAGTTGATCTCCTAAAAAGTGCGTCTATATTTTCCTCGATCTAGACGCCAAGGTCGGTGGCTCGAAAACAACCTAAGCCTCGACCCTCACGCCGACACTTTCGAGAGTACCTGCGCCCCACAGGCTTTGCAGCGATTCCGAATGCCCTGCATGCCGGGGGTAACTGTCGGCGTCAATCAACCTCAGTCAACGTCGTTGAACAGCTCCGATGTCACGGCAGAATGCGTGTCCGGCAGCCCCAGTTCCTCTGCCCGCTTGTCCGCCATAGACAGCAGCCTGCGGATGCGCCCGGCAACCGCGTCCTTGGTCATCGGCGGGTCTGCGAGGCGCCCGAGCTCCTCCAGGGAGGCCTCCTTGTGCTCCACACGCATCTGCCCAGCCTGGGCCAGGTGCTGGGGAACGTCGTTATCGAGGATCTCCAGGGCGCGCTCCACGCGCGCGGCGGCGGCAACGGCGGCACGAGCGCTGCGCCGCAGGTTCGCATCGTCGAAGTTGGCCAGGCGGTTAGCCTTGGCCCGGTTCTCCCGGGTACGGCGTTGCTTTTCCCACACCTCGCGGGTTTCCTGCGCCCCCATGAGCAGCAACAGCCTGCCGATGGAATCCCCGTCGCGGATAACCACGCGGTGCACTCCCCTGGCTTCCTTGGTCTTGGCCGTCACGTCGATGCGACGCGCGGCACCGACCAGCGCCAGAGCCGCTTCGTTGGACGGGGTCTGCACTTCCAGCGCGGACGAACGTCCCGGGTCAGTCACATAGCCATGAGCCAAAAAAGCCCCCCGCCACGCGGCCACGCACTGATCTACGGTGCCGCCGATAATGAAGCGCGGCAGCCCGCGAACTGGTCGACCGACCCGGTCGATGAGT
This sequence comes from Corynebacterium sp. LK28, assembly GCF_014335105.1. NCBI lineage: Bacteria > Bacillati > Actinomycetota > Actinomycetes > Mycobacteriales > Corynebacteriaceae > Corynebacterium > Corynebacterium sp. LK28. Next base: position 167,997 of record NZ_PDGZ01000014.1, on the reverse strand, counting down.
TCGGTGCGGCGCGCCAGCTCCATGCCACCCTCAGTCCAGCGCAGCACGTGCCGTGGGCTGCGGCGCAGGTTTCCCGCGCCGATGATCTGATGCTCGGGCTCGATCTTGTACAGCTGCTCGACCATGTCGGTCAGGCGTCGGGCAGTGTCGGCTGAGTCGACTTCGGACTCCACCACGATCTTCTTACCCACCAGGTGAAGGGCCGCCGTGTAGCGCAGCAGGCTGGCGACCTCCGCGGTCATCACGTCGTGGCGGGTCACCAGCACCCTGTTGAGCTCCGCCTTCACATCGGCCGTCAGTGCCACGGGCTGTCCTTTCCTCTGTTTTCCTGTACTAAAACAAGCAATTATAGCTGGATTGGGTGTTTACCTTTCCGGGAGGTTTCGCACTCCTCCGGAGATCTCCTGCAGCACCGCTGCCAGCTTCTCCGGCTTGTGGCGGTCGGTCCACCGCCCGCGGTTGTCGTCCTCCCGTACGTCACGGTAGATCACTTTGGCGCCCAATGCTGCTGCGGCTCTATCTATATGACGCCTCGTGCTGGCCACTGGCATCGTTGACAGATCGACGATGACAACGTCAATCTGCAGGCTTGGGCAGTGCTGCCGCACCATGTGGATGTGGTGTTCCAGCGACATGCCGGCGGTCTCCCCCGGCTCCGGCACCAGATTCAGCACCAGCGCTTTGACGGCCTCCGTGCGGTTCAGGGCGTCCACAATCCCCGGCACCAACAGGTGTGGGATCACGCTGGAGAACCAGGATCCCGGACCCATGGATACGAGGTCGGCGTCGAGGATGGCATCGACGGCCTCCTGGGAAGCCGCAGGTGATTCGGGGTACAGCTTGACCCGGCGCACCTCGCCTAGCGTGGAGGCCACGGCAACCTGTCCGCGCACGGCGACGACTTCCCGGGGGTCTTCTTCCAGCCCCAGCACCTCGGCCTCCAGGTCGAGGGGTTCGTTGCTCATGGGGATGACGCGCCCCTGAATGCCCAGCAGGCGGCCGATCTCGTCCAGGGCGGCCATTTCGCTGCCCATGACCTGCGCCAATCCGGTGATTAGGAAGTTGCCCAGGGCGTGCCCCTTCAGCGCGCCGGAACCGCCGAAGCGGTGCTGGAGGACTTCCTCCCACATGCGACCGCGCTCGGAGTCTCGGGTCAGGGCTGCCAGTGCCATGCGCAGGTCGCCCGGAGGCAGGGAGCCGAGCTCGCGACGGATGCGGCCCGAGGAGCCACCATCGTCGGCCACGGTGACGATCGCGGAGACGTAGTCGGAAATGATGCGCGCGGAACGCAGCGTGTTGAACAGCCCATGCCCGCCGCCAAGGCAGGCGACGCGTGGAATCGGCTTAGCGGGCTCGGAGGTATCAGGCACAGAGGTATCAGGCACAGAGTAGCCAGAAGAATCAGTAGTAGTCATGGTGTATCTCGCGCCCTCTCTAACGCTCGAGGTCTCGGTGGGAAAGGTTCACCAGCACCCCGCCTTCGGCCAGGCGGCGCGAAAGCTCTTCGACGATCGCTACGCTGCGGTGGTGGCCACCCGTGCAACCGACGGCGACGGAGACGAAGAACTTACCTTCCTTGCGGTATCCCGGCAGAACCGAGTGGATCAGCCCCAGGACATGCTCCAGAAACTCCTCGGCACCGGGTTGAGATAGGACAAAGTCGGAGACGGGGGCGTCAATACCTCTAAAAGGACGCAACTCCGGATCCCAGTAAGGGTTCGGCAAAAAGCGTGCATCCAACAACATGTCAATGTCCTTGGGCGGGCCGTGCTTGAATCCGAAGCTCTGCAGGTTAATGCGCACGCTGGAGTGGTCGGCGGCGGCGAAGAACTTTTCCAGCTCCCGGCGCAGGTCGTGGATGCTGCGGTTCGTCGTGTCCAACACTATGTCGGCGCGTTCGCGGATGCTGGCCAGCATTTCTCGCTCCCGGTCGATGCCGTCCTGCAGCGTGCCCTCCTGTTGTAGCGGGTGGGTGCGCCGAACCGCGTCGAAGCGGGCGATCAGTGCTTCGTCGGTGGCATCCAGGTACAGCACCGTGGGGCGCCGACCGCCTGTGTGTAGGTCGTGCAGCACACTGGTCAGATTGCCGGCGAAGTCGCGGGAGCGCACGTCGGTGACGATGGCCAGCTTCTCGATCGGGGAATCCTCGGAGAAGCTGAGCTCCACCATGCGCACGATAAGCTCCGGCGGGAGGTTATCGGCGACGTACCACCCGAGCTCCTCCAGGGCCGCGGCGGTGGCTCGCCGACCTGCCCCAGACATGCCCGTGATCAGGATCAAACTGGGCTCTTGCTGCATTGATGCGCTCATACTCCCCGATCCTACCCAGCATTGAGGGCGTCGTGAATGAGTTGCGCCAACTTCTGCCCAAAGCCCGGTAATGCGGCGATGTCGTCCACGCTGGCCTGCTTGACCTTGGCCACGGAGCCGAACTGCTTGACCAACTGCTGGCGCCTCTTTGGCCCCAACCCCGGAACGTCGTCCAGCTTGCTGCGGCGCATCCGGGCGCTGCGCTGCTGACGGTGGAAGGTGATGGCGAAGCGGTGTGCCTCGTCGCGCAGGTTTTGCACCAGGTAGAGCGCGGGCGAGTTGCGGGGCACGATGATGGGGTATTCCTCGCCGGGAACCCAGATTTCCTCCAGGCGCTTAGCGATGCCAATGAGGGTCACATCCGTCACACCCAACTCATCCAGAACCTCTTGCGCAGCGTTGACCTGCGGCAGACCGCCGTCGACGATGAACAGCTGCGGTGGGTAGGCGAACCTGCGCTTCTCTGGGGCACTGCCCGTGCTGCCATCGCTGCCGCTGCTACCAGCACCGCCAGCGCTCTCTAGCTCCGCTTCGCCCTCTAATAGGTCTCCCCCGTCGTCACCCGCGGGCACCGCGGACTTGTCCTGCTGGTAACGCTTGAAGCGCCGCCGCACGACCTCCGCAATGGAGGCGACGTCGTCGGAATGCCCGTCGCCGGCGGCCTCGCGGATCTTGTACCGCCGGTAGTCTGACTTCTTCGGCAGTCCATCCTCAAAAACCACCAGGCTGGCCACCACGTCGGTGCCCTGGATATGGGAGATATCAGTGCACTCGATGCGCAGCGGAGATTCGTCCATCCACAGCGCCTCCTGCAGTTCCTTCAGGGCTGCCGAACGTGCCGTGATGTCGCCTGCCCGCTTCAGCTTGTGTTGGGCCAGTGCCTGTGTGGCATTGGTCTCCGCGGTGGTCATCAGCGCCTTCTTATCGCCCCGCTGGGGCACGCGGATCTGCACGTTGGATCCGCGCAGGCTTGTCAGCCACTCCGCCAGGTCGGTGGACTCCTCCGGCAGCGTATGCACCAGGATCTCGCGGGGCACGGGCGTTACCTGCACGTCCCCCACCAGGTCGCCGAGATCCTGTGTGGCGGCCGGGTTCATCGCGCGGGCGAGCTCCCGATCCACTTCCGGGCCCGATGCGCCACCCACCTGCGTCTCCGTCGCCTTTGCCAGCTCGGCGGTCTCGCCGTAGAACTGGGTGATGAAGTCGGCGACCAGGCGTTCCTCGCTCAGATCCTCGCGCTCGACTACCCACCCGCGCTGACCGTGGATGCGCCCGCCACGGACGTGGAAGATCTGCACCGCAGCCTCCAGCTCGTCGGCGACGAACGCGATCAGGTCCGCATCGGTCTTGTCCGAAAAGACGACCGCCTGCCTCTCCATGGATTTCTGCATGGCCTGAAGTTGGTCGCGCAGCGCGGCGGCGCGCTCAAAGTCCAGGTCCTCGCTGGCCTGCTCCATTTCTTTGCGCACGCGGCGCAGCACGGGCTCTGTGTTGCCCGCCATGAAGCTGGAAAACTGATCGACCAGTGCGCGGTGGTTGGCGGGGGTGATTTTTCCTACGCACGGCGCACTGCACCTGTCGATGTAGCCGAGCAGGCAGGGTCTTCCCAATGCTTCGTGACGCCTATACACCCCAGCCGTACACGTTCTGATCGGAAACACCCGTGTCAGCGACTCGAGGGTTTCGCGGATCGCCCACGCCTTGGGGTACGGCCCGAAGTAGCGCACGCCCTTGCGCCGGGGACCGCGGTACATGAACGCGCGCGGGATCTCCTCCTTCACGCTGATGGCCAGCATGGGGTAAGTCTTATCGTCCCGGTACATGACGTTGAACCGGGGGTTAAAGCGCTTGATCCAGGTGTATTCCAGGTTCAGCGCTTCCAACTCGCTGGAAACAACCGTCCACTGGACGTGGTTGGCGGATTGCACCATCGCGCGGGTGCGCGGATGCAGTTGATCCAGATCCTGGAAGTAATTAGACAGGCGCGCGCGTAGGTTCTTGGCTTTGCCTACGTAGATGACGCGCTCGGTGGCGTCCCGAAACGTGTAGACCCCAGGGTCGGTGGGGATGCTTCCCGGTTCTGGACGGTAGGAAACGCTACTCATCGAAAGGCATGTAGCGATCCTCCAGCTGGCGGAAGTCCTCTACGCGCTGGGCGATCAGCTGCTTGTCGTAGATGTTCAGTGCCATCATCGGCACAAACTCAAAGTCGGGCAGCTCCAGGCGCGCCCATTTGGCCTCCTGGGGAAAGGACAGGCCGTGGATAATTTCCCACGGGTAGAACTGCCCGTTGACGATGTTGCGCACCTCCACGCCCTGGCTGTTGACCTTGACGTGGGGGCGGAGCAGGGACAGGGCGACGAAGGAGAACACCAGGCCGATGCCGATGAAGCCCCACCGGTCGGCGCTTGACACCGTCACTCCGGTATCTCCCACCGCGACGACGATGGCCATGAAGATGTGCACGGCCATGACCAGTACGACCAGGATCCACGCCAGCTTCTTTAAGAAGGGCGAGGAAACCTCCAGCTCCCATTCATCCTTATCGCTCACGCCACCCAACCCTACTCTGTTGACACGGGGCAGCCCTAAACGCCCCGCTCGATCTGTCGTAGCACGAGTGCGGTGTGGATCGCCGCGACCGCCGCATCGTGCCCCTTATCTTCTTTGGCATTGACGCCGCCGGCACGGTCCACCGCCTGGGCGTGGTTGTCGACCGTCAACACGCCGTTGCCGACGGGCGTGCCCGAATCCATTCCCGCGCGTGTCAGCCCGTAGGTCACGGCATCGCAGACCACGCGGAAATGCTCGGTTTCGCCCTGAATCACACAGCCGTTCGCCACGACGGCGTCAAAACGTTTACATGCCGCGGCGACAGCGACCGGCAGCTCCAGGGCTCCGGCGACCCGCCACTGCGCTACCTGGGCGCCGGCCTGCTTGGCCGTCTCGATAGAGCGGGCGTGCAGAGCGTCGGTGATGTCCGCGTTCCAGGATGCGCTGATCACCGCAACGCTCAAGCCTGCGGCCGAGCCTGCCTTGAGTTCGACATCAGCTACTCCGGTGTTTGCCATGGGGGTGCGGCTCCTTCTTCCAGGGGGTACGGGATCGGTCGGGGTGTTTGGGTTAGTCCAGGGAATCCAGCTGGTGGCCCATTCGGTCGCGCTTGGTGCGCAGGTAGACCACGTTGTCCTCGTTGGCGTTGAGCTCCACGGGGATGCGCTTGGTGACGTCCACCCCGTGGCTGGCCAGGTCGTGGATCTTATCCGGGTTGTTCGAGATCAGCGCGACGGATTTCACCTGCAGATCCTTGAGGATCTGTGCAGCGGCGCTGTATTCGCGGGCGTCCACGGGCAGGCCTTGTTCGAGGTTGGCGTCCACCGTATCCAGGCCTTCGTCCTGCAGCACATAGGCGCGTAGCTTCGGCAGCAGACCAATGCCGCGACCCTCGTGCCCTCGCAGGTAGATCAGCACGCCCCGCCCCTGGGCCTCGATGTAGTCCAGGGCCGCGGACAGCTGATCGCCGCAGTCGCAGCGGCGGGATCCGAACACGTCGCCGGTGAGGCACTCCGAGTGCACGCGCACCGGAACCGGGGTATCACCGGCCTCAGCGACCGAGACATCGCCCTTGACCAGCGCGACGTGCTCCGTGCCGTCGATGATGTTGACGTAGCCGATCGCGCGGAAATCTCCGTGGACGGTCGGCAGTCGGGTCTCCACCGCGCGTTCCAGGGTCTGGGTGTGGTGGCGGCGCCAATGCATCAGCTGTTCGATGCTGATCAGTGCCAGGTCGTGTTTGTCCGCGAAGCGGCGCAGCTCCGGCAGGCGGGCCATAGCCGTCGGGTCTTCCTCGGAGACGATCTCGCACAACGCGCCGGCGGGCGCCAGGTTGGCCGCGCGGGCTAGATCTACGGCGGCCTCGGTGTGGCCTTGGCGCACCAGTACTCCCCCGCGCTTGGCACGCAGAGGAACCACGTGGCCGGGGCGGTTGAAGGTTGCGGCGGTAGAGGAAGGATCGGCCAGCAAGCGCACCGTACGGGCGCGGTCGGTGGCGCTGATGCCGGTATCCACGCCCTCTGCGGCGTCGACCGTAACGGTGTAGGCGGTACCGCGGACGTCCTCGTTGCGGGCGACCATGGGCGGCAGCCCCAGGCGGTCGCAGTCGGCACTATCCATGCCCACGCACACGTACCCGGAGCTGTGGCGCACCATGAAGGCCATCAGTTCCGGGGTGGCCTTCTCTGCGGCAAAGATCAGGTCGCCTTCGTTTTCGCGGTTCTCGTCGTCGACCACGACCACCGCCTTGCCGGCGGCGATGTCGGAGATGGCGCGCTCGACGGAGTCCAGCTGGATGTTGTGTGTATCGCTTGTGCTCATCGGTGCTTAGCCTCTCGCTTTAATTCTGCTCGCCGAACTGAGCGAGCCTTTCGACGTACTTCGCCAGCACGTCGCACTCCACGTTCACTTGAGATCCCGGGTGCAGGTCGCCCAGCATAGTATCGGCCAGGGTCGTTGGAATGAGGGATACCTCGAACCAGTTGCCGGAACCCGATTCACCTGCACGATCTGTGGTGTCTGCGACCTCCGCGACCGTTAGCGACGTTCCGTTGATAGCCACCGAACCCTTCTTGGCCACGTAGCGTGCAAGCTGCGGATCGTTGAGTTGGAAGCGGAATACCTCCCAGTGCTCCGAGGGGCGGCGTTCTATCAGTTCGGCCGTGCCGTCGACGTGTCCTTGCACGATGTGGCCGCCGAAGCGCTGACCGCTGGCCATGGCGCGTTCCACGTTCACGCGGTCGCCTGCGCGGACCTTTCCCAGCGCGCTGTAGTCGAGCGTCACCTGCATAACGTCGGCGGTGAATTCCGTTGGGTGGTCTCCCCCGCTCAGTTCTGCGACGGTGAGGCACACGCCGTTGATAGCGATGGAATCGCCGCGCTTGGCGTCCCCCAGTACTGCCGGTGCTGTGAAGCGCATCCGCAGCGAGTCCCCTGCCACCTCGATCGCAGCGATGCGCCCGACCTCTTCAATGATTCCGGTGAACATGCGCGCTCCTTAGCTTTTATGTATGTGATTACATACACATTAGCCCACTGTGGGTTAACTCAAGCTTTAGGGGGTGCGCTGCGGTGCCGTCATCGCCCAGCGCACATCAGGACCGAAAACCTCCAGCTCACGCGGTACGAAGCGCCGAATGTCGCCGATAGTTTGGCCCAAGCTGTCGTCGCTGTTTCTTATGGACGCCACCCCCGCTCCCAACACCGCAGGGGCCGCGTAGTACTGCACCTCGTCCACCACGCCGGCGCCAACAAAGGCCGCTGCCACCCGGGAGCCACCTTCGACCAGCAGCGTCCGCACGTCCCGCTTCCACAACTCGTCCAGTACCTCGTGTACATCGCGGGTCTGCAGATGCAGCCCCTCGCCGGGGGCGGAGAACACCCGCGCATCGGCGGGGACCTCGCTGATACCCATGACGACCCGCAGGGGCTGCAGCTCCTCGGCGAAGGGTTCCCCGTTTCCGTCGCGGGCGGTGAGCCGCGGATTATCGGCGGCGATCGTTCCGGTGCCGACCAAGATCGCATCACGGCGGGTCCTATCCCGGTGCGCGGCAATCCGCGCTTCCTCTCCGGTGATCCACTGGCTGGTCTTGTCCACCGCCGCCACTCGTCCGTCGACGGTCGAGGCGATCTTTAGCGCGACGTGCGGGCGCTGCTCGGCCATTGAAATCAGCCACGGTTCCACGCTGTACATCTCTGTCCACGCTGGTAGCTGCACGCTGTGACCGGTGGGATGCGGTAAGTAGGGGCCGATGACCTCCACGCCAGCCGTCCGGAGCGTAGAAGCCCCGCCCTCGGCCACGGGGTTCGGGTCGGCGAAGAGGAAGTCCACCCTCCGGATGCCGGCGCGGATGAGGGCCTCGGCGCACGGTCCAGTGCGGCCGGTGTGATTGCAGGGTTCCAGGGTGACAATCGCGCGCCCACCGCGTGCGCGATCCCCGGCCTGCTGCAGTGCCATCACCTCGGCGTGCGCCCCACCGAGGCGCTGCGTGTAGCCGCGGCCGACCACTGCCCCGGCGGGATCCTCAATGACGGCGCCGACCGGCGGATTCGGGCTGGCTAGCTGGGCCGCCTGCCAGCCAAGGCGGTGGGCGTCATGAAAAAGCGAAAGATCCATCGGGCTACGACGCGCTGGCGCGAATAGCCTCCACCGCAGCGGCGGGGTCGTCCTTGCCGAACACGCTGGAACCGGCAACGAAAACGTCCACGCCCGCGGCGGCGGACTCGGCTGCGGTCTCTGCCCCAATGCCGCCGTCAATCTCGATGAGGGTTTCCAGGCCGTCGGCATCGATGCGGCTGCGCAGGGCGCGGACCTTGTCCAGGACCTCAGGCATGAACTTCTGGCCACCAAACCCGGGCTCCACACTCATGACCAGCACGAGGTCGAACTTATCCAGGTGATCCAGCAACGGCTCCACCGGGGTGTTGGGTTTGATAGAAATGCCTGCCATCGTCCCGTGGCCACGCAGCTTATCGGCCAGCGCGATCGCCGCATCCACATCCGCAACGGCCTCCAGGTGGAAGGTCACGGACTGGAAATCGTCGGCGTAGTCTTCTGCCCACTTCTCCGGGTTCTCGATCATCAGGTGCACGTCCAGGTGCTTATCCGTGTGCGACAGCAGGGACTTCGCCACAGGCAGACCGAAGGAGAGGTTGGGGACGAAATGGTTGTCCATCACGTCGATGTGCAGCCAGTCCGCGTTGGGCACGCGGGCGACATCGCTGGCCAGGTTGGCGAAGTCGGCGGCAAGGATAGACGGGGCGATCAGCGGGGTGCGGAGATTGGACATAGCCTGTGGCCTTTCTATGAAGAGTTTTCTGGTGAAGTTAGTTGGCGGCAGGTCGCAGAGCGGCGAAGAACATGGCGTCCGTGCCGTGGATATGGGGCCACAGCTGCACGAAAGGCGCTGTGCGGTCGGTGTTGGTATCGGCCAGTTCGGGCAGAAACTCGGTGACGTCCAGGATCTCCGCACCCGTGCGGGCGGCGATGGAGCGGACAACCTCGCTAGTCTCCTGCGGATGTGGCGAGCAGGTGGAGTAGATCACCACGCCGCCGGGCGCGGTTGCAGCCAGGGCGGAGGTCAGCAGTTCGCGCTGCAGGGTAACCAGCGGGGCGATGTCCTTGGGGTCCTTGTTCCACCGGGCTTCGGGGCGGCGGCGGAGGGCGCCTAAACCGGAACAGGGCGCATCGACAAGCACGCGTGCGAAGCCCTGCTCCGGGGCGTCGAGGTCCCGGATGGCCTCCAGCTTGCGTCCATCGCCCACGTGCACGTTAACAGGCAGGTCGCGGACGGTCTGCTGGATGAGCTTGGCGCGGTGCTCGGCGATCTCGATCGCGTCGACCTTAGCCTGCTCCGACAGGGCGACCGATGCGATAAAGGCGGTCTTTCCGCCCGGGCCTGCGCATAGGTCCAGCCAGCGCGCAGGCAGGTCAGCGGCCACGGGCACGCGGGTGGTGGCAAGGCCGATTAGCTGGGAGCCTTCGTCTTGCACGCTGGCCATGCCTTCGCGAACCGGGGCGATTTCCCCAGGTGCTCCGTCGTCCAGGTAGACGGCATAGGGAGAGTACTTGCCCTCCGTGCCGCCGGTGATCAGTGCTAGCTCTTCGCCGCTGATCTGTCCTGGGCGGGCGGCCAGGTGCACAATTGGGCGCGCATCGTCGGCGGCCAGGGCGCGCTCCAGCTCCGCACGACCGGAGTCCGTCGTCGGGTCCACGCCCAGCGCGTCCGCGAACACCTCCGCGATCCATTCCGGGTGCGCGTTGCGTAGGGCCAGGGCGCCCAGGGAATCTCCTGGAGCCACGCGCTCGACCCACTGCTCTGGCTTCTTGCGCGTCAGCGCGCGCAGCACGCCGTTGACAAATCCAGAGGCCTGGCCCGCGCCAAAGGCCTTCACCAGCTCCACCGAGGTATTCACGGCGGCGTGGTTCTCCACGCGCGTGCGCAGGATCTGGTAGGCGCCCAGGCGCAGAGCATCCAGAGCGACCGAGTCGATCTTCTGCACCTCGCGCCCGGCCGCGTCCGCGATGATCGCGTCCAGCAGCCCACGTGCCCGCAGCGTGCCATAGGTCAGCTCGGTCGCAAATGCGGCGTCACGACCCTTGATTCCGGCTTCCCGCAGCGCCTTCGGCAGCGCAAGATTGCCGAAAGCATCGTCGACGGTCACCGCGCGCAGCACCCCAAAGACGACGTCCCGGACCTTGTCGCCCGATCCCTGGGAGCGGCTCTTGCGCTGCTTATGCGCGGGGCGACGTTGCTGGTAGCCCGTAGCGCGCGATGGCTTGTCCTTCTGTGTGTTGCCGCTGCGCGCCGACTCGGAACGAGACCTAAAACCTGCCATGATCCTTGCGTACTTTCCCTAGTTGCTTTCCCGTGCGGTCTCGTGCCGCGCGCTAAACACGGGCTTCCCGGCCAGCAGCTCTTGTTGGCCACGTGCCCACGCCGCGGCCTCCATCATCTTCTTGCCCGGAGGTTGGATGCGGGTGATCTCTAGCGCGTCGGTCCCGGTGCCGACGAATACCTTTTTTGTTGACGCCCACATTTCCCCAGCGCCCAATCCAGTGACCTCGTTCGGGTCGGCTGGCAACAGCATTCCAATCTTGAAGCGCTGGCCGTCCAAGAGGGTCCACGCGCCCGGAGCTGGGGTGTGCGCGCGGGCAACCCGCTGGATGACCTCGGCGGGCTGGGACCAATCGATCTGCGCATCGGCGGAGTGGATTTTCGGCGCGTGGGTGGCTTCTGCCTCGTCCTGCGGGGTCAGTTCGACCGTGCCCGCCTCCATGGCGACGAGGGTATCGGCCAGCAGCTCGCGGCCGGAATACGTCAGGCTAGCCAGCAGGTCGTCGGCGGTGTCCTCCACGGCGATGGGCTGGGTGAGCTGTGCCGCGACCGGGCCCGTATCCAGGCCTTGCTCGATGCGGAAGATGGAAGCGCCGGTGGTCTCGTCGCCCGCTGCCAGGGCGGCCTGTACCGGGGCGGCACCGCGCCACCGGGGTAGCAGTGAATAGTGAAGGTTGACCCAGCCGTGTGCAAAAACGTCCAGGATGTCGGCGGGGATCAGGTTGCCGTAGGCGACGACGGCGCAGGCGCGCACCCCGTCCGCGGCCAGTTCGGACAGCACTGCCCCAGCCTCATCGCCGGACTCAGTTCCGCCCTTCAGGCTGGGCCATTTGTACGTCGGGATGGCGGCCTTCTCCGCGACCTCCGCGACCTTGGACGGGTGTAGGGTGCGGCCACGGCCACGCTTGGCGTCCGGCTGAGTGATCACCGCGACCACCTCGAGGCGCTCGTCGGCGATGAGGTGCTCGAGGGCTACGGCAGCGGGTTCCGGGGTTCCGGCGAAGACGATTTTCACTGCTTGAACCACTCCGATTCGCGGATCTGGCGCATTGCCTCTCGGCGCTGTTCGGTGGACAGGTGCTCAATGAAAAGCACACCGTCCAGGTGATCCGTTTCGTGCTGCACGCAGCGTGCCATCAGGTCAGTGACCTCGCGGTCGACTTCTTCCCCATCCACGGTGGTGCCGCGCAGGCGCACGCGCAGTGCGCGGGTGACATCCCCGTGGACGTCCGGGATGGAAAGGCAGCCTTCGCCCCCGGTTTCGGTTTCCTCCCCGACGGCCTCCCAGGTGGGGTTGATGATGTGCCCACGATCCCCGTCACAGTCGTAGACGAAAATACGGCGGGTGATGCCAATCTGGTTGGCGGCCAGTCCCACCCCGCCGTAGTGATCCATGGTTTCCAGCATGTCTTCCACGAGCCGTCGGGTGCTCGCGTCCTGGATCTGTTCTTGTTTCATAGGATCTGCAACGGTCTTAAGTACCGGATCCCCGAAGTAGCGCATGTTTAGCACGGTCATGGTTATCCACCCTAACCGATACGCACGGGATCCATGACAACGCGTAACGCGTCCGGCTGGGGACCGCGACCGCTGCGGTGAATCGTGCGCACGGACTGTGCCCGGCGCAGCGCCTGCCCCAGTTCTGCTTGATGCTCGGCCGGTACCCGCACCAGTAGCCGCCGTGCGGACTGTCGGGCTTGGGGATCGTGGCTATCGATGCCTGCGGGCAGCCGTACTCCCTGGGGCAATTCCACTGGCCCCAGAGTCTCGGCGCCTTCCGGCAGCTCCCATCCGGCCTCCAGGTTCTCGATGGAGGCGACGGTGCCGTCGATGGCGGCCACACTATAGGCCGGCGGGAAGGCTGCTTCGGCGCGGTGGGCCAACTCCGCTCGGGCGGAACCCACCGGATCCCACCGAATGAGCTGCTGGGCCGTGGGCAGGTTCGCAGCCCCGGCGAAGATGACCTTTCCGCCTTCGGTGCGCGGAGCCACCAGCGCGGCCGCCTCCATCCAATGGCGTAGCGCAGTTTCCGCCGCCCGCAGATCTTGCCTTCCAAGCAGGATCCAAGGATCCACCAGAACCGCCGAACCGTACAGCCCGCCGTCCACCGTCGGCTCGGCGCCGGGGGTGGCAACGACTATGCTCTTGCGCAGCCTCACCTGATCGACCACGTTCTTGCCGCCGCTGGCGATGATCGGGATGCCGGGGAATGCTCGCCCCAGCTCCTCCACTGTCCTGTCGTGGCCGACCACCGCCAGGCGCACGCTATGGTTACCGCAGCTGGAGCAGGTAAATAGCCCTGCGGTCTGCCCACACCACCGGCACCTCGGCGGCGCGGCCTCGGCACTTGTAGGCAGCTCCAGGGGACCGTTGCAGTGCCGGCACCTCGCCGGGGTACGGCACTTCGCACAGCTCAACGCCGGGGCGTATCCCCGCCGGGGTACCTGCACCAGTGCGGGCACGTTGCGCTCCATGCACTCGCGGATCGCCTCGAATGCCATGGAGGGAATCCGCGCGCCCGGGGCATGCAGCTCCCTCTCGGTTGCCCCGTCGGTCTCCCCCAGCCCGCGGATCCACGGCATGGCCTCCCGCAGTACCTCCGGCAGCGGCGCCAGCGGGTACACCAGCTTCCTATCCACCCACTGCTGCACCTCCGCCGAGCGATGCACCCCGGCAATCAGCAGTCCCGAACCGGAGTGTTCGGCGTGCAGCGCTAGGGCCTCCCGCGCATGGATATACGGCGCGCGCGGATCCACCAGGTTGTCGTCGGACTCCCCCACCAGCACCATCAGCCGTGGTTTCACCATTGGCAGCAGCGCCGCCGAGCGCGTGCCCACCACCACGCGCGCCTGCCCGGCCAGCACCGAAAGGTAGCGGCGGTATCGGGCGTTCGGGCCTATGGACGCCGTCATCTCCAGCACCTGTGCCGGGTTCATATGCTCTTTCAGGCCTGCTACCAGGCGATCTACCAGGCGCTGGTTGGGCGCTACCACCAGCACACTGCCGTCCGTATTCCAGGCCACGGCGGCTGCCACGGCCGCGATGAGCGTGGGGATGTCGCTGCCTGGGGGCGTCAACAGGCAAGAACGAGCAGGCTTTCCCGCGACGAGCGCGGATAGAAACGCTGCTCCGTGCGTATAGGGGGCAAGGGCGGTCTCGGCTGCCGTGTAGGACTGCGTGGCGGCCTCTTCGACGGACTGCAGCTTGGCGCCCAGATCCTCCCAAGCCGCACCGTCCGCGAATAGCCCGGAGGCTTCGGCTGAGGCGTGGCGCGAAGGCACAACCGAACGCAGAATGTCGGAGCGCACCCCGGCGTAGCGATCGGCCAGAGTATTGACGAGCTCCCACAGTGGTTTCGGCAGCACGCGGATAGGGCTGATCACGCGTTCCAGCGGGCGCAGCTGACCGGGATGGTCACTGCGTCGACGACGTTCGATGAGGAAGGCGTCGACCAGTCGGCCGGAAAAACGAACGCGGACGCGCACACCCGGCTGGGCGTGGGCGTCCATGTCCTCGGGGACGGCGTAGTCGAAGAGCCGGTCGAGGTGCGGCACGCCCAGCAGCGGCAAGACGCGAGCGACGGGCTGTTCCACAGTGCCTTTATACCCCTTTCACGGCGGGCGTTATTTCGCTGCGATGGCCTTCTGCAGTGCCTCTACCCGATCGGTGCGTTCCCACGGCAGATCCAGGTCGGTACGGCCAAAGTGGCCGTAGGCGCTGGTCTGGGCGTAGATCGGGCGTTTCAGGTCGAGTTCCCGCAGGATCGCGGCGGGGCGTAGGTCGAAGACTTCGAGCACAGCGGACTGGATGTCCTCCACCGGGGCCTTTTCCGTGCCGAAGGTTTCGACGTACAGGCCAACCGGGGTGGCACGGCCGATGGCGTAAGCGACCTGCACCTCGGCGCGGTCGGCCAGGCCCGCGGCGACGATGTTCTTGGCTACCCAGCGCATGGCGTAGGCGGCGGAGCGGTCGACCTTGCTCGGATCCTTGCCGGAGAATGCACCACCGCCGTGGCGAGCCATGCCGCCGTAGGTGTCGACGATGATCTTGCGTCCGGTCAGGCCCGCGTCCCCCATCGGACCGCCCAGCACAAAGGAACCGGAGGGGTTGACCAGCAGCGTGTAGTCGGTGTCGGCCAGGTTGCCGCTGAGTCCCGCCTCGTCCAGAACGTACTGCACAACATGGGTGCGGATCTGCTCGTGCAGCCACTCTTGCTCGATGCCGCCGTCGTGCTGGGTGGAGACGACGACGGTATCCACGCGCACCGGGGTGCCTTCCGCGTCATAGGCGAAGGTCACCTGGGTCTTGCCATCGGGGCGCAGGTGGGGAACGATTCCCTTCTTGCGCACCTCGGTGAGGCGCCGCGACAGGCGGTGGGCCAGGGCGATGGGCAGCGGCATGTACTCCGGGGTCTCGTTGGTAGCGTACCCGAACATCAGGCCTTGGTCGCCGGCGCCCAGGCGGTCGATCTCGTCCAGCTCGGCGCCGCCCTCCGCATCGTGGGAGCGGTGTTCCAGGGCGGTATCCACGCCCTGGGCGATTTCCTGCGACTGCTCGCCGATGGCCACGCTGACACCACAGGTGGAGCCGTCGAAGCCCATGTCGGAGCTGTTGAAGCCGATCTCCAGCAGCGTCTTGCGCACCAGCGCGGGGATTTCCACGTAGGTGGTGGTGCGGATCTCGCCGACGACGTGCACCAGGCCGGTGGTCACGACGGTCTCTACCGCCACGCGCGCCTCGGGGTCCTTGGCTAGAAGTGCGTCGAGGATCTTGTCGGAGATCGCGTCGCAGATCTTGTCGGGGTGCCCTTCGGTGACGGATTCGCTGCTAAATAGGCGCAAAGACACGTGGATTTTTCCTTTTGTGTGGTCTTGACGGCGGTTGCCGTTTTTAGTTAATGGACACATACTAGACCAAGCTGTCTGTATTTGTCACGTAGCCGGTCTAGTTAGTCTCGCACACGGCTTTCCAGATGGCGGCAGCGACCCTCGTCTTCGGCCCCTGGGGAACCTCGATCACCTCGCCGCCCGGGCGCAAGATCCACCCCGCGCTATCGGGTTGCCCGAAGACCTTGCCCTCGCCCACCGCGTTGCACATGAGCAGGTCACAGCCCTTCTTCTCAAGTTTCTTGCGGGCGAAATCCAGCGGCGTGCTCTCCGCATCACCTGTCTCCGCGGCAAAGCCCACGATCTTTGTTGTGGACGCCACGTCTCCCCGGCTACGGGCCTCCACCACGCCGGCAAGGATGTCCGGGTTCTCGGTCAGATGAACTGTCGTCAGGTCAGCGTCCGAACCCTTCTTCATCTTCGACTCAGCGACCTCTGCAGGGCGATAGTCGGCCACCGCGGCGGCCATGACAACTACATCCGCAGTGCGCGCGTGTTCCATGACCGCGGCTTGCATTTGGCGGGCGGTCTTCACCCGCACGACCTCCGCCCCGCAAGGGGTAGGCAGGTTCTCCGTCACCCCCGCGACAAGAGTGACGCGAGCGCCGCGCTGCGCTGCCACCTCCGCCAGCGCGTAGCCCTGGCGTCCGCTGGACGCATTGCCCAGATAACGCACCGGATCCAACGGCTCGTGGGTGCCACCGGCGCTGATGACCACCCGCTTGCCCTCCAGGTCGCGGCTGAACGCAGTACGATCCCCCAAAACGGTGAGCGCCAGCTGGCCGATCTGCTCTGGCTCTGGCAGCCTTCCTGGACCGCTATCCGTTCCGGTCAGGCGGCCATGGGCGGGTTCCAGGACGGTGATCCCGTGCCGACGCAGCGTGGCGACGTTATCCACGGTGGCGGGATTCTCCCACATCTCAGTGTGCATAGCTGGCGCGAGCACCACCGGACATGTGGCGACTAGACAGCTAGCGGTAAGCAGGTCATCCGCACGCCCGTGCGCGATACGCGCCATGAGGTCAGCAGTGGCGGGCGCTACGACGATCAAGTCTGCCTCTTGGCCGAGGCGTACGTGCTGGACCTCGTCGACGGCGTCAAAAACCTCGGTGGCGACAGGTAGACCCGATAGAGCCTCAAAGGTCGCAGCACCGACGAAGTTCAGCGCCGAGCGAGTGGGAATAACGCGCACCTGGTGGCCCTGCTCGGTGAAGTAGCGGACCAGGTGAGCGGCCTTATATGCAGCAATGCCGCCCCCTACGCCGATAACGACGCGGAGCGGCTGTGTGCTTTCTTCAGCTGATGCAACGTTCACAACGACTCAGCCTAGCTGGTTTAACCCTCGGTGTGTTCCAACAGATCCCGATTGATCTCGCGCAGGGCGATAGACAGGGGCTTCTCGTGAACGTCCGGAGTAACCAGGGGACCAACGAACTCGAACACGCCCTCATCAACAGTCTGGAAGTAGTCGTTGATCTGGCGAGCACGCTTAGCTGCGAAGATGACCAAGGCGTACTTGGAGGAAACCTTCGTCAGCAGCTCGTCGATGGGTGGATTGGTGATGCCCACAGGAGGATCGAATACGGTCTCGTTCGCATTCACGTCCTGATTTTCCACGGTATGCACCTTCTTTGGTGGGTTGTTTGATTATGCGGGTTAGTTCTCTGGCTTAAGGAGGCTACTGATGGCGGCGACGGCCTGGTTCACGTCGTCGTTGACCACCACGTGGTCGAACTCCGACTGCGAAGCCATCTCCACCTTTGCTGTCTGCAGACGGCGCTGGATAACTTCCTCGGTTTCCGTGCCACGGCCAGTCAGTCGTTCCACCAGCGCCTCCCAGGATGGTGGCGCCAGGAAAACCGTCTGCACCTCCGGCAGCAGCTTTTTAACGTTGCGGGCGCCCTCCAGGTCAACCTCGACCAGTACGGGGCGGGATTCCGCTAGAGCGTCCTCGATGGGCTGACGGGGCGTGCCAGAGAGCTGCAGTCCGCCGTGAATTTCCGCCCATTCCAGCATTTTGCCGGCGGCGATGTTCTGTTCGAACTGCTCACGGGTGACGTAGATGTAGTCCTCACCGTCTACCTCCCCTGGCCGGGGATCGCGAGTCGTCATAGACACACTGAAGAACAGATCGGGAACATCACTGCGTAGCCGACGCACGACGGTGGACTTCCCCACCGCCGACGGACCTGCAAGTACGACGATCCGTCCGCTATTCAGGTCCTGGCTCAAAGCTATGCCTCGAAGCCGAAGTGCTCCAGCAGAGCGCGACGCTGACGGTCACCCAGGCCGCGGATGCGACGGGTCTCCGCGATCTCCAGCTGCTCCATGATCTCCTTGGCCTTAACCTTGCCAACCTTCGGCAGGGAAACCAGCAGAGCAGAGACCTTCATCTTGCCCAGGGTCTCGTCGGTCTCAGCGTCCTTCAGGACCTGCTTCAGGTCGGTGCCGCCACGCTTCAGCTTCTCGCGCAGTTCTGCGCGTGCCTTACGTGCCTCTGCTGCCTTCTTCAGCGCTTCTGCTCGCTGCTCATCGGTCAACTGGGGAAGTGCCACGGGTGCCTCCGTATGTAATGCTCGTAAAAAAATGAAAATTATCTGGTCAATAACCAGCATGCTGTGGGTCCGAAAGAGTACGCCAAGCACCGCTGGATATTAAATTGTCTCGGTCTAATATGCCAACCTGACACACCGAGCCTATGTTCCTGACTACTGTACACGACCTCGTGGACTGCGATAAGCGCAGACAGGGCGCCGCAACGGCAGGCTCGAAACAACGCCCATCAGTGTATCACCTCTAGGCTGATAAACCAGCAAAAGACCCAGCTTATGGCCTCTAGAGGCGCAAGGTAGCGGCGTGCTCAACCACCGCCGCGCGGAGGGCGGCGACGTCTGGCCCTGCCTTGAGTACCCCACGGGAAACATTGGGCGATACCAGGCGCGCTGTCTGCTTTCCTCCAGCGATACGCCGCACATCCTCCATGGTGCCGCCCTGCGCACCGACGCCCGGCATCAGCACCATTCCGCCTACCCTATCCAGGCGGGGCGGTTGGGCTAGCGTGGCACCAACGACCACTCCGAGGTTGCCGGCCTCGCCGTGGACAGAGTTTTCCTCCGCCACCCGGTCGACGATGTGCTGTGCCAGGTTTGCCTCGGAGCCATGGAACAGAGAACGCTGCAGCTCAACGGCCTCCGGATTGGAGGTTGCCGCCAGCACGATCACTCCCTTGCCGTGCTGTTCACCCAGTTCGATGACTGGACGCAGGGAATCGAAGCCCAGCCACGGGGAGACCGTCACAGCGTCACTGCTCAGCGGCGAGTCCGGATCCAGCCACGCGCGAGCGTAACCCGCCATGGTGGAGCCAATGTCGCCGCGTTTCGCGTCGGCTATCACTAACACGCCAGCGCGACGCAGCTCGGCGATAGACTGCTCCAGTACAGCAAGACCTGCAGAACCGAACTGCTCGTAGAAAGCCACCTGGGGCTTGACTACACAGGCGACGTCCGCAAAGGCCTCCACACAGATCTTGCTGAAGGCCTCCACGCCCTCGACATTCGCTGGCAGGCCCCAGGCCTCCAGGATGCTGAGGTGCGGATCCATTCCCACGCAGAGTTGGCCGAAGTTCTCGGCACGCTCGAGGAAACGCTCGCCGAAGGTCAGACGCTCGCCCGAACTTGCGGTCACGAGTGATCAACCTCCTGGATCGGGCGCACGGTGGGCTCTGCGCCCTGCAGCGCCTCGATGCCCTGCACCGCGGCAACGGCTCCCTGAACTGTGGTGACGCACGGCACGCCCATGTTGACGGCGGCAGAGCGGATGTCGTAGCCATCGTGACGCGCCCCGGCGGAGCCGGCTGGCGTGTTCAGAATCAGGTCAACGTCGCCGTCCTTGATCCAATCGCCAACGGTGCGCAGCGGGTTGCCATCGGTATCGACCAGCGGGGTGTTGTCAGCGGCAGCGCGACGCTCGTCGGAGATCTTCGCCACAACCTCACACTCCACGCCGTTGCGACGCAGCATGGCTGCGGTGCCTTGGGTGGCCAGGATCTTGAAGCCCAGGGAGTACAGTCGCTGGATCGGCAGGATCAAGGTCCGCTTGTCGCGGTTCGCCACAGAGACAAAGACGGTGCCCTCGGTCGGCAGGTCGCCGGTGGCCTCCTGGGACTTGGCGAAGGCGGTACCGAAGTCGTCGTCCAGGCCCATGACCTCGCCGGTGGACTTCATCTCTGGGCTCAGCAGGGAATCCAGCACGTGGCCTTCCGGGCTGCGGAAGCGGTTGAAAGGCATCACGGCTTCCTTCACGGCGATCGGGTGGCCCTGCGGCAGGGATCCACCGTCGCGGTCGTGCGGCAGCACGCCTTCCTCGATCAGGTCGGAGATCTTCGTGCCCAGCATGATCCGGGCCGCTGCCTTGGACAGCTGCACGCCCGTGGCCTTGGATACGAAGGGAACGGTACGGGAGGCGCGGGGGTTGGCCTCGATGACGTACAGGATGTCGTCCTTCAGAGCGAACTGGACGTTCATCAGACCCTTTACACCAATACCGTGGGCCAGTGCTGCCGTTGCCTTGCGCACCTTCTCGATGTCCTCGGAGCCCAGCGTCATCGGCGGGATGGCGCAAGCGGAGTCACCGGAGTGGATGCCGGCCTCCTCGATGTGCTCCATCACGCCCGCCAGGTACACGCTCTCGCCATCGCACAGCGCGTCGACGTCGATCTCGATGGCGGAATCCAGGAAGCGGTCAACCAATACCGGGTGGTCGTCGGTGATCTCGGTCGCGCGCTGGATGTAGTCGGTCAGGCTTTCGTCGTCGTAAACGATTTCCATACCTCGACCACCCAGAACGTAGGAAGGGCGGACCAGTACCGGGAAGCCAATGCGGGCTGCCACATCGTGGGCCTCCTCAACGCTAGTGGCGGTGCCGAACTCCGGCGCAGGCAGGGCAGCCTTTTCCAAAACCTTGCCGAACTCGCCACGGTCTTCGGCCAGGTTGATGGCCTCCGGGGAGGTACCCACGACCGGCACGCCAGCGTCTGCCAGGCGCTGTGCCAAGCCCAGTGGCGTCTGGCCACCCAGCTGCACGATTACGCCAGCGATCTCGCCGGACTCGGCCTCGGCGTGGTAGACCTCCATGACGTCCTCGAAGGTCAGCGGCTCGAAGTACAGGCGGTCGGCCGTGTCGTAGTCGGTGGAGACCGTCTCTGGGTTGCAGTTGATCATCACGGTCTCGTAGCCCACACGGGACAGCTCCAGGGCTGCATGCACACAGGAGTAGTCGAACTCGATGCCCTGGCCGATGCGGTTCGGGCCGGAGCCCAGGATCAGAACCTTCTTCTTGTCCGGCTGCGGTGCAACCTCGGACTCGGCGGCCGGGTCCAGCTCATAGGAGCTGTAGTGGTACGGGGTCTTCGCCTCGAACTCGGCGGCGCAGGTATCGACGGTCTTAAACACCGGGCGGATACCCTGTGCCCAACGGAGGGCGCGAACGCCGTCCTCCCCTGCCAGCTCCGGGCGCAGTGCTGCAATCTGCTTATCCGACAGACCCATGTACTTCGCTTCGCGGAGAAGGCCGACGTCCAAAACTGGGGCGTCGATAAGGCGATGGCGGAACTCGACCAGACCGGCGAGCTCGTGCAGGAACCAGGGGTCGATGCCGGAGGCAGCGTAGACCTCCTCGACGGTGGCGCCCAGGCGCAAAGCGAGCTCCACGTCGTACATGCGCCCCTCGGTCGGGCGCTTCAGATCCTCCAGGACGGCCTGCTTGTCGGTGGCACGCTCGCCGGCGAAAGCCTCGTCCGGGATTGTCCAGAAGCCCGCCTGCTTGGTCTCCAGAGAACGCATGACCTTGTTCAGGCCGGTGATGTAGTTGCGGCCGATGGCCATGGCCTCGCCCACGGACTTCATAGTGGTGGTCAGTGTGTCGTCGGCGCCGGGGAACTTCTCAAAGGCGAAGCGCGGAGCCTTGACGATAACGTAGTCGAGGGTCGGCTCGAAGGCAGCCGGGGTGACCTCGGTGATGTCGTTGTGAACCTCGTCCAGGGTGTAACCGATGGCCAGCTTCGCGGCCAGCTTTGCGATCGGGAAGCCGGTGGCCTTGGAAGCCAGTGCGGAAGAACGGGACACGCGCGGGTTCATCTCAATGGTGATGATGCGCCCGTCCTTCGGGTTCACGGCGAACTGGATGTTGCAGCCGCCGGTGTCCACGCCGACCTCACGCAGGATGGCGATGCCCTGGTCGCGCATCACCTGGAACTCCCGGTCGGTCAGCGTCATGCTGGGGGCAACGGTCATGGAGTCGCCGGTGTGCACGCCGAGGGCGTCCACGTTTTCGATGGAGCAGACGACCACTACGTTGTCCTTGCCGTCGCGCATGAGCTCCAGCTCGAACTCCTTCCAGCCGAGGATGGACTCCTCGATCAACACGTTGGCCTCGGGCGACGCCGCCAGACCACCACCGGCGATGCGCTCCAGATCCTTTTCGTTAAAGGCCAGACCCGATCCCAGGCCACCCATGGTGAACGATGGGCGAACGACGACCGGCAGGCCCAGCTCTGCAACGGTCTCGTGGACCTCCTCCATGTTGTGGCACACGCGCGAACGGGCGGAATCGCCGCCGATCTTCGCAACGATGTCCTTGAACTTCTGGCGATCCTCGCCGCGCTCAATCGCTTCGATGTCTGCGCCGATCAGCTCAACGCCGTACTTATCCAGAATACCCAGGCGATCCAGCTGGATCGCGGCGTTCAGTGCAGTCTGGCCACCGAGGGTCGCCAAGACAGCGTCGACCTTGTGGCCGGCCTCCTGCTCTTCCTGGAAGATCTTCTCGATGTACTTCGGGGAGATCGGCTCAATGTAGGTGTGATCGGCGAACTCCGGGTCGGTCATGATCGTCGCCGGGTTCGAGTTGATCAGGGTGACGCGCAGCCCCTCTTCCTTCAACACGCGGCAGGCCTGGGTGCCGGAGTAATCGAACTCACAGGCCTGGCCGATAACGATCGGGCCGGAGCCGATGACGAGTACGTGGTTAATGTCTTCGCGACGTGGCATTGGTGTTTTCCCTACTATCCCTGTTGCTGAATCTTCTTCGTTAAAGATCTGTGTTGGCTGTTGGCTGCTAGCTGTTCTTTTCCAAGTTCTCCAGGAACTTATCGAACAGTGGGTTCGCGTCGTGTGGACCAGCTGCGGATTCCGGGTGGTATTGGACGGAGAACGCGCTGCCGTCCACCAGTGCCACGCCCTCGACCACATCGTCGTTGAGGCAAGTGTGGGTCACCTGCGCTTCGCCGAACGGGGTATCGAACTTCTCCAGTGGCTTGCCCTTCAGGGCGAAGCCGTGGTTCTGCGCCGTGATGTCGATCTTGCCGGTCTGGTGATCCAGCACCGGTACGTTGGTGCCGCGGTGGCCGAACTTGAGCTTGTAGGTTTCCATCCCCAGCGCACGCCCCAGCAGCTGGTTGCCGAAGCAGATGCCGAAGAACGGGATCTTGGCTCCCAGGATCTTCTTCAGCTCCTCAACCGTCGCGTCGGCCGTCGCGGGGTCGCCCGGGCCGTTGGAGATGAACACGCCGGTCGCGTCGTACTCTCCCATCAGCTGCTGTACCTCTTCGAAACTGGTGGTCGACGGAACCACCACGCTGCGCACGCCGCGCTTGGCGAACTCGCGAGGGGTGTTGGTCTTGATGCCCATGTCGTAGGCGATGATGGTGTGCTTGCGCTCGCCGTCTGCTTCCACGATGTAAAGCTCGTCGGTGCTGACGTCGCCAGACAGGTCCGCGCCGGCCATCGACGGTTGAGCCTGAACCTGGCTGATCATGTCGTCGTCGGAGCTTAGGGCGTCACCACTAAAGATGCCTGCAGCAACCGAGCCCTTGTCGCGCAGGTGGCGGACAATCGCGCGGGTATCCACACCCTGGATACCGATGATGTCCTGGGCAATCATCTCCTCCGGCAGGCTGCGCTTGGCCCGCCAGTTGCTCACGGAGCGGGACAGGTCGCGGATAACCAACCCGGCCACCCAGATGTTGTCGCCACGGGATTCGGAATCCTCGTCGTTCCAGCCCGTGTTGCCGATGTGCGGGGCGGTCGCCACGACAATCTGGCGGTGGTACGAGGGGTCCGTCATGGTCTCCTGGTAGCCGGTCATGGCCGTCGTGAACACGGCCTCGCCGAGGGTGCGACCCGTCGCGCCGAATGCCCTGCCGCGGAAGATCTTCCCGTCGGCCAGAACCAGTGCTGCTGGGGTGTAGCTCATTGTGTCTCTTTCCTTAACTGTTGGACTGTTGTGTTCGGTTCTTCTTAGTGACGCCCACTCGTGGGTTCTTTCTACACTGATGAGCCGTTCCTACAGGTCACCTTGCCGCGCAACAGCGTGGTGCTGACCTTGACCGGCATATCCATGCCCTCGTATGGGGTGTTGTTGGCCTTGGAAGCCATGTCCTGGCCGCGAGCCACCCAGGACTGGTTCACATCCACGGCACACAGGTTCGCAGGCTCCCCGACCGCGATCGGGCGGCCATGACCGGGCAGCTTGGTGATCTCGGCGGGACGCTCGGACATGACCTTGGCCACGAAGCGCCAGTCCTGATCGCCGTCGATGACGAAGATCTTGGCGATCAGCGCTAGCGAAGTCTCGATGCCCAGCATGCCGGGGCGCGCCTGGTCGAACTCGCAGCACTTGTCCTCGGAACCATGCGGAGCGTGGTCGGTGGCCACGCAGTCGACCGTGCCGTCGATCAGGGCGGCGCGCAGCGCCTCCACGTCGCGCTGTTCGCGCAGCGGCGGGTTCACGCGGTTCACGCCGTCGTAGGTTTCCAGCCGTTCGTCGGTGAGCATCAGGTGGTGCGGGGTGACCTCCGCAGTCAGCGGAATATCCTGTGCCTTTGCCCAGCGCAGCAGGTCAACGGTGCCCTCTGTAGAGGCGTGGCAGATGTGCAGTCGGCCGCCGTAGTCGCGGGCCATGATCGCGTCTCGGGCGACGATGGATTCCTCGGCGACGCGCGGCCAGCCACCCAGACCGAGGCGAGCGGCGGTCTCGCCCTCGTGTGCTACGGCGCCGATCGTCAGGCGTGGCTCCTCGCAGTGCTGGGCCAGCAGTACGTCCATACCCTTGGAGTATTCGATTGCGCGGCGCATGAGGCGCGGATCGTCGACGCACTTGCCGTCGTCGGAGAACATGCGCACCCTCGCATCGGAATCGGCCATCATGCCGAACTCCGTGAGCTCTTTACCCTCCAAACCCTTGGAGATAGAACCGACCGGGTGCACATCGCACAGGTTGGTGTTCTGCCCCTTGTACCAAACCATCTCGGCAATAGCGGGGTTGTCGGTGACCGGTGCGGTGTTCGCCATGGTGAACACCGCCGTGAACCCACCCTGGGCGGCCGCGGCGGATCCGGTGGCGATGGTCTCGGTATCCTCCCGCCCCGGTTCGCGCAGGTGTACGTGCATATCCACCAGACCCGGCAGCAGCACCTGGCCGTCCAGATCCAGCACCTCTGCTCCTTCCGGTGCCTTGGCCGACAGGTCGCTGCCTATCTCTGCAATCACGCCGTCCTGCACCAGCACGTCCTGCTTGTCGCCCTCGCCGTAGATCAGCACGCCACGCAGCAGAACTGCATTATCGGCGCCGGTGGGGTGGCTGGCCAGCTCGCCGGTGGCCGGGTAATCGGAAGTCATGGTGGAAGTCCCTTTGTCGCTCGTTTTGGAGTTTGTCTGTGCCTTTGTGGGGATTGTGGCCATCGTGCGCCTCTAACCCTCTTCCCCAACCAGCAGGGTAAACAGCACCGCCATGCGCACGTGCACGCCTGCGGTGACCTGGTTCAGAACCACGGTCTGCGGTGCGTCTGCCACGTCGTAATTGATCTCCATACCCCGCAGCATCGGGCCTGGGTGCATGATGATCGCACCCTCCTTCATCCGCTCTGCGCGAGCCTTAGACAGGCCATAGCGGGTGGCGTATTCGCGGTGCGAGGGGAAGAAGCCGCCGTTCATACGCTCGGCCTGCACGCGCAGCATCATCACGACATCCGCGTCTGCGATCTCGCTGTCGAAGTCGTAGCTGACCCGCACGCTGTCCTTGCCCCCGCCATTGCCAGCGCTGTTTCCAGAGCAGTTGCCCCAGTGCTCGATGCCCAAAGGCACCAGCGTCGGAGGCGCCACAAACACCACTTCCGCTCCCAGAGTCGTGAGCAGTTGGGCGTTCGAACGCGCCACGCGGGAATGCAGGATATCGCCGACAATAACGACCTTCTTGCCGCTAATGTCCCCAATGCGGTTGCGCATCGTGGTGGCGTCCAAAAGAGCCTGGGTGGGGTGCTGGTTCGAACCGTCACCAGCGTTGATGACGGCCGTATCGCCCAGCCACCCCGCGACCTGACGCGCTGCGCCGGAGGACGGGTGGCGCATGATGATCGCGTCCGCGCCGACCGACTTCAGGGTCAGGGCAGTATCGCGGAGGGATTCGCCCTTCTTGACCGAAGAGCTGGAGGCGGAGATGTTGATGACGTCGGCGCTCATCCACTTACCCGCGGTCTCGAAGGAGGATCGCGTGCGGGTAGAGTTCTCATAGAACATGGTGAAGACGGTGCGACCGCGCAGCGTGGGCAGCTTCTTCATCTCGCGCCCCTCTAAAGCCTCGGCGAAGCGGTCGGCCTCGTCCATCAGCCCCAGAATCTCCGACTTGCTGAGGTCAGCAATGCTAATGAGGTGCTTCATGGGTTACTTGTTCCCTTCCCCGGTGGCCGCGTGGCGGTACAGAACCACGTTGTCCACGTCATCCAATTCGACGAGCTTCACCGTCACTTCCTCGTCCGCTGCGGTGGGGATGTTCTTGCCCACGTAGTCCGCGCGGATCGGCAGCTTGCGGTGGCCACGGTCGATCAGAACCGCCACCTGCACGGAATCCGGGCGACCAATGTCGGTCAGCGCGTCCAGAGCCGCGCGGATGGAACGCCCGCTATAGAGGACATCGTCTACCAGCACAACGGTGGTGCCGTCGATTCCTTCTGCGGGAACCTTGGTGGGTTTGAGGGCGCGGTGGGTCGTGGTGCGCAGATCATCACGGTGCAACGTGATATCCAGCGAGCCCTGGAAGACCTCCACCCCCGTAAAATGCTGGATCTTCTCGGCGAGACGCGCCGCGAGTGGCACTCCCCCCGATGGAATGCCGAGTAGAACTACGCGCCGGGAGTTCTGTCCGTCCAGCGCGGTCTTTTCAATAATCTGGTGCGCGATGCGCGCGACAGTACGGGAAACTTGATCTGCGTCGAGTAGGGTGACGCCAGCTTCCCCAGCCGTCGGGTTCATCGTGACCTCCTTTCCCGCCTCTCTGTGCGGTCCGTTAAAGGATGTCTACATTGTCCGACTGGCAGTTTATCACGCTTCGTTGGACTCGTTAATGACTCCGCCGAGAAGCTCGTCCAGATCGTCCTGGCCTGGTGTTTCGCTAGCGCCTGCAGCGCCTGCAGCTCCTGCAGCGCCAGCGGCCGCCGCACGTTGTGCAGCCGCCGCATCCGCCAGCTGTAGGTCGGCCTGTATCTGCAGATCCTTGTTGATGCCGTCCAACACCGCATGGATGTAGTTGGGCGCCTTGTCGTGCGAGTATTCGCTGGCCAGTTCAACGCCTTCGACGACGGCTACCTTGGCATCCACATCGTCGTTGAACTTCAGCTCCCAGGCCGCTACGCGCAGCACCGCACGGTCGACGGCAGGGAGACGATCCAGACGCCACTCGCTGGACAGGTGCAGCGCGATGGCCTCGTCCAGCGCATCTAGGTTCGTCGCCACGCCGGGCACGATCTGCTGGGTGTACTCCGGCACGGGCTTGACCTGGTTGGCTGCGTCCTTAGCCAGGGTGATGCGTTCCTCGACGATCTCGACCGGGTCGATGTCGCGGAACTCGGCCTCGAAGAGGATGTCAACGGCACGGCGGCGCGCCTTGTAGCGCGCACCGTGGCGCTTGAAGGCGCTCTTATCAGCTGTGTGTTCTTCAGTCATGGGGTGAAAAACGTTCGCTGGATTAGTTGCTGACGCGGGACAGGTACTCGCCGGTACGGGTATCGACCTTTAGTACGTTGCCGGTCTCGATGAACAGCGGAACCTGGATCTCTGCGCCGGTCTCCAGGGTTGCGGGCTTGGTACCACCGGTGGAGCGGTCACCCTGCAGGCCCGGATCGGTCTGCTCAACCTTCAGTTCGACGGCGACGGGCAGCTCGGCGAACAGCGGCTCGCCCTCGTGGAAGGAAACCTGCACGCTGGTGTTCTCCAGCAGGAACTTGGCGCCATCGCCCATCAGGTGCGGGGCCAGCTCGACCTGGTCGTAGGTCTTCTCGTCCATCAGAACGAAGCTGGTGCCGTCGTTGTACAGGTAGGTCATGTCGCGACGGTCGACAGTAGCGGTCTCCACCTTGACACCTGCGTTCCAGGTCTTGTCAACAGTCTTGCCGGAGACGACATCCTTGAGCTTCGTGCGCACGAATGCGGGGCCCTTGCCCGGCTTTACGTGCTGGAATTCGACGATCTGCTGCAGCTTGCCGTCAACCTTGAGGACAAGGCCGTTCTTGAAGTCAGCGGTGGTTGCCACGAATGGTCTCCTTGTATTGGGATATAGGGTTCAAAAAAAATTTTTGCTGCTACAGTCTAGCAGCTGCCCACGCCTAAACGACGATGAGTTCCGTCGGCGAGGCATTGAAGCTCTTAGCCCCGTCGGCGGTGATCACGTACGTGTTCTCAATGCGCAGGCCCGTCTTGCCGGGAATGTAAATGCCGGGTTCGACCGTCACGGTCATGCCTTCCACCAGCTTTTCTTCGGGATTGACGCCCGCCGCCGCCCGCGGGGCCTCATGCACGTCGAGACCCACGCCGTGCCCGGTGGAGTGTACAAAGAACTCCCCGTAACCGGCCTCGGCGATCACGTCGCGGCAGGCGGCATCCACGTTTCGCAGCTCTACACCCGGGGCCAGAATGGCCTCGCCTGCCTTCTGCGAACGGTACACCACGTCGTAGAGCTCGCGGGCCAGCTCGTCGGGCTCGCCCACGCAGACCGTGCGGGTCTGATCGGAGGCGTATCCATCGAGGTACACCCCGAAGTCCACAGTGACCAGCCCCGGCACGATCTTCTCCCGCGATACCCCTGCGTGGGGCTTTGCAGCGTTCACGCCGCTGGCCAGGATCGTGTCGAAGCTCAGGCCGTCCGCGCCTGCGGTGCGCAGCTGGAACTCCAGCTCCGCCGCTGCCTGGATCTCGGTGATGCCTTCGCGAATGCCGCCGTCCTCGATGAAGGAGCGCCACACGCTATCGGCTAGCTCGCCGGCCTCGGCCAGCGCCGCAACTTCCAGCTCGTCCTTCACCAGGCGCAGCCCTTCGACCACGGATCCCAGCACCGGCGGGTTGCCCAGTGCCTGGGCCTGGCCGTAGTCGAGGCTGGGCTCAACTGCGAAGGACTCCCCCACCTCCTTGGCAAACTCGGCCGCGCGGTCGAACAGCTTACGGCCGATCTCGATGCGCACGTCCTCCGGCTCTCCGGTCTCGATGCGCACCTGCGTGTCGTAGCGCCCATCCGTCAGCAACAGGTGCTGACCGTCTTCGCGGATGACTAACAGCCCGTTGGAGCCGGAGAAGCCGGTGAGGTAACGGACGTTCTTCAAGTCGCTAATCAGTACCCCCGCGTGATCTGAGTCTTTGACCAGACCTGTGGCCTTGGCGCGGCGGGTGCGGTAGGCGTCAAAAAATTTTTTAGACATCAACTCTCCTTAAAAATGTAGCGTTACGCAGGGGCCATGCAGGGGGGAGTTATTGGGCGAAATAGCGCAGGGCGGCGACGTAGCCGTAGATACCCATTCCGGCGATCACGCCGCTGGCCAGGGGGCTGAGGTAGCTGTGGTGGCGGAATTCTTCGCGCGCATGGACGTTGGAAATGTGCACCTCCACGAAGCCGGCGCCGTCAGCGATTTCCGCCAGCGCGTCGCGCAACGCAACGGAGGTGTGGGTGAATCCACCCGGGTTGATGATCACCGCGTTGCCCTCGTCGGCGGCGCGGTGGATGCGATCCAGCAGCTCGCCTTCGTGATTGGACTGAAAGAAGTCGACCGCGATGCCCAGCGCGGTGGCTTCGCGGGCCAGCAGATCCTCCACATCGGCCAGTGTGGTGCTGCCGTACACCTCCGGCTGGCGCTTGCCCAAGCGGTTAAGGTTCGGCCCGTTGATGACGCACACCTTCGGCGCGTTGGTTTCCTCTGCATTCATCGCTGTCTCCAGTCTTTGGGTCTTTAGGCCTCCACGCTAGCGGCATACGCCGCGCGCAGCAGATCTTCGCTGGGGCCTTCCAGGCGGGTGGGCTTGCCGATCTCTTCGAGCACGACGAAGCGAATCTTGCCGCCCTTGTTTTTCTTGTCGCGCCCCATCGCAGCCAGAAGCTCGTCGAGCTCGGCGCCGTTGTAGCTGGTCGCCAAACCTACGGAACTAAGGATGTCGCGGTGACGCCGAACGTCCGCCTCATCCAGCAGCCCAGCTGCCTTGGCCAGCTCCGCCTCGAAGATCATGCCGGCGGCGACCGCCTGGCCGTGGCGCCAGCGGTAGTCCTCGTAATGTTCAACTGCGTGACCATAGGTGTGGCCGTAGTTGAGGATCTCGCGCAGGCTGGACTCCTTCAGATCCACCGCCACTACGTCCGCCTTCACCTGGATGGCGCGGGCGATGAGCTCCGGCAGGCTGCCGCGCGGGTCGAGTGACGCTTCGGGGTCGGCCTCGTAGATGTTTAGGATTTTCGTGTCTGCGATGAAGCCAGCCTTGATGATTTCTGCCGACCCGGCCACCATTTCTTCGCGCGGCAGGGTTTCCAGAACCTCCAGGTCGACGATCACGGCGCTGGGCTCGTGGAATGCGCCGACGAGGTTCTTTCCGGCCGGGGTGTTGATGCCTGTCTTGCCGCCCACGGCAGCGTCCACCATGGCCAGCAAGGTGGTGGGATAGTGCACGACCTTGATTCCGCGCATCCAAGTGGCGGCGATGAATCCGGCCAGATCCGTTGCAGCGCCGCCGCCCAGACCGATGATCGTATCGGCGCGGGTCAGGCCGATGTCCGCACACACGTCCCAGCACTCGGCGGCAGAGTGAGCGGTCTTGGCGGATTCGGCATCCTGGATCTCGTGCGTATGCGCGGCGTATCCCGCCTCGGTTAGACGTCCTGCCAGGGTCTTGGCGCGTTCGGACAGCGCGGGCTGGTGGATAATCAGGTAGGTCGCGGTCGCACCGGCAACCTTGAGGATCTCCTGCGCTGCGAAGTCGGTACCGCGGTCGATCACCACATCGTAGGGCGACTGGGAGGCCACGGTGATGCGCTGCTGTTCAAAGGTGTTCATGGGCGGGGATCCTCGTTGGTAGGGGTTGCGGGGAAGATTATCGAAAGGCCGGGTCCGGTTGGACTTGATCGCGTTCGTCGAGGCGCTCCAGGCGGATTTCCTCGATGAACATGAGGATGTCCGTGACTACGCGGCGTGGCTCCTTGCCGTCGCAACGCACCATAAAGTTGGAGACTTCCTCGTAGAACGCGGAGCGCTGGGCGAAAAGCTCCTCGTACTTGCTGCGTGGATCGGGGACGTTCAGCAGCGGGCGGGCGTTAGAGCGGGACGTGCGGCGCACTCCCTCGTCGATGGAGACGTTCAGGTACACCACCGTGTGGTCCGCCAACAGTTGGCGGGTGCGCTCGGTGACCACTGCCCCACCGCCGAGGGAAACGATGCCATCGCTGTGCAAAGCCTCAGCGACCACATCGGCTTCCTTTTCCCTAAAGCCGGGCTCCCCCAGCTCCGCCATGATCTGGCTGCAGGTCTTGCCCAGCTTCGCTTCAAGCAGATGGTCGGTATCGACCAATTGAACGTTCAGGGCATTAGCCAGGCGCTTGCCGATCGTGGTCTTGCCAGAGCCGGGAAGCCCAACCAACACCGCGCGGGGACTCATCGACTCTCTCCTACCTCAGCCTGCGCCTCGGACCAGTCCAGCCGGTCATTGACGTACTCCAAGTAGGACTGAACGTTCCGCTTGGTTTCTTCCACAGAATCACCACCGAACTTCTGCAGTACCGCGCGAGCCAGCACCAGCGCGACCATGGTCTCTGCGACCACACCGGCGGCGGGTACGGCGCACACGTCGGAGCGCTGGTGGATGCCCGTGGCCGCTTCGCCATTGGCCATATCCACGGTCTTCAGGGCGCGCGGCACGGTGCTGATGGGCTTCATTGCCGCCCGCACCCGTAGCTCCTCGCCGTTGGTCATGCCACCTTCGAGCCCACCGGCGCGGTTGCTCAGCCGACGGACGCCACCATCGTCGGCGGCCTCCATCTCATCGTGCGCCTCAGAGCCGCGGCGGCGAGCTTCCTCAAAGCCATCGCCGATCTCCACGCCCTTGATGGCCTGAATTCCCATCAGGGCCGCTGCCAGTTGTGCGTCCAGTCGCTCCTCGCCCGACACGTGAGAGCCCAGGCCGATCGGCAACCCCTTCACAACGACCTCCACGACGCCCCCTAGGGTATCGCCGGACTTCTTGGCCGCCTTGATCTCGTCGATCATCGACTCCTCGGCCGCTGCATCGAATGCGCGCACCGGAGAAGCATCGATGGCCTCCAGGTCCGCAAACTCGGGGGTGGGGCCCGTGTACGGCTCTGAACGGCCGATGCTGATCACGTGGGATAGAACCTCCACGCCCAGCACCTCGCGCAGCAGGGCGCGGGCGAAAGTTCCGGCGGCCACACGAGCGGCAGTTTCGCGGGCGGAGGAACGCTCCAAGATCGGGCGTGCTTCAGCGTGGTTGTACTTCACCATGCCGGAGAAGTCCGCATGCCCCGGACGCGGGCGGGTGAGCTTCGCACCACGGCCACTGGACATCTCCTTATCCACCTCCGGATCGGACTCATCGATCGGGTCGGCGGACATAATCGTGGTCCACTTCGGCCATTCCGTGTTGCCGACCATGATTGCAACAGGGCTGCCCAGCGTCTTGCCGTGCCGCACACCGCCGACAAAGGTGACCTCGTCGGCCTCGAACTTCATGCGCGCACCGCGCCCATAGCCCAGCCGGCGCCGAGCGAGCTGATAGGAAACATCTTCCCGAGTAACCGACAGACCGGCCGGGAGGTTCTCAATCAAAGAAATGAGCGCCTGGCCGTGGGATTCACCTGCAGTAGTCCAACGAAGCATAAGAAGCATAATACAGGCCACACACGACCCTAGCCCCACTGACGTGCCCATTAACTAACACCGCGTTAACGGTGCTCACGGCGCAATGAGGGTTATTGACGCCACCACCACAATCCCACTGCCCACCAACATCGCCGGGCCGTGCGGTGTGCCCCGGATACGGTCTGCACCCCGGGCGACCCCGGCGGGCGATACGAAAACACAGTGCAGTATGCCACTGAGAGCCATGGCCACGAAGGCCCCCAGCGGATCAGCGATCGAAGCCAACGTGCCGGTCGATAGCGCCAGCTTCGCATCACCTCCCCCGGCCAGCAGACGCGGATGCACGGCGGGAAGCGCAAACGCAATCGCACACCAACCTAAGCCTCCTAGGAAAGCCAGACTATTGGCGCCCGGAATCATCGCGGGCACCGCTGCGGCGACCGCGAAGGCTGGCAGGGTAAGGACGTTGGGTAGTCGGGAGGTGTGGGCGTCAAGAACAAAGAGCGCCACGCCCCACGGCAGAAAGAGGAGCAATAAGCAACAGGCCACAGGCCACGAATGAACGAACACACCTCGGAAGGTAACCGGTAGACCGGACGGCGAGTGCGGTTCTACCCCGGCGGAAAGAGAGCCCTGTGGAAAGCCAAAAGTTTTCCACAGGGCAGAAAAATTAGTCTTGACCCTTGGCGCGCAGCACGGTATCCAACATGATCCCTTCCGGGGCGGAATGCCCCGTGAACAGGCGGAACTGCTCCTCGGCCTGGCCCGCGAGCATGCGCAGCCCATCGGCATGCGGAACCCCCTGCGCGCGTGCGGCGGACAGCAATGGCGTGGGATAAGGGTCGTAGATCACGTCCACAATACCGGCGGCAGAGCACAGAGCGGGCGCTAGTTCCTCGGCAGCGTGGGCGGGGATCGTCGACACAACCACGGCCGCATCGGCGCAGGTCTGGGCGATGTCAGCATCCTCGAAACGGGACCAGGAAAATTTCATGCCCAGCGTCTCCACCACGGCCTGCAGGTTCAGGGCTCGCTCGGAACGCGCCAGCACCGTGACCTGGGAAACCCCAGCTGCCGCCAGCGCGGCGACCGCCGGGCGCGCGGTGCCTCCATTGCCGACGATCACCGCGTTGGTGTCCTGCAGAGGATCATCGCCACGCAGGTAGGAAAGGCAGCTGGCCACACCGTCGACGTCAGTGTTGTCCGCCAGCCACTGACCATCGCCCTGCGGAACCAGAGTGTTGGCAGAGCCGATCTCCTGCGCCCGGTTGGTCGCCAGGTCCGCCAGCTCCAGGGCAGCCTGCTTGCCAGGCATCGTCACGGAGAAACCACGGACGTCTGCATCGGATTCGCGGAGAAGACGGCGGATGTCGCGGGACTCGGCGGCCTCCACGCGGAAGTAGTCCATGTCCAACCCGAGGGCACGGTAACCGGCAGTGTGCAGCTCCGGCGACAGCGAGTGCTCGATTGGGCTTCCCAGAACCGCGCAGCGCGGGCCGGACTTTTCCAGGAACTCATCTACCGTCAGCACCTGGCCTGCGGCGGACATACTTTCACACACCCCTATGGTTGAAAAACTAGAGAAATCCTACTGTGGCCGCTGTTAGCGGTTAGAGTCCAGCACGCCGTTCCGGCGGGACTCCTCGATGGCCCTTTCGTGGGCATCGAAGTCGCGGTTGAACACCGTGCGGCCGTTGCGATCCACCGTAACGAAGTACAGCCAGTCGCCGTCCGCCGGGTTCTCAATCGCATGCATCGCCTGCAGGCCCGGGGAGGAAATCGGCGTTTCGGGCAGGCCTTCCTTGGCGTAGGTGTTCCACGGGGTCGGGCGCCTACGATCTTCGTCGGTGGTGGCGACCTCGACTTCGCTCAGGTCGTAGTTGACGGTGGAGTCGAACTCCAGCTTCTGGTTTTCGTGCAGGCGGTTCAGGATCACCCTGGCAACCTTGTCAAAGTCACCCTCGGGAGCCTCGCGCTCCACCAGAGACGCAGCGACAAGCATGTCGTAGGGGCTAAGCCCCACAGTCTGTGCGGAGGACAACAACCCGGTGTCCTCGTACTCGCTCTTGGAGGTGTCCAGCAGCGAGGCCAGGATGTCCTTGGCGCTGCTGGTCGGGTCGAACAGGTGCACACCGGGAGAGATCAAACCTTCGATGCGCTTCGGGTCATCGCCGCGAGCCTTCACCGGCTCCAGCGCCCACTCGGCAATGTTCAGTTCTTCCGGCGGGGTTTGCCCGGCGGCCTTCTCCAACTCCTCAACGGAGACGCAGTTGTGCTCGTCCTGGCAGGTCTGTTCTGAAATCAGGGTGAAGATACCCTTGCGGTTATCACCGCCGACGACCTTCACGTCTTTAAGGGTCAAGCCGTTCGGAATGTCTACCACGCCGCGGCGGCGATCTTCACTGGACAGCCATTCCAGAGCCTTGTCCGCGGACATTTCCTCCTGCAGGGGGTAGTACCCCGCCTGCAGTTCAGGTTCCTTCCGCTCTGCGGCGGACATCAGGGCCCGGCGGGAGCCCACCACGCCCTTTTCCACCAGCTGCGAGGACAGACTGTCTACAGAATCACCCGGGCTGACGCGCACCATCACAATGTTGCCGTTGCCCTCACCCGCGTAGTCGCGCACGGCCACCACGTCGCGCTGATACCAGACGTAAGTGCAGGTACCGACCAAAAGTACAACCAGAGCGATCCCTAGCGCCAAGGCGAGCTGCCGGCGACGGCGAAACTTTGGCTGCATATTACGGGTCGGTCCCATAGGTAAAGGTGGCCTTTCGTACAGGTTGTTTTACGCGGGTGTAGATAATACAGCGCCCATTTTCTCACGAATTGATAAATTTTAGGAAAGCGCGCGCCGCCGCGTGTCTAACCACCCCTGCAGGATGTGTACTGCGGCCGCCTGGTCTATTTTCTTTCGGCCTTTTTTACTATTGACGCCAGATGCGTGGAACGCCTGTGTCGCGGCCATCGTAGACATTCGCTCGTCCACCATGCGCACAGGAATATCGGGCAGTGCCTCTTTAACTAAGCGGGCAAATTCCTCCGCATTGACGGTGCTCTGAGTATGATTTCCGCGCAGTGCGACAGGAAGCCCGACCACGATTTCCACCACGAAGTTCTCTTCGCAGATTTCCACGACGCGCTGAACGTCAGCGTCGTCCGCGCTGGCCTGGATCGTCTCCACCGGGGTGGCCAGGATGCAGTCCGGGTCAGAAATCGCCACGCCGATGCGTACGGTCCCCACGTCCAGGCCCAGCCGCCGCCCCCTTCCGGGGTCGGTGGCGGGATTCGGCTTCTCGGTTTGCATCGGTGACAACTCCCCTGTTGGCGGTTAACCGCGCAGCGCGCCCTTGACTGCCTCGATGGCGGCGGGGATGCCGGCGGCGTCCGAACCAGAGCCCTGCGCCATGGCCGGCTTACCTCCACCGCGACCAGCGACCTTGTCCCCGAAGGTCTTGACCAGCTCACCGGCCTTGATTCCCTTGTCCACGGCGGCATCGTTGACCGCGGCGACGAAGGGGACCTTTTCGCCGTCGACGGAGGCAAAGACCACCACGGCGGGCTCGGAGCCCAGGCGGTTCTTCGCGTCCATGGCCAGGGTGCGCAGGTCACCAGCGGCCACGCCTTCGGGCAGCTGCTCGGCCAGAACCTTGACCTCGCCGATGGTCTCGGCCTTCTCGACCAGCTGGCCGACCTGACCCGCGAGCTGCTGGGTGCGTAGCTGCTGGATCTGCTTTTCGGCGGCCTTCAGCTTGGCGGTGAGGGCATCGATGCGCTCGGGTAGTTCCTCGCTGGGAGTCTTCAGGCTGGAAGCCAGACCCGCGACCAGGGACTTTTCGGTGCTGAGGAAACGGAAGGAATCCATGCCGGTATAGGCCTCGATGCGGCGCACGCCGGAGCCGACGGAGGACTCACCCAGGACGGAGATCGGGCCGATCTGGGAGGAGTGCTCCACGTGGATGCCACCACACAGCTCCATGGAGAACGGACCACCGATTTCCACCACGCGCACCTCGGTGCCGTAGTTCTCGCCGAACAGTGCCATGGCGCCCATGGCCTTGGCCTCTTCCAGGGAGGTCTCAATGGTGTTGACCTGGTAATCACTGTCCACCGCACCATTGGCGATCTCTTCGATTTGGCCCAGCTGGTGCTCGGTCAGCTGCTCGCCGTAGTTGAAGTCGAAGCGCAGGTAACCGGGCTTGTTCATCGAGCCTGCCTGCACGGCTGTCGGTCCCAGTACCTCGCGCAGCGCTGCGTGGATCAGGTGGGTACCAGAGTGCGCCTGGCGGGCCTGGTGGCGCCATGCCTTGTCCACGGTGGCCTGAATCTTCTGGCCCACAGCCAGCTCGCCGCCGCTGACAGTCACGTGGTGCACCCACACCTTCTTGCCAACCTTCTGCACGTCCTCGACGCGCACGGCACCGGAGGTGGAGGTCATCTCGCCACGATCAGCCATCTGGCCACCAGCCTCGGCGTAGAACGGGGTGCGGTCCAGGATCACCTGGGCGGTCGCGCCCTCGGTCGCGGTCTCCACCAGCGCGCCGTCGCGGATGATGCCCAGAACGGCGGCCTCGTCGGCCAGGTTCTCGTAGCCGGTGAACACGGTCGGCTGGTTATCGACGAAGGGGCGGTAGATCGTCTGGTCTACGTGACCCAGCTTCTTGGCGTTGTTGTCGGCCTTTGCACGGGCCTTTTGTTCGGCCATGAGGTTGTGGAATCCGTCGATGTCGACATTCAGGCCGG
The DNA here is from genome assembly GCF_014335105.1 of Corynebacterium sp. LK28. Lineage (NCBI taxonomy): Bacteria > Bacillati > Actinomycetota > Actinomycetes > Mycobacteriales > Corynebacteriaceae > Corynebacterium > Corynebacterium sp. LK28. Next base: position 130,498 of record NZ_PDGZ01000014.1, on the reverse strand, counting down.
CCTCGGCAGCCATCTCCTGGGTCAGGTCGATCGGGAAGCCGTGGGTATCGTGCAGGGAGAATGCAACGTCGCCCGGCACCGTGTCCTCGCCGCGCTCCTTGGCGCCGGTGACCCAGTTGTCGAACATCTGGGAACCGGATTCCAGGGTCTTCAGGAAGGACTTCTCCTCCGCCAAAGCAACGGAACGGATGCGCTCGTAGTTGTCCGCGATCTCCGGGTAGGAAGGCGTCATGGTCTCCCGCACGGTATCCATGAACTTCTCCAGCGTCTCCCCCGTCGCACCCAGCAGGCGGGCGGAGCGGATGATGCGGCGCAGCAGGCGGCGCAGGATGTAGCCGCGGCCTTCGTTGCCGGGGGTCACGCCGTCGAGCATCAGCATCAGGCCGGTGCGCGAATGGTCGGCGATCACGCGGAAGCGCACGTCGTTGGCCTTGTCCGCGCCGTACTTCGCGCCCGTTACTTCCTGGGCAACGTCGATCACGGGGCGCAGCAGGTCGGTCTCGTACACGTTGTCGACGTCCTGCAGGATGCAGGCCACGCGCTCGATACCCAGGCCGGTATCAATGTTCTTCTTCGGCAGCTTGCCAACGATCTCGAAGTTGCCCTTGCCCAGGCCCTCTCCACGCTCGTTCTCCATGAACACCAGGTTCCAGATCTCGATGTAGCGCGTGTCGTCGACGATCGGGCCGCCTTCCTGGCCGTGCTCCGGCCCGCGGTCGTAGTAGATCTCCGAGCACGGACCACACGGGCCGGGAATACCCATGGACCAGTAGTTGTCCTCCATGCCCAGGCGCTGAATCTTGTGCTCGGGCACGCCGATCTTCTTGTTCCAGATCTCCGCGGCCTCATCGTCGTCGGTAAAGACGGTGACCCACAGGCGCTCCGGGTCCAGCCCCAGGCCGCCTTCCTCTACCGGGTTAGTCAGCAACGTCCAGGCGTGCGTAATGGCGCCTTCCTTGAAGTAGGCGCCGAAGGAGAAGTTGCCCGCCATCTGGAAGAACGTGTTGTGGCGGGTGGTAATGCCAACTTCGTCGATATCCAGGGTGCGCACGCACTTCTGGATGGAGGTAGCCGTGCCGCTTTCGAACGGCGGGTTCTGCTGGCCCAGGAAGTAAGGCTTGAACGGAACCATGCCTGCGTTGACGAACAGAAGGTTCGGATCGTCCAGGATCAGCGAAGCGCTTGGCACCTCGGTGTGCCCGGCCTTGGTGAAGTGCTCAATGAAGCGCTGGCGAATCTCATGCGTTTGCACGTTGGCTTTACCTCGTCAATTTGTGTCGACAGTGTACGGAATGCGTTTATTCTACCCCCGGGTAAGGAAGGAGCGAACGATAGCCCTCAAGCTACTCAAGCGCGCGCCGATGGTCTTTTCGTGCCCGTGGTTCGTCGGTCGGTAATAGACCGCATCGCGCAGGTCCTCGGGCAGGTACTGCTGCGGCACCACGCCCTTCGGATCGTCGTGGGGATAGACGTAGCCCACCGCGTTACCCAGTGCTTTTGCGCCTTGGTAGTGCCCGTCGCGCAGGTGGGCTGGCACGGCACCACCCTTGCCCGCCCGCACATCGCCGATCGCCGCGTTGATAGCTGCGATCACGCCGTTGGACTTCGGCGCAGTGGCCAAGTGAATCGTCGCCTGTGCCAGGTTAAGCCGCGCTTCCGGCATGCCGATGAAGCTCACGGCGTGATAGGCGGCCACCGCCACCTGCAGCGCCTGCGGGTCGGCCATGCCGATGTCCTCGCTGGCGTGAATCACGAGCCTACGAGCGATAAAACGCGGATCCTCGCCGCCTTCCAGCATGCGCGCCAGGTAGTGCAGCGCGGCATCCGGATCCGAGCCGCGGATGGACTTAATAAAGGCACTGGTGATGTCATAGTGCTGATCGCCGTCGCGATCGTAGCGCACCACGGCCTTGTTCAAGGACTTCTTTACTTGGGACGCCACCAGCTCCCCCACACCGTCTTCCCCATCCAGCTCGACTCCCTCGGCGGCGGCCTCCAGGTATGTCAAACTGCGGCGGGCATCCCCGGCGGCCAGGGCAACAAGCTGATCCATGGCCTCGGAAGTCACGCGCAAACGACCGGCGTACCCGCGCTCGTCGTCGAGCGCGCGCTGGAGCACGGTGCGGATGTCGGCGTCACTAAGAGAAGACAGTTGCACCAACAGCGACCGCGACAACAGCGGCGAGACCACGGAGAACGACGGGTTTTCGGTGGTAGCGGCGACAAGCAGCACCGTCCGATTCTCGACGGCGGCGAGGAGAGCATCCTGCTGGGTTTTAGAGAATCGGTGGACCTCGTCGATAAACAGCACGGTGTGCTCGCCGAGGAGCAGACGCTTCCGGGACTGTTCGATGATGGCGCGGACTTCTTTGACACCGGAGTTCAGGGCGCTTAAGGCCTCGAAACGGCGACCGGAGGCCTGGGAGATCAGGCTGGCGATGGTGGTCTTGCCCGTGCCGGGAGGGCCATAGAGGATGACGGAGGTATCGCCCTGCCCCTCGATCAGCCGGCGCAGCGGTGAACCGGGACCCAACACCTTGTCCTGGCCCACTACCTCGTCCAGGTTGCGGGGGCGCATGCGCACCGCCAAGGGCGCGTGGGTGCCAGGGTGGAAGTAGGCCTCGGCGGCCGAGGGCTCGGTGCTGGCGCCCTTGTCCGGCTGCGAAAAAAGATCATCCACGGGCTCGGACCTCGCCTCGTTAGTCGGCGCGCTCGTGCGGGAACGCGCCCAGCTGTGCCAGAACCTTCAGCAGTACCCCTGCGAAGGCGCCGACGGCCTCGAAGTTGCTGGAATCGCGGCGGCGGGAGAAACGCTGGATCGCCTCTACGGTCGTGGCCAGATCCTCCAGCTGCTCCTCCGACATATGGCGAAGAGAGCGCGAGACTTCCTGGTTATCGGGATCCTCGCCGAAGACGAAGGAGGAGTGCTCGGCGACGGACAGCCGGCCGTAGTACATCATGATCAGCGACAGGAAAGCCCAGCCGATAAGGGCGGACATGACCCAATCGTGGAACACCTCGTCGTCCGAGAGCACCGGCCAGATGTGTTGCGCCTCCGCGCGCCAGGCGGCCAGGAACTCCGTGGTCTCGGGCTCGTCCAAGCTCGGGGTGGAGTTGTCCTGCGGGAAGCCCGCGACCACGCACGCGACGTCGAAAGCAGCATCGCGGAAGCCCGCCCATTCGTAGTCCAGCAACACGACATTGGTCGTGAGCATCACGTTGTCCGGCGCAAGGTCGAACGGGGTAAAGACCTGGTACTCGGACTTAGTCTGGCGCTCCGCGGCCTCCATGGCGTAGCGCTGCACCACTGGATCGATGGTCAGGCCGTTGGTGGTCATCAGTTCCACGCCCGATTCGATGAGCTCGCCGACATTGATATCGGATTCCTGGATCGCCTCGGGGCTGATGTGATGGCGCTGGCACTGCCGGCGCATCAGCGTGGTGTAGGAATCGGCGCCGCCGAAGGTCGCGGCGTGCATCTTGCCCAGGGAACGCCCCAGCTTGCGCAGTGCGCCCGTGCGCGCTTTCGAATCCTGCAGCGTCAGCACGTCGGTGAAGCTGGTGCCATCACCCGCGTCCGACAACACCAGCAGGCGCTGGTTAATGTCGTAAGCCAACAGCACCGGGCCGGGGCGCACGGACTCGGCCAGGGTGTTGGTGTACTGGTAGGCCACAACCTCGCGCAGCATGCCTAGTGCGTCCGGACCGAAGTCCTCCCCACCATCGGTGGCCTTAGCTGCCACGGGCTCGCCGACCTTCTGCGGCGGCAGCTGCTTGATAACGACCGTGCGCTCCTGCAGGAACGGGTCAGCGGAAAGTCGGCACCGCAGAACCATCGAGGAACCACTGCCACCCAGGTCCTCCGGATCGCTGAGTTCAGGGGAACCTCCAAAGCGAGCCACTAGTAGAGCTGTGGCCGCTTCGACGGTGGACTCGACTGATTGCACTTCTCTTCGCCTATTTCCTCGTGTGGGTTGCTAGCAGGCAGGGCTAAGCCTTGCAGGGCTAGGCCTTCATATCCTTCTTCGGCTTGAAATCAATGCCGGATTCCTTGCGCTGTGCCGCGGAAATCTCACCCGGGGCGTCGGTCAGCGGATCAACACCACCGCCGGACTTCGGGAATGCGATGACATCGCGGATGGAATCGAAGCCGCCCAGCAGGGAGACGATGCGATCCCAGCCGAAAGCGATACCGCCGTGCGGCGGGGCGCCGAAGGCGAAGGCGTCCAGCAGGAAGCCGAACTTCTCGCGAGCTTCCTCCTCGCTGATTCCCATGACCTTGAACACGCGCTCCTGGACGTCGGGCTGGTGGATACGGATAGAACCGCCACCAATCTCGTTGCCGTTACACACGATGTCGTAGGCGTAGGCCAGGGCCTCGCCCGGGTTTTCGTCGAAGTTGTCCAGGTATTCCGGCTTCGGGGAGGTAAAGGCATGGTGCACGGCGGTCCAAGCGGAGTTGCCCAGGGCCACGTCGCCGGAGGCGGTTGCGTCTGCAGCCGGTTCGAACAGAGGGGCGTCCACGACCCAGGTGAAGGCCCAGTCGCCTTCCTTGATCAGACCCAGCTTGTTAGCGATCTCGCCGCGGGCAGCACCCAGCAGGGCACGGGACGGCTTGGTCTCGCCCGCGGCGAAGAAGATGCAGTCGCCCGGCTTCGCGCCGACGTGCTCGGCGATGCCTGCGCGCTCTTCGGCGGTGATGTTCTTGGCCACCGGGCCCGACAGCTCGCCGTCTTCGCCCACCAGGATGTAGGCCAGGCCCTTAGCGCCGCGTTGCTTAGCCCATTCCTGCCACGCATCCAGCTGACGACGGGGCTGATCGGCGCCGCCTTCCATCACAACGGCACCGACGTACTCGTTCTGGAACACGCGGAACGTGGTGTCCTTGAAGAACTCGGTGCACTCGGTGATCTGGATGTCGAAGCGCAGATCCGGCTTGTCGGAGCCGTAGTACTTCATCGCATCGGCGTAAGTCATGCGCGGGATTGGGGTGGAGATCTCGTAGCCGATCTCCTTCCAGATAGCCACCAGGATTTCCTCGGCCAGGGAGATCACGTCTTCCTGGTCGACGAACGACATCTCGACGTCCAGCTGAGTGAACTCCGGCTGGCGGTCAGCGCGGAAGTCCTCGTCGCGGTAGCAGCGGGCGATCTGGTAGTAGCGCTCCATGCCAGCCACCATCAGCAGCTGCTTGAACAGCTGCGGGGACTGCGGCAGGGCGTAGAAGGTGCCCGGGCGCAGACGCGCCGGCACCAGGAAGTCGCGAGCACCCTCCGGGGTGGAGCGCGTCAGCGTCGGGGTCTCGATCTCCGTGAAGTCGTGGTTGGCCAACACACCGCGGGCGGCCTGGTTCACGCGAGAGCGCAGGCGCAGCGCATCGCCCTGGGGCTTGCGGCGCAAGTCCAGGTAGCGGTACTTCAGACGAGTCTCCTCGCCCACCTCGCCGGAGGAGGAGGGATCGTCGATCTGGAACGGCAGCGCCGCAGCCTCGTTCAAAACCTCGAGCTCGGAGACGTTAACCTCGATGCCGCCGGAAGCCAGGTTCGGGTTCTCCGACCCCTCCGGGCGAGCCTCCACCACACCGGTGACCTTGAGGCAGTACTCGCTGCGCAGGTCGTGTGCGCGCTCGGCTACCTCGGACTCACGGAAGACGACCTGTGCCACGCCGGTGCGGTCGCGCAGATCGATGAAAATGACGCCACCGTGGTCGCGTCGGCGACCAACCCATCCGGTTAGGGTCACTTCATCGCCGATATTTTCTGGGCGCAGTTCGCCCGCAAGGTGTGTGCGCAGCACGTTCCTATAAGTCCTTCCTCGTATTAAGCTCTCTAGCTTTCAGCTTTTCTAGCCTTTATCGACCTTATAGCCTACCTTGTCCCCATAGGGCTGTATACGGCGCCCGGGTATGGCACGATTCACTTGTGACTTTTAACAACAATCTGAACAACTATTCCGACCGTGGACAGCGCGGAGGTAGCGGCTCCGGCGGAGGCGGTTTCGGCCTCGGGGGCGGGGGTGGCAACCAAGGTGGGGGCGGTGGCCTTTTTACCGGCCTACTTTTTGGCGCCCTCGCCCGCCGCTTCGGCATTCCGGGAATCATCGTTGCCGCCATTCTGGTGTTCCTCTTTAACGGCGGACTCGGCATGTTGGGTGGAAACAATGCCTCCGACCAGCGTGCGGGCGTCAGTAACAGTAGGCAGGGTGAAGGCTTCGAGCACTGCAAGACCGCCGATGACGCGAATAAGAACGACGACTGCCGAATCCTGGCGACCGCGACTTCCGTCGACGATTTCTGGGGTCGAGCACTTCCCGAGGAAGCCGGGATCGATTACACCAAGCCGGGGCTTGTGATTGCCGAAGGCCAAACCAGTACCAGGTGCGGATCGGCAAACCTCGCCAACACCGGGCCTTTCTACTGCCCGGGCGACGAGACGGTGTACATGTCCACGCCCTTCTTTAAGGAGCTAAAACAGATGGGCGGTTCCGATGGACCGTTCGCACAGATGTACGTCACTGCCCACGAGTTCGGCCACCACATTCAGCAGCTGGAAGGGAACCTGGGGCTAAGCGACTACGACAATCCAGGCGAGGACTCCAATGCGGTGAAAATGGAAGTCCAAGCCGACTGCTACGCCGGCGTGTGGGCCCAGAACGCAGATAAGGGCGAGGGAGCTCTCTTGGAGCCCCTCACCCAGGAGCAGGTCGAGCAGGCAATTAAGACCGCCCGTGCCATTGGTGATGACGCCATCCAGTCCAGCGCCGGGCAGGAAGTTAACCCTGACAAATGGACCCACGGATCCTCAAAGATGCGCGTGGAATGGTTCATGCGCGGCTACCAGGGCGGCACCATGAAGTCCTGCCACCAGGACTTCCAGCGCTAGTCGCCCGGGTTTGCCGCTAGTCCCCGTGGTTAGCGTTGCGGCGGCAGAAACGGGCGCAGCCAATTCGGAACCATGTGAGCCGGAATCAGGTGGTTGACCCAACCCCACAGACCCGCCCCCACGGTGCCCAGTGCGATGACGCCCAGCATGATCGTGGTGATGATGCCCGCCTTCGACGAGCCGTCGAGACCCGGCTTGGAGCTATCGGAGGAACCAGAGGATCCACCCGGCTTGTCAGGGTTACCGGGTTCGCCCGGCTTGTCAGGGCTACCGGGTTCGCCCGGCTTCCCCGGTTCCGCACCCGGTGCGTTAAAACCGACCTTGATCGGATCGTGGTCCGACGCGCGGAACACGTTCTGCTCATAGAAATCAACCACGTTGTTGTTGCGACGAGAGTACTCGAACGCAACGGACTCGTCAGCGTTAATGTCCCACACGTCAGCGCCGGTGGTCAACTTCGTAGCCTTTTCATTCGCCAGCACGTGATCCAGCGAGCCGACACGGCCGCCAAACTGGTAAGAATGACCCGCTTTGTACTTGCCCTCCAGGTTGGTAAAGCCAGCCTCTTCGATGATGCGGATGGCATCTTCCTTGGCGTAGGCATTGAAGTCGCCCAGTACGAACTGCGGCTTGTCCTTCAGATCAGCGTCCTCGGCCAGCCACTTGACCAACTGGCGGGACATCTCGGCGCGCAGGCGCGCGTTGTTGCCCTGGCCGTCGCCGGTATCCGCGTCACCATTCGCCACGCTGCCCTTGGACTTGTAGTGGTTGACCACGGCCACGAAGGCCTGATCATCCTTCGCGCCCTTGTTCTTAAACTGCTGTGCGAGGGGCTGGCGCGCAATCCCGTTGAAAGCCTCAACGTCGAGGATCTTGGACTCCCCGACCGGCTCCACCTTGTCCGGCTGGTAGATGAATGCCGTGCGGATAGCGTCCTCGTTCGCCGCAACCTTTGCCGGACTCGGCACGTACTGCCAGTTGCCACCTTTGCCGTTGAGTTCACCGACCAGGTGCTTCAGCGCCACGTCGCGATCCTTGCCGAAAGTCGCGGAGTTCTGAATCTCCTCCAGCGCCAGGACGGAAACATCCAGGGTGTTGATGGCCTTCACGATCTTGGCCTGCTGATCCTTGAACGCCTGCTCGGTGAACGCACCGCGGACGTCACAGTTGTTAGCAGTGACCGGGTTGCCCTCGCGGTCCTTGTAGGAACCACAGCCGTCAGTGTTCTGACCCAGATCCGTGAAGTAGTTCAGCACGTTGAAGCTGGCGATGGAGTGGCTACCGCCGACTTCCTGCGGGCCGTTTTCCTCTGCCGGGCGCGAGTCCTCCCAGGTGATCGGCAGATCACCACGAGCAGTATCGCCCGTGATCTGGCTGGCGGGCTGCAGCGACCACTTCTTGAAGTTGTAGGACAAAACGGTGGGCTGGGCGAAGCTGACCTTGTCGCCAGTGCGCAGGGACCTGATTCCCTCGGCGGTCTTCAAGTACGGCTGAGGGGTGTTTTGGGCATTCTTGTTGCGGAGGTAGTCCAGCGAAGAGCCGTCATCCAGGGTAACGACGCGCTTGGCATTGCCGGCCTCGTAAGCCTGAGCTTCCGCACCTGGGGCAACCACGGACGTCGCCTGGTACAGGGGCTCGTTGCCTTCCACCAGATCCACCGATCCGTACTGGTTCAGGCTGTAGTTGTTAGTGACCGTGTAGGTGGCGCTGGGCTGGAACAGCATGTGCTCGTTGGCCTCGCGGGTCTCCTCATCCAGCGGAATGGCGTCCTTAATCGGCTCCGGCTTGTCGCCACAGTCTTCAGTCGGGTTCGTCGACTCGGTGTACTTGGCATAACCGATCTGCGTGGAGTCGAAGTGCTCACCGACCTTGCCGGTAACCACGACGCACTTGCCGAGATCCGCCGGGGTGCCACCCTTCCCGGTGTAGACAAACACGGCCTGGGAAGCCTCCCCCGGCTTACGCAGCTGCGCCTTGCCGCCCTCCTGGATAACGAAGCCGTCGAAGCCGCCGTTCGGGTAGCTGGCGGTAACCCAGCCTGCGGTTTTAACCTGCTTATCCACCAGCGGGGACTTCGCGCCTGTGCCCTGAATGTCAGAGATCTTGTGCTGCTCCCCCTCGCCCGGCTGGGCCGGATCCTTGGGATCAGTTGGGTCGGTAGGCTTCTCCGGCTGCTCGGGAGCCTTTGCGTTCGGGTCGAGCGCATCGCCACCGCTGAAGCGCGGTTTCGGCTCACCGACGGAGAAGTCCACACTGTTGTCGTCAGTGTCCTTGCCTTCGGCCGAACGCGCCGCCGCCTTTGCGCTACCCAAGGCGCCGGTTCCGGAAGCCTCCTTCACCTGCGTTTTGCCGTAGCCCACGATGTCGATCGCGGGGGTACCGGCGGCCCACACATCGGAAGAGTTGGTCAATACGACGGTGCCGTTGGTACCGCCCATGGCCAGGTCGCCACTGGTGGCGTCAGCAACAAATTCCTGGGTACCGCCGTTACCCGCAGCGCCCTTGATCAGATAGAACGACTTCGGCTGGATGGTGCCGGACAGGGCCACAGGCTTGCCGTTGTTGTTGCCGCTGGCGACGAGGTACTGCACGGTCCAGCCGTCAAGGCTGATCGGCTTGTCGGTGGGGTTGAACAGCTCAACATAATCGTTCTTAAGCGTCGCGCCCGAGTTGCCGCCGCCACCATACACTGCGCTGATGACGACCTTATCGCCAGCCGGGGTAGCCACGGCAGTTGGGACGGTGAGGACGTTGGCTCCTAGAGCCAGCGCGCTGAAGGTGGCGACAGAGGTGATGGTCTTGAAACGTGCCTTCATGATTCTAAAGTCTGCTTTCTAGTAGAAGATAGCTCCCGCTGGTGAGGCGGGAGCTAGAGGTGGTTGAGGTGCTGATTACAGTGACCTAGATGTGGAGCATGTTGCGCGCCCACTGCGGCAGCATGTCGCGCGCCCACTGCGGCAGGATGTGGGTCGGGATGCCACCGTGGTTCTGTACCCAAGCGATGGCAGTTGCGCCACCGATGATCACGGCGAGGATGCCAATCACTGCAGCGATGATGCCGCCCTCGGAGGAACCAGACAGAGAGCCATCCGTGCCCGGCTGCTCGTCGCCTTCGCCCGGCTGCTCGACGCCGCACTCCTTGTTGCCTTCGACGGCGACCGGGTAGTTGAGCTCGCTGCCGGCATCCGTGGTGATCTGCAGGAAGCCTGCTTCCTGCGGAACCGTCAGATTGACGGTTGCCTTGCCGGTCTCGTCGTGATCATCGGTGATGGTGTTATCCATCTTGCTGTTAGCCTCGGCACCCTCGATAGCGGTCTTGCCATCGCACTTCAAGAACTTGGCGGTCGCCGTGGTCGGCTTATCCTCCTTGCCGGTGTAAGCCAGAGAGCTGAGGTTGACGGTGACGTCCTTCTTCGGCGCCAGCACGCTACCGCGCAGGGCCTCATCGGAAACCTTTGCTTCATCCACGGCCGCGCCGGACAGCTGCACGCCGACGGACGTCTGGTTCGGGCGGATGGAGATATCCGAGTTGTCCTTCAAGTAGCGGTTGAACGCATCGATGTCGATCTGGCCTGCGTCCTGGAACTCGCCACCCTTGAAAGCTTCGAAGCCATCGCCACCGTTTAGCAGGAAGCTGGACCCGGCCACGCGGTACTTCTTGCTCGGATCAAGGGGCTTGCCATCGACGGTGACGTAGGTGATGCGCTTACCCTGCTCTGCATCGGGGTTGTAGGCGTACTGCACGTTCTTGGACAAGCCCAACGCCAGCATTGCGCGCTCCCCGCCCGGCTTCCACTGCTGTTCGAGAGCCTGCTTCAGCTGCTCACCAGTGATCTCCACAACACCCAGGGAGTTGCCGAAGGGCTGCACCAAGAATGCCTCTGCGAAGGTCACCTCGCCGGAGGCCAGATCCTCGCGCACGCCACCGGCGTTCATCACTCCCAGGTCGGCCTTCAGGTCGGTCAGCTCGTTCACGCCGTACAGGGTGGCATCCGCGATCATCGAGTTGAGAGAGGATTCGGTGCCGCGGTTGCTGCCGAGGTCACCGTCGCCGTTGGCGCCACGGTAGAAGTCGTTCTTCAGGTTGGTAACTACCTTCTCGCCCTCGGTCTTCGCCGCGTCCTTAGCAGCTGCAACGATCTTCGCCACCTCGGCGTCCGGGGTTGCTCCGCAGCGATCCATCATGTCCTTAGCCGAACGGTTGACAGCGGTAACGGACACGACCTTCTTAGCTGCCTTGTCGTAGACGATGTCGATATCCGCCAGGTCCATGCCGTAGTTGGCGGGCTGCACCAGCACCGGCTTACCGTCCAGCTTTCGCAGTACGTGGGTGTGACCGGCGATCACTGCGTCCACATCGCCGGAGAACTCTTTGTTATCCATGCCCTCGTGCACCAGTCCCACGATGACGTCGGCCTCGCCGCTGTCCTTCAGACGCTTTGCCTCAGCGTTGGTGGCGGCCACCGGGTCGGTAAAGCTGATGCCCTTGATGCCGTCCGGGGACACCAGGGTTGAGGTCGTGTCGGTGACGGTACCAACGTATCCGATCTTCACGCCGTCCTTTTCGATGACCTTGGACGGCGCCATCTCTGCACCCTTGACGTTCGCGCCGAGGTAAGGGAACTTCGCAAGCTTGTCGCCGTTAACACCTACGCGATCCTTCAGGTCTGACCAACCCTTATCGAACTCGTGGTTACCCACGGCGGAAGCCTCCAGCCCCATCTGGTTCAGCGCCTCGATCGTCGGCTTGTCCTTCAGAATGGAGGATTCGAACGGGGAGCCACCGATGTTGTCGCCTGCGGATACGAAGCTGGTGTTCGGGTTCTCTTCGCGTTCCTTGTTGATGTAGCAGGCCATCACGGCCGCGCCGGGCTCCTTGATGTTGTCGTTGCGGTCCTTGGCCTGGGACAGGTGGCCGTGGAAGTCGGTGACGCCGATGATGTTAAGGCTAACCTGGTCGGACTCAGCGGCGTATGCAGGGACGTTCAGGCCCGCGAGAGCCAGGGTTGGTGCCATGGCGAAGGTCATCACGGCACGGGAACTGCGGCGAGACAGCTTGAACACTTTGGGTTTCTCCTCGTTGAAACGAATCTTCAAAAGTTGCGCAAGAAAGACGTGCTACAACGAAGGAGAGCTAACCACCGTTACCTGCTTCTGTCCGCGCAATGCTTTGCGCAAATCCCCCTGTGACCAGGCAATTCATATAATGTAACGAAAGTATTAAACTTCAATTCACCAAAAATACCCCCGTGCGGTGTGACACGGGGGCAAAGATGTGACGAGTGTTGCTTAGGGCTCGTGACTTGCGGAGCCCCTCTAAGCCTCGGCCGTCTTTTCCTCCAGCAGCTCCACCACCGCTGCCAGATCAATCTGCTGCTGTTCGTGCGCCGCCAGATCCTTGACCGTCACTGTTCCCTCGGCCAGCTCCTTGTCACCGAGCACTAGAGCGTACAGCGCACCTGCGCGGTCGGCGCCCTTCATCGCCCCCTTCAGACCGCGGTCGCCGTAGGACATGTCGGCGGAAATACCGCGGCCACGCAGGTCGTTGACGATACTCACCATGCGGCGCTTGGCCTCTGCGCCCAGTGCCACGCCGTAGACATCGACCCTTCTTCCTGTGGACGCCTTCTTCTCCTCCGCTTCCAGCGCCAGCAAGGCTCGGTCGACTCCCAAGCCGAAGCCGATTCCAGACAGGTCCTGCCCGCCCAGCTGCGCCATCAAGCCGTCGTAGCGGCCACCGCCACCGATTCCAGACTGCGCCCCCAGGCCGTCGTGAACGAATTCGAAGCAGGTCTTGGTGTAGTAGTCCAGGCCGCGCACCATCCGAGGGTTGATGGTGTAGCCAACGCCGAAGTCATCCAGCAGGCCAGTCACGGTTTCAAAGTGCTCACGGGAAGAATCGCTGAGGTGATCCAGCATCAAGGGCGCCTCGGCCAGCATCTCCTGCATCTCGGGCCGCTTGTCATCCAGGACGCGCAGTGGGTTCAGCTGCGCGCGACGCTGGGTTTCCTCATCCAGCGGCAAGGTGGCCAGGAAGTCCTGGAGTTTCTGGCGGTAGGCAGGGCGATCCTCCCAATCACCCAGGCTGGTCAGCTCCAAGCGGAAGCCGTTCAGACCAATGGAGGTAAAACAGCGGTGTGCCAGCGCGATGACCTCGGCATCCAGCGCGGGATCGTCCACGCCGATGGCCTCCACACCGACCTGCTGGAGTTGGCGGTAGCGCCCCGCCTGCGGGCGCTCGTAGCGGAAGAAGGGACCGTTGTAGACCAACTTGACCGGCAGCTGCCCTCGGTCCAAGTTGTGTTCAATGACGGATCGCATGACGCCCGCCGTTCCCTCCGGCCGCAACGTCACCGAACGCCCACCCCGGTCTGCAAAGGTGTACATTTCCTTCGACACGACGTCCGTCGACTCGCCCACGCCACGGGCGAACAGTGAGGTCTCCTCGAAGATCGGCAGCTCTACGTGCTCGTAGCCCGCGGCATGCGCGGCACTGGTAAAGGCATCCTTGACCGCCTTAAACTCCGCGGATGTCGGCGGCACGTAGTCCGGCACGCCCTTGGGCGCGCTCAGCGCGGTGAACTTCTGGGCCTTCTGTTGCTTCTTGTCGCTCTCAGTCACAAAAGATCAGTGTACTGCACCGCTATTTCACTGCTGCCAGGAAGCTATTAGTGCGCTTTTCTTCCCCAATGGTGGTGTGCGGGCCATGTCCCGGCAACACGATGTCGCCGTCGGCGAAATCAGTGGTGAGCTTCTTCAGGCTCAGCATCATGTCCTCCGGCGAGCATCCCGGCAGATCTGTGCGGCCTACTCCCCCGCGGAACAGCACGTCCCCACCGAAGATCAGACCATTCACGCGGAACATCACGTGCCCGGGCGAGTGGCCCGGCATGTGGTGGATCTCGAACTCCGCGCCACCGATACTGATGGAATCCCCCAGAGGGCGGATGTCCTCGATCTTCGGCATGTTTGCTACATCGAAAGGCTGCGCCAGCGGGCTGGCCGCCTGATCCATCTCCAGCATAAAGCGGTCGAGCTCGTGGACGTACACAGGCACTCCGAATGCACCTGCGTCGCGGATGTGGTCAATGTGCCCGTGGGTTAGCACGACCTTCTCCACGAAGAACCTATTCTCCTCAGCGAGCCTTTGGATATGGGCAAAAGCACCCAGGCCAGGGTCTATAACGACCGCCGGGGAGGTTTCCCCCGAGGTGGCGTCCGAACCATCAATCACCACATAACAATTGGTTTCGAAAGGTCCGGCGGGAAAGCTTAAGATCTGGGTGCTCTCCGGAAGGTCAACGGGGCTGGGCGCGCTATCGGTGCTCATGCCACTACAGCCTAGCGAAAAGCGACGAAACCACTCGCCCCCTTCGCACTATCCGGGCATCACATGAGGCATAATGGATCACCGTATCTAGCACAAGAAAGGCCCTAGAAGACGTGTCTGATTCGCCTGACAAGAATAACTACCCTAACTCCGCCTACCGCGACGAGGCGCTGGACGAGCTATCCAAGGCTCTCAAGTCCCGCGAGCGCAAGGCAAAGGTCGCGCCGCTGGGCGTGGTCGCCGCAACTCTGGCCGTACTGGTCGTGATTGTCGGTGGTATCTGGTTCGCCTCCACCTACAGCTCCGACGAGAACGAAGACCAGGTCGCAGAGAGCGAACAGCAGGATGAGCAGACCAAGCAGAGCGAAGAGAAGGACATCAAACCCGCATCTCTGCCACGGGGCCCGAAGGAGCCCTATGGAATGACGGTGAAGTGCGAATACAAGAAGGACCCTCAGGGCAAGCTCAGCGAGGCCGGGCTGCCGAATGGTGACGGGGTCCAGTCCCAGGGCACCGAGAAGGTCACCCTGACCATGAACGGTCAGAAGGTTGGCCTGGAGCTGGAGAACAGTGTTTCCCCGTGCACCACGAACTCCTTCAAGCACCTGGTGCAGAAGAAGTTCTATGACTCCACGAAGTGCCACCGCTCCGTGAAGTCCGACTCCATGACGATCCTGCAGTGCGGCGACCCGGAGGCCAGCGGTGCCGGCGGCCCGGGCTACTCCTTCGCTGACGAATACCCGCTCAACGGTGTGGATAAGGACAAGGCCCAGCAGCCTGTTAACTACAAGCGCGGAACCCTGGCGATGGCCAACAGCGGTCCGAACACCAACGGAAGCCAGTTCTTCCTGGTCACCGGCGATACCACCCTGCCGCCGAGCTACAACATCTTCGGCACCATCGACAAGGCTGGGCTGAAGATTCTGGACAAGTTGATGGAGAAGGCTCCGGAGGGCGATGCTGCTCCGACCGAGGACATCAACATCGAGTCCGCCGTGCTGGGCTAGAACCGGGCACCCCGGCGCCTCAGCGCTCTAGCGTTTCCCGGCTTAACCGCCGGTGGTCACGCGATAGACGTCGTACACGCCTTCGACGTTGCGCAGCTGGTTCATCATGTATCCCAGCTGCTTCGTGTCCGAGACCTCGAACGTGAACCGGATCGTCGCCACCCGATCGCCCGCAGTATGCGAATTGGTGGCGATGATCGGCACCTTCTGCTCCGAGACCACGCGCGTGACATCGGATAGCAACCCATTCCGATCCAGGCCTTCGATCTGGATCGTGACCATAAACACCGCATTGTGGAAGCTGCTGGCCCACGAGACCTCGATGATCCGCTGCGGTTCCTGATGCAGCTTCTCTGCGTTGGTGCAGTCCGTGCGGTGCACACTGACTCCCCCGCCCTTGGTGATGAAGCCAAAGATCTTGTCCCCCGGTACTGGGGTGCAACACTTCGCCAGCTTCGCCGAGAAGTCTGCCTCTCCCTGCACCAGAATTCCCGAGCCGTCGCCGCGCCCCTCCTGCGGAGTATTCGCGATCTTTGAGGTGGCCGAGCCGGACTGCAGAACATCGTCCGCCTCGGACTCCGGCTCCAAGCCCTCTACCAGGCGGTGGCACACGTGGCCCGGGGTGATCTCTCCCCTACCGATCGCCGTGTACAGCGCATCAACATCCGAATAGTTCAGGTCGCTGGCCAGCATCCGCAGGGATTCGTGGGTGAACAGTCGGTGCACTGCCAGCCCGCCGCGCTGCGCCTCGGCCGCCAGCATGTCGCGACCCTTCTCCGCCGCTTCTTCCCTCCGTTCCTTGGCGAACCACTGGCGGATCTTCGCCTTCGCCCGGGGCGATACGACGATGTTCATCCAGTCCTTCGTCGGCCCGGAGTTCTGATCCTTGGAGGTAAACACCTCCACCTTGTCGCCAGTCTTCAGCTTCGATTCCAGCGCCACCAACTTGCCGTTGACCTTCGCACCAATGCAGCGGTGGCCGATCTCCGTATGCACCGCGTAGGCGAAGTCGATGGGCGTGGACCCGTTCGGCAGCGTAATCGCATCGCCCTTGGGTGTGAAGACGAAAATCTGGTTCGTCGATAGGTCGTAGCGCAGCGAATCCAGGAACTCGTTGGGGTCCGCGGCTTCCTTCTGCCAGTCCAGCAGCTGGCGCATCCACGCCATCTGGTCGACTTCCTGAGACTCGCTGTTGTTGTTACCGCGGGTTTCCTTGTACCGCCAGTGCGCCGCAATGCCGTATTCGGCGTTGTGGTGCATTTCGTGGGTGCGGATCTGCACCTCCAGCGGCTTAGTGTCCGGGCCGATCACCGTGGTGTGCAGCGACTGGTATACGCCGAACCTTGGCGCGGAAATATAGTCCTTAAACCTTCCCGGCATCGGCTGGTAAATCGTGTGGATCGCACCGACGGCGGCATAGCAATCCTTCACGTTATCGACCAGAATGCGCACGCCCACCAGGTCGAAGATCTCATCGAAGTCCCGCCCGCGCACAATCATCTTTTGGTAGATCGACCAGTAGTGCTTGGGTCGGCCTTCCACCGTGGCGTGCAGCGAGCTGCGGGACATGGCCAGCTCGATCTCCTGCTTGACCTTGGCCAGGTACTGGTCGCGCTTCGGGGCACGGTCGGCTACCAGCCGCACGATCTCCTCGTACTTCTTGGGATACAGGATCGCAAAGGCCAGATCCTCGAGTTCCCACTTGACCGTTGCCATGCCCAGGCGGTGCGCCAGCGGGGCAATAACTTCTAGGGTTTCCCGTGCCTTCTTCGCCTGCTTCTCCGGCGGCAGGAAGCGCATGGTGCGCATGTTGTGCAGGCGGTCGGAGACCTTGATCACCAGCACGCGCGGATCCTCGGCCATTGCGACGATCATCTTGCGGATGGTCTCTGCCTCCGCAGCGGAACCCAGCACCACTTTGTCGAGCTTCGTCACCCCGTCCACCAGGCGCGCGACCTCCGAGCCGAAATCGCGGGATAGATCCGCCAGCGAGTATTCCGTGTCCTCCACCGTGTCGTGCAGCAGCGCTGCGACGACGGTTGTGGTATCCATGCCAATCTCGGCGGCGATGGTTGCCACGGCCAGCGGGTGGGTGATGTAGGGCTCGCCGGATTTCCGCTTCACGCCTTCGTGCAGCTTCTCGGCGGTGGCATAGGCACGGTTTAGCAGGGCGAGGTCTGCTCGCGGGTGGAAGCGCCGATGCACGGAGATCAGCGGCCCCAGCACAGGGTTGATCTTTGGTTTACCGGTGCCGGTGAGGCTGCGCGCGATCCGAGCCGCCATCCACAGCGACCCCTTTTCGTTACTCATTGCCGCTCTACCCTGCCTCTTTGTCTCTAGCTCGAACTATTAAGTTGTGCCGTGCTCTTTTATTGACGCCACTCGCGGCTCCGCCGCCGGGACGGGTTTAGCGGGCCTGATCGACCACGTAGAGCGGAAGATCCTTTAGGCGATCCCGACCGTCCAGCGCGGCTACCTCTAGCACCACGCCGAGGCCACACACGTTGGCACCAGCTTTTTCCAGCAGTTCCCGGGAGGCGCTGAGGGTACCGCCGGTTGCAAGGACATCGTCGATAAGAAAAACATTCTTGCCGTGCAGCGGAATCGCGTCCCCGGCGGGGATCTCTAGAGCAGCCGTGCCATATTCCAAAGCGTAATCCACGTGGTGAACCGGGGGTGGCAGTTTGCCACCTTTGCGTACTGCCAGAATGCCCACTCCGAGCTCATAGGCCACGGCGCTACCCAGCAGAAAGCCGCGGGCGTCCAGTCCGCCGATGAGGTCAATGTCGAAGTTGCGGCAGTGATCCGCCAGATCCTTGACCAGCAGCCTAAAGGCCTCTGGGTCAGCTAGCACCGGGGTTAGGTCCTCGAACACAATCCCCCGGGAGGGGAAGTCGGGGACGATACGGATCAGTCGGCGCAGCGCCTGGGAGGCAGTTTCTGTGGATGTCAAAGCTCTACAGTCCTCTTTTCTGAACAAGCTAGCTGGTGTGGCAGGTAACCCGTACCACTCTAACGCCACCCTCAGGCTCGGCGCTGCAGGGCGGGGTTAATCTTCAGGGTTATTTTTCCGGCGCCTTAGATTTTTCCTCGGTAGCCATTCCGGCACCCGCGGAGCTCTCTGTGTTCTTCGTGCCCTCTCCGTCCCCGATGTCCTTCGTGTCATTGGAAGCACGCCCCGTGGATACAGGTTCGTCGGCCTCGACCCATCGGTCCATGTTCCAGCTCACCCCGGTGTCTGAGGAACTATCTAGAACGTTGGCCGCATGCACCTCCGCCAAGACGGTCCGCGGTTCCGTGATCAGGGGCAGCGTCAGAGCGTCCTCAGCCAGGGTGTGCTCCGCAACGCGGATCTCCTTCAGCGTGGAAGATTCCGTGGCGTTAACCGCCGAATTCCTGCCCGCTGCAGAGCGGGTGTCTAGCGCAACGTCGTAGTCCACGCCAAGCAGTCCATAGTCCTCCGCCTTCCGGGGCACAGGCTGGATCTCCACGCCAGCCTTGGAGCACTGATCCTTGAGGGCGTCAACAATCTTTCGATAGCGCGG
Organism: Corynebacterium sp. LK28; assembly: GCF_014335105.1. Taxonomy (NCBI): domain Bacteria; kingdom Bacillati; phylum Actinomycetota; class Actinomycetes; order Mycobacteriales; family Corynebacteriaceae; genus Corynebacterium; species Corynebacterium sp. LK28. The sequence goes on along the minus strand of NZ_PDGZ01000014.1, from coordinate 111,735 downwards.
CACGCTGTCCAGGAAGCCGATCCGAATGGTCAAACCCTGCAGGGACGGACGGGCTGCCTCGATGTCGGTCGCGGTGTTCCGACGGTTGATGTCCTCGAGGTACTCCCGCAACGGGTGGGTCGTGCCGAGGATTCGCAGGCCGGTGGGTTCCACCGCAGCGCCGGTCTCCTTCTCCACCGTCTTCGCAATGGCCGTGCGATCGATGCAGGAGTTCAGGGCGCGGCGCGTCGCCGGATCCTGCAGGATCCCGAGATCGGAGATCCGCAGTGTGTCGACGCGCTGGGAATGCTCCTCCACCACGCGGTAATCATCGCCGTTAAGACCCAGGTCACCAGCGAGCTTGCCGGGCTTATCACCGGATCCGCGGTTGATGTCCACGACGGAAAGCTGGTTGTGCTCCCCCAGGCTCTTCACATCCGCGTCGTGCGGCCACAGGTAGACCGGCGATTGGTTGGCCTCCACGCCCTTCCACTCGGGGTTCTTCTCCAGCTTCAACGACCCGTTGTCCTCCCGGGCGCCGATCTTGTACGGCCCAGAGGTAGGAACCTCAGCGGGGTCGGTCTTGTGGAAGTTAAACACGTCCTGCCAGGCCTTGCCCAGTTCCGTCAGTGCCTGTTCATCGGCACTATCGATGGCAGCCACCACGTTTTCCACTCCGGCCTTCTGCGCCACAGTATGGGAGGGCAGCACCGTGCCCGGGCCGAATAGTTCGCGGTAGCGGCTACCCCGCTTCTCCGCGAAATGCACGCTGAACTTCTTCGCACCGGCGGCGCAGTCCACGCGCTCTACCTGCCCAAACAGCGGCATGTCGGAGTTAAAGAGATCTGCGCGCTTGCTGGCCTGGTAGGCCAACAGAAAATCGTCGCATACTACGGGCTTGGAATCGGAGTAGCTGGCCTTTTCGTTGATGGTGTAGTCGACCCGCCGGGGGTCATCCTGGCCCGGCTTGGCCGTCACTAGGTCCCCGTTGGGCAGGTTCTGTCCTCTGGAACCAGCGATGAAGGCCCCCGGGTACAGCCGGGCGGAAATCTTCGCAGCATCCGTCGCCACGCCGACAGCGGTGCCGGCGTTGGAGGTCACCAGGTCGCTCGTCAACACGTACCCAAACTGCTCCGGTGCCGGCTTCAGCCCGCTACCCTCGGAGCAGGCCGCCAGACCTCCCGCGGTCAGCGCGGCAGTTAGTGCCAGCGCCGCGGTGGCCGTGGTTGTGTGCTGTGCTGCGCGCCGCCTGCGAATCACTGCCTGCCTCCTCAACTCTTCTGCCCAGCGTTCCCGACAACCGTTTTACATGCCCGGGCGCCAGGACCGTCCGGCATCCTCGTTGCCGGTCTCGCGCAGGAAGTCCTCGGTGGAGTCATCCACCGCACGCTTCTTGTCCGCGGCCTTGGACTCCAGCTTCGCGTTGGGGCTAGATACTCCGCGCTTCGCCGGAGTATCGGTTGCTTCGTCCTGTGCGCTGGATTCTTCGGCGGCCTCCACTGCGGCGTCATCCTCCGAAGAATCGTCGGTAGGAGCAACGGCAAGGGAACGCGCGCGCTCCACTCGAGCCTCGTGCTGCTTGTACTTCTTTTGGCGCATCTTGAAGGTCACCAACAGCGGGGCGGCGAAGAAGATGGAGCTAAACGTACCGGCGATCACGCCAATGAACTGCACCAGCGCCAGATCCTTGAGCGTTCCCACTCCCATGATGCCCACAGCGACAACCAGCAGAGAGGCGATCGGCACGAGGGAGAAGATCGACGTGTTGATGGAACGCATGATCGTCTGGTTGATGGCCAGGTTTGTCTCCTCGGCAAAAGTCGAGCGCGTGGATCCGAACAGCCCGGCAGTGTTCTCTTGTACCTTGTCGAACACCACCACCGTGTCATACAGCGAGTACGCGAGAATCGTCAGCAGGCCGATGACGGTAGCCGGCGAAACCTCGAAGCCGATGAGGGCGTAGGTGCCCGAAACAACAGTCAGGTCGATCAGCAGACAGATAATTGCGGCGGCGGCCATATCACGTTCCAGGCGGATCGCGATGTACAGGAACACCACCAGCAGGAACACGCCGAGGGCGATAAGCATTTTCTTGGTGATGCTGCTGCCCCACGACTCGGACACGGTGGAATCGCTAATTGCGTCCTGCGTGATTTCGCCGACGTTGTTCTTCGGGTGGAACTCGTTGAACAGTGCGGAGCGTGCCTTGCGGATCTGTTCTTCCGACAGGCGCTCCGCCGTGATTTCGATGGATTCCGCGTCACCGCTGCCGACGGTCTGGGTCGACTGTGGCGCGATGCCAGTTGCTTCCTCGAACACCTCGGACACGCTGGACTCGGTGGCTCCACCCGCGGGCGGCATCGTCATGCGGGTACCGCCCTCAAAATCGATGCCGAGGGTAAAGCCGCGTACCGCGATAGACAGCACGCAGGCAACGAGCACAGCGACGAGGATGCCGTAGAGGCGCCCACGATTCTGCACGATGCGGAAGCCACCGGTGCCGTTGTAGATCTTTTCAAAGAAGCCACCGGCTTGGGTGTCTGGCGCGTCGACCGGGGTTGCTACTGCGGTCGTTTCAGTGGTCGTCTCAGCGGTCGTTGTCTCAGCGGTCGTTGCTTCTGCCGCACTTAGGGTTTCAGCGTTACTCATTTACTTCCCCTCCTTGGTCTCGGAGGTCGAGGACTCTTGGTCGTCCATGGATGCGGTGTCTGCTGTGTCTGTGTCGGTGTCGGTGTCTGTCGAGCTGTCTTTTGCTTTCGACGCCGACTTCTCAGCCTTCGCCTTCTCCTTGGCGCTCACAGCGTGCGCGTGGGGCTTACGCCCGTACTTGCGCTCCGCAACGCGGTACGCAGAGCCCAGGCCATTGAGCTTCGGGGAAGCGAAGAACGCCCGGCGGGACATCAGGATGATCAGCGGTGCGGTGAGCAGGAACGCAACCACCAGGTCGAAGAGGGTGGTCAGACCCAGCGTAAACGCGAAGCCCTTCACGTCGCCGATGGCCAGGAAGTACAGGATCACGGCTGCGATCAGGGAAACGATGTTACCGGTAACGATCGTGCTGCGAGCTCGCTGCCAAGCACGCGGCACGGCGGAGCGGAAGGTCGAGCCGTTCTTGATCTCGTCCTTGATCCTCTCGAAGTAGATCACGAAGGAGTCAGCGGTGGTGCCCAGGCCGATAATCAGGCCGGCGATTCCGGAAAGGTCCAGGCTGTAGCCGATCCAGCGACCCAGCAGAACGATGAAGCCGTACACCAGAGAGAACGCAGCGATCAGGGAGACGATGGCCACCACGCCCAGGCCGCGGTAGTAAGCCAGGGCGTACAGGCCCACCAGCACCAGGCCGACCAGGCCAGCGATCACTCCGGCCTTCAGGGAAGCGGCTCCCAGCGACGGGGAGATCGTGGTGGTGGTTCCGCCCGGCTCGCCGTTCTCACCGACGAAGCTCAGCGGCAGCGCGCCGTAGCGCAGGTTGTTAGCCAGATCCTGGGCTTCCTTCTCGGAGAAGCTACCCGTGATCTGGGATACCTCGCCCGGAGGGGTTGGAGACTGGATTTGCGGCGCGGAGATCACCTTAGAGTCCAGGGTGATAGCCACGCGCTTGCCCAGCATCTGCTGGCCCAGTGCGAACCAGGTCTCGCCACCCGGAGTCTTGTCGCCAGTCTTGAACTTGAAGGTGATGGCCATCTGCGCCGAGTTCGGCTGCAGGCCACCGGTGATCTGCGAGTTCGTATCGATCATCTCGCCGGTCAGGCGCTCGCCGTGCTTCTCGTCGGTCTCGCCCTTGAGTAGCGGTGCCGGGCCGAGGATCATCGGACCTTGGTCGCTACAAGTCACCAGTGGCTTCGCCGGATCGTCGGAGCCCGCCATGGGGTCGCTCTTCTCGCAGTCCAGCAGGGAGCCTGCAGCCTGCTGCTTGTTGCCATCGGTGCTTTGGCGGTCAGCCTTCAGCACCTCCACCTGCTTATCGCGGCGCTCCTGCTCTTCCACCGAGTCCTTCGGCGTCGCCGGCGGCTTGGCCGTGACCTTCATGTCCTTCGGGTCGACCTTCAGACCGGCCTGCGGGAGCCCCTTCGCCATCTTGGCCAGGCGCTCGTTGGCAAACTCCGGCGTGATGATGCCGTTCTCCACCCACCTGTTAGCCATGTCCTTCAGCGCCTTGGGGAAGTCCTTCGTCGGCTGACCTGGCTGGGACTCCGGGCGGAACAGCAGCTGGGAGGTCTTGCCCAGCGTGCGAGCCTCACCTGCGTCCGACCCGGGCACTGTGATGACCAGGTTGTTGCCGTCGGTCACCACCGATGCGCCCGATACGCCCATGCCGTTAACGCGATTCTCCAGGATCGTTCGAGCCTGGCTGAGCTGTTCCGGCGTCGGGGTATCGCCCTGTGGCACCAGCGTCACGCGCGTGCCACCCTGCAGGTCGATGCCCAGTTTGGGTCCGAAGGACTTGTTGCCCGTGAACATGATCAAGCCCAACACGATCAGGGCGATCACTACGAATGCGGCGATCGCCCGTTTCGGCCATGCGAAGCCACCCCGCGTAGCTTTTTTCTTTTGCTTCTTTGCCACCGCTTTATGTCTCCTACAATCCAGCCCTGCACCCGTCGGCGTGGCCGGTGTACTTAGAAAAATCCAACCCCGTGATACTAGCGCCTACTTGGGGTATTGAAAACACCCGACGCTCGTCGTGGCGCTAGTTAGCAGGTAATTCTTAGGTCGTTAGTCTTCCGTCAGCTGCGAAGCTTGCTGCGAGCCCGGCTCGACCGCATCAACGGTCTCGAGGATCGAAACCTTCTCCCAGGTCGTCACAACCCCCTTCGCAACCTCCAGGTCAACGGTGGTCTCCCCTACGTGAGTAACGCGACCGTGCAGGCCAGAGGTCGTCTTCACGACCATGCCCGGCCCCAGGCGATCCTGGAAGTCACGGATCTGCTGCACCCGCTTGTTCTGCTTGCGGATCTGGATCAGAGGCAGACCAACGAAAACCAGAAGGACCAGGACGATAAGAATAATGTCATTTGGCATAAGGCCAATCTTGCCATACCGCCCGCTAGACCCCGATGGTGCCCTCTGGTGGTTCCAGCCCGATGTGGCGCCACGCCGCCGCGGTGGCCACTCGCCCGCGCGGTGTGCGGCTGACCATTCCGGCGCGCACGAGGTAGGGCTCGCAGACTTCCTCGACCGTTGACGGTTCTTCCCCTACCGCCAGCGCAAGGGTATTGACGCCCACCGGTCCACCACCATGGCCTTTCACCAACGCTTCAATGACCGCCCGGTCAAGCCTGTCCAGCCCCGACTCGTCGACGTCGAAAACCAACAATGCGGCACGCGCCACCTCGACGGTGATTTTCCCGTCGGCGTTGACGTCCGCGAAGTCGCGGACCCGGCGGAGCAATCGGTTGGCGATACGCGGGGTTCCGCGGGAACGGGAGGCGATCTCCGCTGCGGCGTCCCCAGTAATATCAACCCCCAAGATTCCCGCAGCGCGCGTGACGACGCGCGTGAGGTCGGCGACGTCGTAGAACTCCATCTGTGCAGTAAAGCCGAAGCGGTCGCGTAGTGGCCCGGTGAGCATGCCCGCGCGCGTCGTAGCGCCGACCAGGGTAAACGGGGCGATTTCGATGGGGATAGAGGTAGCGCCCGGCCCCTTGCCGACGATGACGTCGATGCGGAAGTCCTCCATGGCCATGTACAGCATTTCCTCGGCGGGGCGGGCCATGCGGTGGATCTCGTCGATGAAGAGCACGTCGCCCTCCATGAGGTTCGAGAGCATGGCAGCCAGGTCACCCGCGCGCTCCAGCGCGGGGCCGGAAGTCATGCGCAGGGAGGTTCCGAGTTCCTGAGCAATGATCATGGCCATCGTGGTCTTGCCAAGTCCCGGCGGACCGGCCAACAGCACATGGTCGGGAGCCACGCCGCGGGAGCGCGCCCCGCCGAGGACCAGATCCAGCTGGGTGCGTACCTTCGGCTGGCCGATGAATTCGTCTAGAGACTTCGGGCGCAGGGAGGTATCGATATCGGAATCCCCGGAGGTTTCTTGGGGGTTCAGCTGCTGGTTCGGGGCGAGGTTGTTCGGCGCAAAGTTGTTGCCCACGCCCGGTGGCAGTTCGAACTCGGTGCGCTCAATATCGCTCATGCTCTACAGTCTCCCCTATTTCACCGCGGCCAGGGAAGCGCGCAGCAGCGAGGAGGCATCGGGCGGGGTCTGCTCCGGCCACTGTGCCAGCACGCCGTCGACAGCCGCGTTCGCCTTCGGCTCAGTGAAGCCCAATCCCACCAGGGCTTCGATGACTTGTTCACGGACGTCCGGGGCGACTGCCCCGCCGGTGCCGGACGTGCCGGTTGCCCCGACCGCAGTTCCCAGTGCGCCTTCGCCGGCCGGATCACCGAAGTCTGCAACCTTGCCCTTCAGATCCACGGCCATGCGCTCGGCCAGACGTTTGCCCACTCCGGGGGCCTTCTGCAAAGTCTTGTGGTCTCCGTTGGATACCGCCACGGCGAGCTCTGCGGGCGACACCACGGACAGGATAGCCAGTGCCAGCCGTGCGCCCACGCCGGAAACGGACTGCAGGGTGTTGAACGCACGCTTCTCGTCGGCATCCTTGAATACGTACAACGTCTGCGAGTCCTCGCGCACCACCATCGCGGTGGTCACGAACACTTCTTCGCCGCGTGGTAGCTCCGCGATGGTCGTGGCCGTGCCAGCGCACTGGTAGCCGACACCGGCGCACTCGATAACCACGTAATCAAGACCCTTATCAATGACGATTCCGCGCAGTGATGCGATCATAGTTTCCCCTTCACAAGATGGTTCAGCGGCGCTCGCCAGCAATGGCAGACCGCCAGCGCCAACGCATCCGCCGCGTCCGGTGGCTTCGGCGGCTCGCCGAGCCCCAGGATGCGGGTGATCATGCGGGTCATCTGTGCCTTGTCTGCCCGGCCATTGCCGCTGATGGACTTCTTGACCTCACTGGGCGTGTACATGTGCACGTCCACTCCCCGCTTCGCCGCGGCAAGCATCAGCACGCCCGATGCGTGGGCGGTGTTCATCACCGTGGACACATTGGATCGTTCAAAGACGCGCTCGAGCGCCACCACATGCGGCTGGTAATCGTCGAACCACTGCTCCACCGCAGTGGATAGCTTAAGCAGTCGCTGCTCTAGCGCCATATCGGCGGGAGTCCGCACCACCCCCACGGCCACGGGGTACACGGCCCGCCCCTTCCCCGCCTGCACTACAGAAAGTCCGCAGCGTGTCAGCCCAGGGTCGATCCCCATGACGCGCAGCCCGGCCAGCGAGGTCGGGCTAGCGGCTGGGGCGCCCCAGGCGGAATTCTGTGGAGTACTCATCGTGCCATAAAGAATAGCACAGATGTTCCAATTACTCCCCGTCCAGCTCCGCCAGCACCTCGTCCGACAGGTTCATGTTCGTAAACACGTTCTGCACGTCGTCTGAATCTTCCAGCGCGTCAATAAGGTTAAACACCTTCTTCGCCGTGGACGCATCGGCCGGAACTTCCATTGTGGCGCGGAAGTCCTGTTCAACGGAGTCGTAGTCGATTTCCGCTTCCTTCAGCGCGTCGCGCACCGCGTTCATATCGGAAGACTCGCACACGACCTCGAACTTCTCGCCGATGTCGTTGACTTCTTCCGCACCCGCGTCCAGCACGGCCAGCAGGATGTCGTCCTCGGTGTGGTCGCCCTTCTCCAGCACAGCCACGCCCTTGCGGTTGAACAGGTAGGAAACGGAGCCCGCGTCGGCCATGTTGCCGCCGTTCTTGTTCATGGCGGTGCGCACGTCGGTGGCGGCGCGGTTGCGGTTGTCGGTCAGGCACTCGATGAGCATGGCCACACCGTTGGGGCCGTAACCTTCGTACATGATCGTTTCCCAGTTAGCGCCGCCGGCTTCTTCGCCAGAGCCGCGCTTGCGGGCGCGCTCGATGTTGTCGTTGGGCACCGAGGACTTCTTGGCCTTGGTGATCGCATCCTGCAGCGTCGGGTTCGCGCTGGGGTCACCACCACCGGTACGGGCAGCCACTTCGATGTTCTTGATCAGCTTGGCAAATTCCTTGCCACGCTTCGCATCGTTGGCAGCCTTCTTGTGCTTGGTCGTTGCCCATTTTGAGTGGCCGGACATGGTCCTCTTTCGGTAGTCGGGTTCGTCTGTATCGCTTCCATACTAGACCTCCCGCTGCACCGACAGTCACGCGCATGGCCTTTTCTATTGACGCCCCCACGCCGGAACCGCCCTACACCCCAGCGCGGTGCCCTTCAACCATCAGTAGGAAGTAGCCGTGCACGCGATTGTCTTCGGACAACTCCGGATGGAAGCTGCATCCCAGCACGTTACCCTGGCGCACGCCCACGATGGTTCCATCAGGCAGGGTGGAAACCACCTTGACCCCATCGCCCACTTCCTCGACCTTGGGGGCGCGGATAAACACGGCCTCGACCGGCGTCTCGATATCCCCGAACGGCAACTGGGTCTCGAAGGAATCCACCTGGCGGCCGAAAGCGTTGCGCCGCACTGTGATGTCTAGCGCGTGCAAGCTGTGGGCGTCCGCACGAGTATCCAGAACCCGATCGGCCAGCAGGATCAACCCGGCGCAGGTACCAAACACCGGCAGGCCATCGGCGATGCGGGCGCGCAGAGGCTCCAGCATTCCGCCGAGATCCAGCAACTTGGACATCGTTGTGGACTCGCCACCGGGCAGGATCAGCCCGTCGAGGCCCTCCAGGTGTTCGGTCCGGCGGACGGCGCGGGCTTCGTGGCCCAGGCGCTCGATACTGCGCATGTGCTCGACGAATCCGCCCTGCACGCTCAACACACCGATGATCACAGCGCTACTGCTCCTTCTAGCTATTGCTTCTTCAAAGGCACCGAGGAGGCACCGTCGCGCAGGCTGCGGGTCAGACCCTCCTGCGTAACCACGGCAACAAGGTCGCCCTGCTGGTTGAAGATCCGCCCGTGGGTCAAAGCTCGACCACCGTGGGCGGACGGGGAAATCTGGTCGTACAAAAGCCACTCGTCGGCACGGAAGGGGCGCAGGAACCACATCGCGTGGTCCAGCGAGGCCTCCTGGAACTCCGCCGGGCGGTGCGGAACCAACGCCGAGGACAGCAACGTCATGTCGGACATGTACGCCAGGGTGCAGACGTGCAGTGTGTCTGCGTCCAAACCCTCTACCTCCGGCAGCGGGGTCTTCGTGCGGAACCACACCACCTGTTGGGAGGCGGTGTACTTGTTGTGCTCGTAGTCCTCCGGTGGCACAATCCGCACGTCCCAATCCGCCCACTCGTCACGGAACAGGCGCTGCATGCTGGTCAGCGATCTCGGATCAACCACAATCAATTCTGGGTCCGGAACCGCGCGCATCTCATCGGAGTGCTCGGGGCCGTAGTCGTTCCGGATGTGAAAGCTGGCCTGCATGATAAAGATGGCCTTGCCGTTCTGTACGACCTTAACGGAACGGGAAACGAAAGATCGACCATCGCGCACGCGGTCGACCAACATCACCGTCGGCGCGTCGGGGTTGCCGGGGCCGACGAAGTAGCCGTGCAGGGAATGCACGCTGAACTCGTCGCTCACTGTGCGGGTAGCTGCCACCAGAGCTTGGGCGGCCACCTGGCCTCCGTAGGTGCGAGCCAACTTCGACGGCAGTGGACTACCGCGGAAAATGTCGCGGTCGACGCGCTCCAGATCCAGGATGTCAAGGATCTTCGGACGGTGATCTGCCATTACCAGCCGCGCTCCGCCAGACGGTGTGGCTGCGGAATCTCATCCACGTTGATGCCCACCATGGCCTCGCCCAGTCCACGGGAAACCTTGGCGATGGTCGCCGGGTCATCGTAGTTCTGGGTGGCCTGGACAATGGCGCGGGCGCGCTGCTCCGGGTTGCCGGACTTGAAGATGCCGGAGCCGACGAAGACACCTTCGGCGCCGAGCTGCATCATCATTGCAGCGTCGGCCGGGGTGGCGATGCCACCGGCGGTGAACAGCACAACCGGAAGCTTGCCGTTGGTCGCTACCTCGCGAACCAGCTCGTACGGCGCCTGCAGCTCCTTGGCTGCAACGTAGAGCTCGTCATCAGCCATGGAGGTCAGTCGGTTGATCTCCGCACGGATGGTGCGCATGTGGGTCACGGCGTTGGAAACATCGCCGGTGCCGGCCTCGCCCTTGGAGCGAATCATGGCTGCGCCCTCGTTGACGCGGCGCAGTGCCTCACCCAGGTTGGTGGCGCCACAGACGAAAGGCACCTCGAAGTCGAACTTGTCGATGTGGTTCTTGTAATCGGCTGGGGTCAGCACCTCGGACTCGTCGATGAAGTCCACGCCGAGGGATTGCAGGACCTGAGCCTCCACGAAATGGCCGATACGAGCCTTAGCCATCACCGGGATAGAGACGGCGTTGATGATGCCCTCGATCATGTCCGGATCGGACATGCGGGACACGCCACCTTCGGCGCGGATATCGGCGGGCACGCGCTCTAGAGCCATGACGGCGGTAGCGCCGGCATCCTCGGCGATCTTGGCCTGCTCCGGGGTAACGACGTCCATGATGACGCCGCCCTTGAGCATGTCGGCCAGGCCGCGCTTGACGCGAGCGGTACCAGTGTGGGCAGCAGAAGAGTTATTAGTCACGATGCTTGACTTCCCATCTTTCAAGAAATGTGGATTTGCTCTAGTCTAACCTGTCTAGTTTGCGGAAACGCTATCGGGCGGGCGCTTAAATCTGGTCCTCCACAGAGTCTGCCTCACCTGCGGAATCCTGCGCGTAACCGGGCTGGGCCTCACCGCGCTGGGCGTCACTGGGCTGGGCGTCACCTGATTGGGTGGCACCCTGTGCGGGCGCAGGGCTGGACAGCAGCGCCTCGTAGTATTCCGGCAGTGGGGCGCGACCGGCCAGACGGAGGACGCGGACCAGCGGGCGCGTACGCACACTGAGCGTGTCGGATACCGCGTCGTTGTAGAACCGCGCGGCCAGATCCACCTTCGAGGAGGCCTCCACGAAGCTCGCGGCGTTCCAGACCTCCGGTTTCAGTTCGCTCAGCAGCTCGTTTTCCGCGCCGCTGCGTGCCCCCATGTCAGTGGCCCGCAGTGCCACCCGGTTCACCTGCGCCACCTCCTGGCTCAGGTCCGGTTGCAGTGCCGCAATCACGGCCGATCGGGAATGCAACGCGCCTTCCAGGCTCACGCGGGCGGAGTCCGTGCGGATGTGTAGGCGGTTCAGCCTGGTGGCCATGCCAGAGGCCCACACGCCGACAATGATCGCGAGGATCACCGCCAGCGCGGCGATCATTGCCCATACCGGAATCGTGATCATGCCAACGTCACCTTTCGCCCCTTCACCGTCACCGTGTCATAGACCTGCTCCACCTGGTCGGTCACGGTTTTCCAGTCGAAGTCCATCGCCCTTGCCGCGCCGGCTTTGATGAGCTCCGCCCGGGTGTTTCCCTCCCGCAGCAGCTGCACGGCCTGCTTCGCCAGGTTCTCGGCCGAGCCATTGTGGAAAAGCCGGGCGGATTTGCCGTGCTGACCGACCGCCTCGAAAGCCGGAATGTCGCTGGCCAGCACCGCGGCACCAGCCGCCATGCCTTCAACCAGGACGATTCCGAAGCTCTCGCCACCGGTGTTCGGCGCCACATAGACATCGCTAGCGCTCAAGGCGCTGGCCTTGTCTGCGTCGCTGACGCGCCCGAGCACGCGCACGTGGGCGTCACTAGGACCTAGCCCTACACACGAGGAAAGCCCCAGGTTACGTACCCGCTCGACCAGCGCATCGATGTCGCCGCCACCGGCTATGATCAGCTCCACATCGGGCACCTCCGCCACGATCCGCGGCATGGCCTCCAACAGAACCTGCAGTCCCTTCCGGGGCTCTTCGAAACGGCCAAGGAACATCAAGCGGGGGCGCTCCACACCGGGCTGACCGAGGCCCTCCAAGGGGCGAGCCTCCCGGTAGACGGAAGTATCCACGCCGTTGGGGATCAGCACCGGGTCGCCGGCCAGGTTCTCCACCTGCCACTTGCGCGCCTCCTCAGAGACTGCGATACCGCCGTGGATGCGTTCCAGGTAGGGCCGCAGGAACGGCAGGGCTACCTTCAGAATCTTCGACTCGCTGGCAGAGGCGTGATACGTGGCCACGATCGGTCCCTCCGCCACGGCCATGGCCATCATGGAATACGACGGCGAGTTCGGCTCGTGGATGTGCAGCAGGTCGAATTGATTATCACGGATCCAGCGCTTCAGGTGCTTTCTGGTGCGCGGGCCAAAGCTCAGCCGGGCGACCGAGCCGTTGTAGCGGATCGGAATGCTGGAACCACCTAGCTCCACGAAATCCGGCAGCCCCTCGGCGGACTTCCCCGGGCCGATCAGACTGACCTCGTGTCCGCGCTTGCGCAGCTCCGTACACAGGTCGATGGCGTGGATCTGTACTCCGCCGGGTTCGTCGAAGGAGTACGGGCAGACCATTCCTATCCTCATGCGTCCTCCAACCCCAGTCGCTTGCGCCGTGCCTCGGATAGGTCGGCGAACCACAGAGGCTGCAGCATGTGCCAGTCCTGTGGATCCATGGCGATACCCCGAGCGAAGTTATCGGCCATCTCCTGCACGATGTCCTGCAGCTCGCGTCCGTCCACGGCGACCGGGGTGGTTTCGTGTTCCCAGGTCTCGGGCTGGCCCCGTCGGGCGGCATCCGAATCGGTCGACCCGCCACGGAAAGCCACGCGGGCGGTGAACAGGTTAGCCCCGGTGCGCTGTGCCAGCAGCGCCGCACCAGCGGGCATGGAAGTCCTTTCACCGAAGAAGTCCACGTGCACGCCGTGGCCGGTCATGTCGCGCTCCCCCATCAGGCAGATCGTCCCGCCGCCCCGCAGCACTTCCTCCATCTGCTCCAGCGGCGGTACCTTTGCACCCGTTAAGGCGATGATTTTAAAGCCCAGCGATTCGCGGTACTCCACGAACGCCTCGAAAAGGCTCTCTGGCTTCAGCCGTTCCGCCACCGTCGTGAACGTCCCGTAGTGGTGGACCAGCCACACACCGGCCATATCCCAGTTGCCCGCGTGCGGCAGCGCGATGATCGTTCCGCGCCCAGATTCTGCGCTGGCGTGCAGCGCCTCCAGCGACCCGGGCACGAAGTTCCGGTTCAGCTCCGCAGCCAGCTCCGGCCCCGCCATGGCTGGTAGCTGGAAGGCCTCGCGCCAATAGCGCATGTAGCTGCGCATCGACCGGCGCACCAGGTCGCGAGTGACGTTTTCTGGCCCGACGACGCGCGCCAGGTTGCGGCGCAGCTGCTCTGGGCCTTTGCCGTTTTTGGACGCCACGTCTGCGCCCCATTCGAACAGTACTTTCGCCACCGGCTGCGGCAGCTTGGAGGTGATCTTCCAGCCGGCAATATAGGCCGCGGCCGTGAGCCGCTCGCGCATTACTGCTCACCCCCGTCGGTCGGGAACTCGCGGGCTCCTTCGGGGGCGGCGATGGTCTCAGACGCGGCGTCAGAACGCGCGACAACGACCAAGCGCTGAATGACCGTAAACAGCGAACCAGCAGCGAGGATCCACAGGCCCCAAGCGAGGATGTGCGGGATACCCAGACCGCTCAGGCCGACGGCGACGAGCGAGATGATGAGGCGCTCGGGGCGTTCGATCAGGCCACCCACGACCTTGATGCCGGAGGCCTCGGCGCGGGCTTTGACGTAGCTGGTGACCTGGCTGGCGACCAGAATCACCAGGCAGACGCACATCATGATGGTGTTGACGGGATCCTGGAGGCCGAACCAGACGACGAGGGCTCCGAAGATTGCCCCGTCACTGAGGCGGTCGCAGGTTGCGTCCAACGTGGCGCCGAAGCGGGTGCCGCCGCCGCGCATGCGGGCCATGGTGCCGTCGACCATGTCGGTAGCCACGGTCAGGCCAATCAGCACCGCCGCGGTGAAGTGATGTCCGGTGGGAATCAACCACAGCGCGAAACCGATCGCCAGCATGGTGCCAAAGACGGTCACCGCGTTGGGGGTGATCCCCACCTTGTGCAGCACCCGGGCGATCGGTTCGATGATGACCGCGGCGGGACCGCGGCCGTGCACGCTAAGCATCGCTGAAGTTACTCTCCCTTGTCTGCGGAAAGGACGGTGCGCTCCCATGCCTCCGCTAACAGCGCACGGGTCTCGCGCAAGGTCTGTGGCAGCACCTTGGCACCGGTCATGACTGTCATGAAGTTAGCATCACCCACCCACCTCGGCACTATATGTTGGTGGAGGTGTGTCGGAATGGAGCCACCCGATGCCTTGCCCAGATTCAGGCCGACATTCACCGCATCGGGCTTCGACACGGCGCGCAGGGTCTTCAGCGCAATCTTCGTAAACTCCGCGAGCTCCGCGGTTTCTTCGTCCGTGAGCTCCGTGTAGTCCGCAACCTGGCGGTAAGGAACCACCAGCATGTGCCCGGGGTTGTAGGGGTACAGGTTCAGCACGCAGTAGACGGTCTGGCCGCGGGCGACGATCAGCGCCTCCTCGTCCGACTGCTCCGGCAGGGTGGAAAAAGGGTCAGCGGAACGATCCGACTTTGCGATGTACTGCGAGCGGTAGGGAGCCCACAGCCTCTCGAGCCCGCCTTGCAGGTTGGGCTGCGAGCCTGCGCCTTGGTCTACGTACTGGTCCCCCACAGCGATTTAAGCCTCCACCAACGGCTGTACCAGTTCCGCGCTTGGCTGGGCATTGCGGCGTTCGCGGATCCAGGTGGAGATGATGCGCAGGGCATCCTCGCGTGGCACGCCGTTAACCTGGGTGCCGTCGAGGAAGCGGAAGCTCACCGCGTTGGCTTCCACGTCACGCCCGCCGACCAGCAGCATGAACGGCACCTTGCCGGTGGTGTGGTTGCGGATCTTCTTCTGCATGCGGTCGTCCGACGTATCGACCTCCGCGCGGATTCCCTGGGTGCGCAACTCGGCAGCGAAGTCCTCCAAGTAGTCGTTGAACTCGTCGGCGACGGGGATGCCGACGACCTGGTGCGGAGCCAGCCATGCCGGGAAGGCACCGGCATAGTGCTCCAACAGCACGCCGAAGAATCGTTCGATGGAGCCGAACAGGGCACGGTGGATCATGATCGGACGCCTCTTCGAACCATCCGGGGCGGTGTATTCCAGGTCGAAGCGCTCCGGCAGGTTGAAGTCCAACTGTACGGTGGACATCTGCCAGGTGCGGCCGATGGCGTCGCGGGCTTGCACGGAGATCTTCGGACCGTAGAAAGCAGCACCGGCCGGATCCGGAACGAGTTCCAGCCCCGACTTGGTGGCCACGCGCTCCAGGATCTCGGTGGAGCGCTCCCAGATCTCGTCGCTACCGACGAACTTGTTCGGATCCTTGGTGGATAGCTCTAGGTAGAAGTCATCCAGACCGTAGTCGCGCAGCAGGGAAATGATGAACTCCAGCACCGTCGTTAGCTCTTGTTCCAGCTGGTCCTCGGTGCAGTAGATGTGCGCATCGTCCTGGGTAAAGCCGCGGGCGCGGGTGAGTCCGTGGATCACGCCGGACTTCTCGTAGCGGTACACAGTGCCGAACTCGAACAGGCGCAGCGGCAGCTCGCGGTAGGAGCGCCCGCGTGAGGCGAAGATCAGGTTGTGCATCGGGCAGTTCATCGGCTTGGCGTAGTAGTCCTGCGCCGGCTTGGTCTCGTTACCCTCGTCATCGGTCTCCCCGTCCAGCTGCATGGGCGGGAACATGCCGTCTGCGTAGAAGTCCAGGTGCCCGGACTTCTGGAACAGGTCACCCTTGGTGATGTGCGGGGTGTTAACGAAGCTGTAGCCGGAGGCAATGTGACGCTTGCGGGAGTGCTCCTCCATCTCCAGGCGCACGATGCCGCCGTCCGGGTGGAACACGGGGAAGCCAGAGCCGATCTCGTCCGGGAAGCTGAACAGATCCAGTTCCTGTCCCAGTCGGCGGTGGTCACGCTTCTCCGCCTCCGCCAGCATCGTCTGGTACTCGGCCAGCGCTTCCTTGGATTCCCACGCGGTTCCGTAGATGCGCTGCAGACCAGCCTTGGACTGGTCACCGCGCCAGTAAGCGGCGGAGGAACGGGTCAGCGCGAAGGCCGGAATGTAGCGAGTGGTGGGCACGTGCGGGCCGCGGCAGAGGTCGTACCACTCGACGTCGCCGGTGCGCGGGTTGACGTTGCTGTAGGCGGTCAGCTCGCCGGAGCCGACCTCGGTAGCCTCGTCGGAATTCGGGTCGACGTTGCCCTTGTCGGCGATCAGTTCGGTCTTGAAAGGCTCGTCCGTGTACTCCGCACGCGCCTGCTCTACGTCGTCGTAGGCCTTGCGCTCGAACTTCTGGCCGGACTTGATGATCTTCTTCATCGCCTTTTCCAGCTTGTTCAGGTCCTCCGGGGTGAAGGGCTCTGCAACCTGGAAGTCGTAGTAGAAGCCGTTTTCGATGGCCGGGCCGATGCCCAGCTTCGTGCCGGGGAACTCCTTCTGAACGGCCTGAGCCAGGACGTGTGCGCAGGAGTGGCGAATAACCCCGCGTCCCTCATCGGTGTTGGCGGGCACCGCAGTCACATCGGTGTCTTGCTCTGGTGCCCAGGAAAGGTCGCGCAGCTGGCCGACGTTGTCGCCCTCAGCTTCCTTGACGCAGACGATGGCTTCCGGGCCTTTGTTCGGCAGTTCCAGCTCGCGCATTGCAGCGCCTGCGGGAGTGCCTGCCGGCACCCGGAAGGTTACGGGTGCCTGATGGGCATCGGCTGCTGGAGGGTTTGCGGGGTTACTCACTTGTGGATCGCGCTCCTTCTAAAGGCTCATGTGACGGTCACATACCTGGTGACAGTCCTCAACGCCCGTAGATTCTACCCCTCTAGAATCTTCTGGCCCCAGTACGCCCCGTGTTGGGTGCCGGGCAGTACCCAAAACACCGCGGAGCCGACGTGGGTAATCCACTTATTCAGTCGATCCTTTTCCGCCAGTCGCTTCTGCAGTGGAGTGAAGGCCTTGTCGGGGTCGTTCTGGAAGCAGATGAAGATAAGGCCGCTGTTGCCCAGTGGCGTTACTTCGTTGTCCCAGTTGTAGGCGCGACGGCGTATGTGCGTGCCCTCGCCGGCGGTAATGCCAACGTGGCTGCGCTCGTCGATCAACGGCAGACCGTCATCGCCCGTCTTGTTCAGATCCACTGGGTCGAATTCGTCGTTGCCGCCGATCGGGGCGCCCGTATCGACGTGGCGCCCGAACACGACCTCCCGCGACTTTCGATCCAGTTGCTCCCAGGCCGGCATGTCGAAAACGATCCGGCGCACGACCATAGCGCTGCCGCCCTGGTCGTCCCAGATGAACTCGTTGTATTCCTCTTCCTTGCGGGGAATGGCCGTGCCATCCTTGAATCCCAGCAGGTTGCGGGGAGTCTCACCTGTGGGTGAGTCGACGAATCCGCGCTGGGTCCACTTCGGCGTGGCGTAGTCGCGCCCGCCACGGGTCAAAACGCGAGCCGCGTGACTAACGGCCGTCAGATCGTCGCCGCAGATCTGTAGAACCACATCGGCTGCGCCGAAATCATCGTTGAGCTTGTCCCCCTTGAACTTCGGCAAGCCGTCCAGGTTCTTCTTTACCCACGACGGAGCATCGCCCAGAAGACCTACTTCCTCAATCAGCTTCGGCCCCCACCCGACGGTAATCGTCAGGTTCTGGGGTGCGACGGTCAACTCGTGCTCCAGATCCGCCAGGGCGGTCTTGCCCTGCGTCATCGAGCGAGCGTCACCCGTCCAGATCCGCATCAAGCGTGTGAGGTTCTGCTTCAACCCACCGCTGGGCAGCCCGTCCCTCTGCAGGTCAAAAGCCACGACCAGCGCATGGGTCTGCGAGTCTTCCTGGATTCCTGCTTGGTGCGGCCCGTCGAAATCTATCTTTCTTATTGACGCCCCACTGTCCGCCCCAGCATTGCCAGCTGACGCAGCGGAATCATCCGCCGAGCTGCATGCTGCCAGTACGGATGCGGCGCCGGTCATGCCCAGCCCGGCGAAGAAACCTCGGCGGGTGAGCTTATGCCCGCTGGCGGGTTCGGGCGTGGGGGCGTCAGAAAGCGAAGAACGGGAATCTACAGGATCAGACATGGCGATTAGTGGTGCTCGTGGCCCTCGTGGCTCATGTGATCACCGTGATCATGCCCCATGTGATCATGACCCTCGTGCCCCTTGCCGTCCTGGCCCTCGCCATAGTGCTCGTGGGTCGACTGCTGAACGCGCACCGGGATGTTCTTCATCTCG
The DNA here is from genome assembly GCF_014335105.1 of Corynebacterium sp. LK28. Lineage (NCBI taxonomy): Bacteria > Bacillati > Actinomycetota > Actinomycetes > Mycobacteriales > Corynebacteriaceae > Corynebacterium > Corynebacterium sp. LK28. Next base: position 93,520 of record NZ_PDGZ01000014.1, on the reverse strand, counting down.
TATTCCTTGCCGTCCTCGTCCACGAGGGTCAGGGTCAGGGCATCACCGGCGGAGAGCTCCTTCTTAACCTCCATGATCATGATGTGATCGCCGCCGGGCTCCAGAGCCTTGTCCTTGCCCGCAGGAATCTTCATGTCGGAGACCTGCTTCATCACACCGGCGTTGTCAACCGTGTGCAGCTGATAATCAGCACCATCGATGTCGCCCTTGACCTCGGTGATGGTGATGTCCTTGTCAGTGGTGTTGTGCAGAGTACCGAAGACGGCAGTCATCATCTTGTCTGCGCCCTTTGCCGTCACATAAGCGTCCTTGAACTGCAGCTCCTCGCTGCCAATCGCTGCAGACTCTCCACCCTGCTCGGCGGATTCAGCGGCCGAGGACTCGGTTGCCGAAGCGCTCTGGGAGCTAGTGGAATCCTTCTTCTCATCCCCGCTATCAGAACATGCGGAAAGAACCAGCGCACCACTGAGGGCAATCGCGGCCACCGAAGCGGCACGCAAGCTCTTCTTGGAAGCATTCAGGGAGGTCAGGGACATAACGAACCTTTCGTTTAAAAAGGCGTTCAGGCCCACCATCGTTGTGCCCGGGAATATCCCGGGCACGCACGCTACTAAAAGTTTCGTGCGTTAGTTGGCGGAACCAGACGCGGAAGCTGCGCCGGAGGCGGTTGCCTCGGCGTTGTTCCCGGCCGTGCCGTCCATCTCAGTCATCTCGGACTCTGCAGTCGCGGATTCAGACTCAGCCTCAGACTCGGTTTCAGACTCGGTCTTAGACTCAGCGGAATCCGTAGCTGCCTCCTGAGTGGACTGGATGCTCGGGGTAGCCGGGCCGGTGGTGGCAGTGTCCTCGCGCTTGTCACCGTCGTTCTCATGCGGAGGGGTGCAGGCGGACAACGCGAGAGCGGTGGAAAGAGCCAGTGCAGCGGCGGTTGCAGAGCGGAACTTCTTCACGGGAATTCTCCTGATCAGGTAAACGTCAACAAATCACGCGCGAAGAACCTAGTCGTTCTTCACATCGCGAAAGCGGGCAATGGCGAGCGCCAGTGCACCTACAATTACGACGATACCGCCCAAAGGCAATAACCAAGAAGGAACACTCGGGGATTGCTCCCCCGCTTCCCCCTCTTCACTCTTTTTCTCCTCTCCACTATCGCCAGCGCCGTTAACCGTTCCGCCCTCAGCTTCGAGAGTGAACTTGACGCTACCGCGAGTGGAGTGACCATCGGAGCTAGTGATCTGGTAGCCGATAACGTACTCGCCGTTGTCCTTCTTCGACTGGACATCCTCGGGCACGTCGATGCTCAACTGCCGACCATCTGCCTTCGGCTCCCCGCGGAACAGAACATCGCCGTTGTGGGACAACGCGATGTTGTTGAAACCATCCTGCGGCGCGCCGGAGAAATCCAGCACGATTTTGCCTGGCAAATGGTCAACCGTGGAGTTGGCAGAAGGGTTCGAATTCAGCACCACGTCGTGAGCCTCCGCAGGAGCACTGACCCCCACCGAGACGGCAGCGACCATTCCACACGCGGCAAGGCCGCGAGCGAGGGGGCGTCCAAAAGAAGAAAAACGGCGAGGCATGAAAACGGTGAACCTTTCTGTCACAGACACTGCTAACACCATAGCGCCGAAAACGATGGATGAAATCCTGCGAACACTTTCGACACTGCATGAGTAGTCGGGCGCGGGCTGACAATAGTTCCCACCCCAGATCCCCCACCCCCTAGAGGGGGAAAAGAAAAACCGCCCGGCGCCTACGCGCCGGGCGGATGTTGGTGGTTCCAACTGGGTTCGAACCAGCGACCTTTCCGGTGTGAGCGGAACGCTCTTCCACTGAGCTATGGAACCTTAGTGATCCTTTGCGACCACTGGGGAAGAAAGTTACCACTAGGAACTCAGCAGAACCAAACCCCCTTGAAGTCAGCGGTGCCGAAAATCCCAACGATGTAGTTCTATGGCTGCGACCCCGGCAGTATCTCCGGCAACGAAGCGCTGTTTAACCTGGGGATTTGTGATCTGGCAGATAAACACGCTAGTGTTTGTTTTCGCAACAACGATCGATTGCACATTCAGTAGCACCGATCAATGTTTGCGAGTGCGGATGTAGCGCAGTTGGTAGCGCATCACCTTGCCAAGGTGAGGGTCGCGAGTTCGAGTCTCGTCATCCGCTCCACGCTCAAGCCTAGTAGGTTCCCTAATAGGACTTGGGTCGTTGATTTCCTGCGCGTTTAGCTCAGCGGGAGAGCGCTTCCCTGACACGGAAGAGGTCACTGGTTCGATCCCAGTATCGCGCACAGGATCCCATGCGGATCCGAATGCGGATGTAGCGCAGTTGGTAGCGCATCACCTTGCCAAGGTGAGGGTCGCGAGTTCGAGTCTCGTCATCCGCTCCACGGTTCACTAAAGTGGACCACGAGCAAGCACTTCACTTGCCGCGGTGGAATGGCTGAGTGGCTTAGGCAACGGTCTGCAAAACCGTGTACACGGGTTCGATTCCCGTTTCCACCTCCACATTCTTAAACACAAAGTGAACTATTAGGCGCGTTTAGCTCAGCGGGAGAGCGCTTCCCTGACACGGAAGAGGTCACTGGTTCGATCCCAGTATCGCGCACAGGATCCCCCCGAGGATCCGAATGCGGATGTAGCGCAGTTGGTAGCGCATCACCTTGCCAAGGTGAGGGTCGCGAGTTCGAGTCTCGTCATCCGCTCCAAAAAATTTGAGGGAGGCTCCGCGCCTCCCTCTTTTTGCTTTCTTACCAGCGGCGTGGCACCGGGGCGCGGGGAACTTCCGGGGCTAAAATCATTCCGCGATGAATGCCGACAAATCTACTTCTCCCCGTGTAGACACCTCCCGGTTGCTCTGCGTGGTGTTCTGGCCGCTAGCCGTGATGACTTTTATCCACCGCGCGTTCCTGCACCCCTGGAACGCACGGCTGACCGATGACTTCGGGACGGTCATTAACGCCCTGTACAAATTCCGCGCGCACGAGGCGATCTACGACCAGGACTATTCGTCCACCGACCCCCACTACTTGTACTCCCCCGGCGCCACGCTGCTGCTGAGCCCCCTGTCGCTGGTTGGCAACATCGATGCCGCCCGCGCGATTTACGTGGTCGGCAACGCCATCGCGGCCGTACTCGCGGTGATGGTGCTGACAAGGTTGTTCGGCTTCCGCCTTTCCTCCTGGGTTGTGCCCGTCGGCGTCTTCTTCCTCTTCAGCTCCGAATCGATCGCGAACACCCTGGGCTTCGGCAACATCAACGGCGTGCTGCTGCTGGCCGAGTCGCTATTCCTCTGGCTGCTCATTAACAACCGGAGCCTGCTGGCGGGGCTCGTGATCGGCCTAGCCATCACGGTCAAGCCCCAGTTCCTCCCCCTGCTGTTCATTCCACTGATGCGCCGTCAGCTTTCCACCATTGGCATTGCAGTGGCGATTCCGGTTGGGCTGAACGCCATCGCCTTCCCACTGACCGCCAACGCCAACGATTACTTCGACAAGCTGCTGCCTTACCTCGGCGGCGTTCGCGACTTCGCCAATTCCTCCATTCCTGGGGTCGGCGTGTACTTCGGTTTCCCGGATTGGACGATCTGGCTGTGGCGGATCTTGGCGGCTCTGGGCGTGATCGTGGCCCTCGCGATGCTGTTGCGCTTCCGTGACCGCGACCCCGTCATGTGGTCTGCAACCACGGCCGGTGTCTTATTGACAGGCGTGTTCTTGATCAGCAGCCTGGGGCAGATGTACTACTCGATGCTGCTGTTGCCGATGATCTTCACGGTACTGCGATCCCGTTCCACCATGCACAACCCGGTGGCGTGGTTGGGCGTGTACCTGTTTTTCAGTTTCGACGAGTGGTTTTCCGACCGGTGGGTCAACTATGGCCGTATCGCGGAATATACTCGCGGCACAATCGGTTGGTCATTGTTGATCGTGTCTGCCGCGGTGGTTTCGGTGTTGTGGTTTCTTAGGGATCGACGCCACAGCGTCCACCCCCTCGGCGATCTGCACACGAATGGCCTGTTCTACCGGGCACCAGCCGAATCGGTACGTGAGAGGAAAGACTAATGGTAGAGCTGAACCCTTCCGTCGACTACCGCAAGCTCTCCGAGGAGCAGTGGCGCGAACGGTTGACCCCTGAGGAGTTCACCGTGCTGCGCCAGGCGGGTACCGAAGCCCCGTTTAAGGGCGAGTACACCGATACCGAAACCGAGGGCGTGTACGCCTGCAAGGGCTGCGGCGCAGAGCTGTTCCGTTCCAGCGAAAAGTTCCACTCGCACTGTGGGTGGCCGAGTTTCTTTGATCCGAAGGATTCCGACGCGGTGATTACCCGCGTGGATAACTCGCTGGGTATGCGCCGGATCGAGGTGCTTTGTGCACGCTGCGAAAGCCACCTTGGCCATGTTTTTGAGGGTGAGGGCTACCCCACCCCCACGGATCAGCGCTATTGCATCAACAGCATTGCGCTGACTCTCAAGCCCACCGAGGGCTAAAAGAGCCAAAGAAAAAGGCGCCCAGTGGGCGCCTTTTGAGTTAAGCCAGCGACTCTACGAAGCCGGCCAGGTTCTCCTGGGAGCCGTTCACACGGCGGCCGGTGAAGAACGGGGTTTCCTCGCGCACATGGTGGCGGGCCTCCGTGTAGCGCATCTTGTACATAAGCTCAACAATGCGCTCCAAGGTCGGGGATTCGAAGGCCAAGATCCACTCATAGTCGCCGAGCGCGAAAGCAGGAACGGTGTTGGCGCGGACCTCATCGAAGCCCAGTGCAGCCTGACCGTGCTCGCGCAGCAGGCGGGAACGCTCCGCGCGCTCCATGGTGTACCACTCGTAGCTGCGGACGAACGGGTAGACGCAGATCCAGTCGCCCGGATCCTCGCCCATGATGAAGGACGGTAGGTGCGCCTTGTTGAACTCGCTGGGGCGGTGCAGGCAGGTGTTGGACCATACCGGCTCGCAAGCCTGACCCAGCTGAGTCTCCTTGAGGAAGCGACGGTAGGCCGCCTGCAGGTCTTCCATCTTCTCTGCGTGCCACCAGATCATCACATCTGCTTCGGCACGCAGCGCGGACAGGTCGTAGACGCCGCGGATCTCCAGATCCGCGTCCGCGTAGGAGTCAATGAATGCCTGGAAGTCTGCAGCCACCTCCGAGCGCTCCCCCAGTACACCCGGCTCAACCTTGAAAACCGAGTAGTTCGCAAAGCGGACGACGGCGTTGAGGCGCTTGATTTCCTGCGCGTTCAGTTCACTCATGGTGTTTAAGCCTTTTAGCCTTTCTTGGTTTTGAGTGTCGCGGGTTTTCCCACACCCGCATGTGCAATCCAATTTACGCGACCCAGTACATGGGAGGGGGTAGGCGTGGGGAGGGTCACGCCATTTCGCGGATGATCTCCCGGGCCGCCTCCACACCGGAGGCCGCACAAGCTGGCACGCCCACGCCGTTGAGCATGGCGCCGGCCAGTGCCAGCCCACGCACACCGAGCACGTCGTCGTAGGCCTGCGCCATCGCATCCATGTAGCCCACTCCGTAGCGTGGCAGGCCACCCCACCAGCGCTGAACGAAGTACTCCTCCGGGGTCTTGCGCTCGCCAGTGATGCGCTCCAAGTCGTCGACTGCGAAACTCAGCAGAGCACGGTTGTCCACTTCCAAGTGCCAGGGGTTAGAGAAGCTGCCGAAGCTAGCGCGCACGAAAGCTCCTCCCCGCTCGGCCAGATGCGGCCACTTGCGGGAAGAGAACGTAAAAGCCTTCGCCTCGGTGGGGGCGTCACTTCCCAAAAGAACCCCAGAGCGCTCCGGGATGCCATGGGCGGAAGCCATGCGCATGCCGACGACTACGCTGCTGGCAAGCTCCACCTCGCCCAACACGTCCGCGGCCGTGGGTGCCATGTACTGCAGAATCGCGGATGCGGTCGGGGCGGGAGTGGCCACAATAACCGCGTCGAACTCACCGATCGGATCGATGTAGTAGCCAGTGCGGGTGCGGCCGATGGATTCCACCGCCGTATTGCGCAGCACCTCGGGGTTCGCGTGACGCACCAGTGCGTCCACCAGGCTGGCGTAGCCTCCGCGCAGACTGCGGAACACCGGCTTGGGCTTCTCCCTCGCCTCCGGCTGTGCAGCCGCACGCTTCGAAAGAATCGCTTCCACGGCATCCACCAGGAAGAACGGCTGGCCGTTTTCGCCCAGACGATCAAGTTCCGCGGCAAGCTGCGGGATGGTGGCGCGGACACCCAGGTCGAATCCGTCGGCGGAATACACGCCTCCGAGCAGCGGGGAGACCAACCGGTCGACCACGATGCGCCCCAATCGGGCTTCCACCAACTGGCCAACAGAGGTGTCCTGGCCGGGGGTCCACGTCATGGGCTGACCGTTACGCTCCGCGTCGATGCGGGCAGCTCCGTCCTTGCCGACGACCTCCAGCACGTCCTCACCACGGGCGGGGATTCCCATCAGCGTGCGGCGGGGGATGTCCACCAGGGCACCGTCGACGTAGAACCCACTCGGCAGGCCAGAGGGGGTGCACAACTGATCGCCCAGCCCGACGGACTCGATTAGCTCTGTGAAGTCCTGCCGAAAACCCAGGTAGGCCTCCGCTCCCATGTCCACTGGGCCGTTGGCGAAGTTAACTGTCTTGAGCTTCCCGCCCAGACGGTCGTAGGCCTCGGTCACCAGGATGCGGGCATTCGGCCCCAACTGTCGGCGCAACTCCCAGGCTGCGCTCAGACCCGCAATTCCGCCGCCGATGACGGCGACGCGCAGCCCCTCCAGCCCGGTGGTATCTAGCTTCTCGAAGTGGCAGGAGAACTGGTTAGCTTTCATCGCTTGTGAACCTCCTCAAAGGCGCGAGTGATGGCATCCGGATCCGTGTTGGGCAACACCCCGTGGCCGAGGTTGAAGATGTGCCCGCGAGCCTGGCCGCGCTCGATAGCTCGGTCGGCCTCTGCACAAATGCGGGCGACGTTCTCTGCGGTAATGTCCGGGCCAGCGAATAGCACCGCAGGATCCAGGTTGCCTTGCAGTGCCTTCGCGCGGCTGGCAGGCTCCGCGGTGGGTTTGGCCTCTTGCAGTGCGGCAGAGATACGCGCCGCCGCAGAGTCCATCGGGACGCGCCAATCCACTCCCACCACATCCGGGCCGGCCAGAGCCATATCTCCCAGTAGCTCGCCAGTGCCCACGCCGAAGTGAATCATCGGAATGCCATAGGGACGCATCGCATCGAAGATCTGGGCGGAATACAGCTGGACGAATTCCCGGTAATCCCGGGCGGACAAGTAGCCCGCCCAAGAGTCGAACAGCTGCAGGGCATCCACGCCAGCCTCCGCCTGAACCTGGAGGAAGCGGACAATTGTGGGCGTCAATCGGCGCATCAGCGAATGCCACACATCAGGATGGGTGTACATCAGTGCCTTCGTGACCTCATGGTTCTTCGATGGGCCACCTTCCACCAGGTAAGAAGCGAGGGTGAAGGGCGCGCCTGCGAATCCGATGAGCACCTGGTCGTTGCGCAGCCCCTCCAGAACTCCGCCGATGCCCTCGACGATGCTGTCCAACTGGCCTGGTTCGACGACCGGCAGCTCGTCGACAGCCTCCTGCGTGCGAACCGGGTGCTCGACGACCGGACCCCGACCGGCCACAATGTCCAACTCCACCCCCGCTGCCTTAAGTGGCACCACAATGTCGGAAAACAGGATCGCTGCATCGGCATCGTGCCTCCGCACCGGCTGCAGCGTGATCTCCGCCAACAGCTCAGGGTTGAAACAAGATTCCAACATCCCGTGGTTCTTGCGAATCTCGCGGTATTCAGGCAGCGAACGGCCTGCCTGGCGCATCATCCACACTGGTCGGCGACTGGGTTTTTCGCCGCGCGCAGCGGCCAGGAAAGGCGCATCCTTATCGGCTCGGCGGCGTGCCTCGGCAGCAGCGACATCGGCGGGCAAGTCGGACATAGGATCTAGGCGATCAAAAGGCTCACGCGTCATGGCCTCCATTATGCCAGCGCCAGCGGAGCGCCCGACAATCACAATCGCCTCGGCGCGCCTCACGTCCGCACCAAACCTTAAAGGCTAGGTTTAGGCCTTGTGAGCCAAGAGACTGAGATCCCAGAGTACTTCCACGAAGCCGTGCGCTCCATGTCGGAAGCACATGTGCGTCGCGGCATCAGCGTCGGCGATATTCGCCCTCCCCGCAACCTCGCACCCCTCAGCCACGCCATCGGCCTCGAGGTGCTGCCCGCCGACGAGGACACCCCCGGCGCCGAATCTAGCGCTACCCCCGCAGGCGACGCCTTTGGCCGCCTCATTCTGCTGCACGACCCGCAAGGCGAGGAGCAGTGGAAGGGCAAGAAGATGCGCATGGTCGCCTACATTCAGGCGGACATGGACGCCGCCGTTGCCTCCGACCCCCTGTTGCCGGATGTTGCTTGGGATTGGCTTAAAGAACAGCTCGATTCGCCGGAATGCGAGTACACCGACCTCGGCGGAACGGTCACTTCTACCGCCTCTGTTCGTTATGGCGACATCGGTGGCCCGCCGCGTGCCTTCCAGCTGGAACTGCGTGCGTCCTGGACTGCCACCGGCTCTGACCTGACCGGCCACGTCCAGGCTTTTGCCGAGGTTCTGGCCAACGTCGCTGGCTTGCCACCAGAGGGTGTGACCGCACTCGCCTTCGGCGCCCGTTCCGCGGGCACCGCCAGCGCCGCCAACGACTCTTAAATCGCACGCCTCCGCAGTGCAGCTCCAGCGGCCAGCAACGCGCCCGTGGCGTATCGTTGTCGTGTGAGCTTTGTATCTGTCCCCGCCGCCGGTACCCCGCCTCTGCGGGACACCCCGGAGCAGATCAAGGAAGCCACCCGCGCCCTCGCCGCGGGAACCGGCCCCATCGCCATCGATACCGAGCGTGCTTCCGCCTACCGCTACAACGACCGCGCCTTCCTCATCCAGCTGCGGCGCCGCGGTGCCGGAACCTTCCTCATCGACCCAGAAGCGCAGCCCACGGCCGCCGCCCGCATGTCGGAGGTCGTCAATAGCGCCGACTGGATCCTGCACGCCGCACACACGGATCTGCCCTGCCTGATGGCTCTGGGGTGGCAGCCGCAGCGTCTGCACGACACACAGATCGCGGCTCAGATCCTCGGCGCCGAACGCATCGGGCTGTCCGGCCTGCTGGAAGATTTTTTCGGCATCGAAGTACCAAAGGACAAGGGCAACGCCGACTGGTCGCGCAGACCGCTGACCACGGAGATGCTCAACTACGCGGCCTTGGACGTGGAATGGCTCATCGAGATCCACAAGCTCTGCATGCAGGAGCTTGCCGAAATGGGCCGTAATCAGTGGTACAGCCAGGAATGCGCCTATGTGCTCGAATCCGCCACGGCCCTGGCCGACCCCGACTGGACCTCGATGAAGGGGCTTTCCTCTCTGCGTAGACCCCTGTCACGCAAGGTCGCCCACGACTTGTGGGAGGCGCGCGATCAACTGGCCCGCCACCGCGATCTATCCCCCGAAACCATCCTGCGCAGCCGCGACATCGTCGCCATCGCCGGTCACGTCGTCGACGATCCGAATGCTGCGCTGAAGCAACTCCGATTTTGTCTGCACCGCTCGCGGGTTCGCCTTGCCCCGCGGGCTCGCAGGCGGTTTACTGAGGTTCTTTCGGACGCCCTCACCTCCGCCCCCTACGACCTCGAACTAGAGCACTACCGTGCGCCCCGGCACTCGTCCCCCGGGATTCCCGACCACAAGATCTGGCCCCAGGAATACCCGCGCGCCGCTACCTACGCAGATGCAATCCTGTCTGCGGCGGACGACGTCGCCGATAATCTACAGATACGGCTGGATACCATCGTCACCAGGCGAAACCTGCGCAAGGCCGCCTGGGCCTGCTGGCTGGCGGAGGCCAGCCATGCCTACGACGGGGCGGCCGACCCACTGGCCGAATGGGAGGATCTTCTGGGCACTCAATGGGAAAGCCTGGGGCTGCGTCCGTGGCAGGTAGAGGTCCTCCTCAACGCCACCCTCCCCGCCGTGGCCGGGGTGTATAGCGGGGACTACAGCTTCTGGGCGTAACCCAGTACGGTGTCCACGACCGTGTCGACGTCCAAGCCGAGCTCCTCCAGCACTTCCCCGCGCGAGGCGTGAGCCAGGAACTTCTGCGGCACGCCCAGGATCCGTACCGGCACGTCAATGCCCGCGGCGGATAGCTCGTATTGCAGGGTGCTGCCGGCACCACCGTGGATGCCGTTGTCTTCGATCGTGACAACCAGATCGAAGTCCTTGGCCAGCTCCAGCAGGTTCTCCGACGTGGGAATGACCCAGTGGGGATCGACGACGGTGGCGGAAAAGTCGGCGTCACAAAGAGCTTGGGCGGCAGCGAGGGCCTGCGCGGCCAGAGCGCCGAAGGAAACAATGAGCACCTTCTTGCCAGAATCGGCACCGTCGCCGCCCTGCTCGAAGAGCACGTCGTAGTCGGCTTCCTCTCGCACCGCAGGAATCGCTGCGGGGGCGTTGCCCTTCGGGAAACGCACCACGGTAGGCGCATCGTCGATGGCCACCGAACGGTCGAGTGCCAGCTCGAGGGTGCGCGCATCACGCGGCGCGGCGACGTGGATGCCCGGCACGATGCCCGTGATCGACATGTCCCACATACCGTTGTGGCTGGCGCCGTCGGAACCGGTGATGCCCGCGCGGTCGAGGACGAGTGTCACACCTAGCTTCAGCAAGGCGACGTCCATCAGCAGCTGGTCGAAGGCGCGGTTCAGGAATGTCGAATACACAGCAACGACGGGGTGCAGACCACCGAGCGCCAAGCCGGCAGCGGAGGTCACCGCATGCTGCTCGGCGATGCCGACGTCGTAAGTACGGCTGGGGTGTACCTTGGCGAAGTCGGCCAGACCCGTAGGGCCAGCCATGGCGGCGGTGATGGCAACTACGTCCTCGCGCTCGTTGGCGATATCGATCAGGCGATTGGAAAACACCTTGGTCCAGCTGATTGCGCCCTCGGTCTTCTTCGCCATCGACTCGCCGGTAATCGGGTCGATCACGCCGGTCGAGTGCATCTGGTCGGCCTCGTCCTGCTCCGCTGGGTCGAAACCCTTGCCCTTCTGCGTCACGGTGTGGACGATAACTGGGCCGCCGTAGTCCTTGGCATAACGCAGGGCGTTTTCCACCTGCTTGAGGTCGTGGCCGTCGACCGGGCCGATGTACTTCAGCCCCAGCTCCGGGAACATCTCGTGCGGGATAACGGTGTGCTTCACGCCCTCCTTGAAGCCGTGAATCACCTGGAAGGCACGGTCGCCGACCCAGCCCATGCGTCCGAGGGCGTTCTTTCCGGTATCCATCACCCGGTCGTACATGGGCTGTAGGCGCAGCGCGGCCAGGTTCTCGGCCAGGCCGCCGATCGTCGGGGAATAAGAGCGCCCGTTGTCGTTGACGACAACAACAAGGCTGCGCTTCTTTGCTGCAGCGATGTTGTTGAGCGCCTCCCAGGTCATACCACCGGTCAGGGCACCATCGCCCACGAGGGCAACGACGTGCCGGTGCACCTGCCCGGTGAGTTCAAACGCCTTGGCCAGACCATCCGCGTAGGACAGAGATGCGGAAGCATGGGAAGATTCAGTCCAGTCGTGCGGGGATTCCGCGCGGTCGGGATAGCCGGACAGGCCATCCTTTTGGCGTAGGGTATCGAAGAGGTCACGGCGACCGGTCAGGATCTTGTGCACATAGGCCTGGTGGCCGGTGTCAAAGATCAGCGGGTCCGACGGCGAATCGAATACCCGGTGCATCGCGATGGTCAGCTCCACTACGCCCAGGTTCGGCCCCAGGTGGCCGCCGGTGGCGGAGACCTTCTGGATCAGAAACTCGCGAATCTCCGCGGCCAGCTGTTCGAGCTGGTCTGCATCCAGTCCCTTTAGGTCAGCGGGCGAGGACACCTTGTCGAGAATTCCCATGTGAAGCTACTCTTCTCCATCCTTTATCGCGCGCCGATGAGTGATTTTCGTTCTATTCTAACGGCGCCCTAGCGAATTGAAAGAATCCGCTGTGAGTCCGCGCTGCTACCTAAGAATCAGCTCGTGAACCAGCTCGACGGCCACGGGTAGGAACTAGATATGCCAATAGCTCTACGTGGTGGTTAAGGCCGAATGCATCCACTACGCACAGCTCCTTGATCGCATAGCCCCGCTGAATCCATACACCCAGGTCACGGGCTGCAGTGGCAGGGTCACATCCGACGTGCACCACGTGGCGCGGCCGTGCCTTAGCGATGTCGATAATTGCTTGCGCACCCGCACCCGTGCGCGGCGGATCCACAACCACGGCGTGGACTTTTCCGCCCCGTGGGAGGCTAGAAACGCTTCGGGCTACATCGGCGTCGACGAACTCAACGTTGTCGATTCCCGCCGCTTCCAAGGCCCGCGCCCCGGCTTCACTGGCGCTCCCGGCAACGTCTACGCACACTACGCGGTCGGTTTTACGGGACAGCGTGGCACTGAATACGCCCGCGCCGCCATAGAGGTCCCACGCGGCGGAAGCGCGCTGCTTGCCCGCTGGCGGTATATGCCGCGCAATCCAGCTGGAATAGAACTGCGGTGCAGCGCTGTGAGCCTGCCAGAAGTCCTGTACCTGGCTCTCCCACTGCACATCGAACTCACGATCCAAGCCCTCGCCATAGTGCACTGTGCGGGTGACGGTGGGTAATGGTCCGCCCGTAAGCGCTTCCGCCTGCGGTCGTCCAGCCGATCCCTGCAGCTGCACCATGCGCCGGGTGCCGTCGTCCCCCACCGCCACGGCGATTTCCGTGTTCGGGGTCAGTCGCCCTGCCTCCTGCAGTTGCTGGATGTCCTGCGCCAAACCGTCCTTCAGTGCGTCACTCCACTGCGCGCATTCGTGCTCCACCGACACAACGTCGTGGGAGCCGCGGACGCGTTGCCCGACGGTGCCTTGGGCGTCAACGGCCAGGCGCACTCGGGTTCGTGAACCCGCGTAAGGTTCCAGGCTCTTCGTGGTCACCTGAATCTGGTTCAACGTCTCGGAGTCGATCTTGCCCACCCGGCGCAGCTGGTCCAGCACGACCTGCTTCTTCAAATCCAGCGCGCCGATAGCGTCCACAAAATCCAGGTCACAGCAGCCCGCTCCCGCCTTCGCCGCTGGACACAGAGGTTCCACGCGGTGCGGGTGTGGCTGGCCGACCGCTGTCGCCTCACCGGTCCGGAAGCCCTTCTTGGAGTTCGATTTCCGCGCCGGATCCAGCGCAACCGTCACATCATGCTCCCCGGGCAGCCCACCGCGCACAAACACGACTTGCCCGTCTAGCCGACCAATCACGGTGCCGCCGTTGGCTGGCCCCTCCAGGTTGATCACTACTTCTTCCTTCTTAGTGACGCCCATCCGCTTCCACTTCTTCGTCATTTCCCACGGTGCTGTCGGTCTCCGCTTTCTCGGGTTGATCAGCGTTCTCCGTGTGCCGGCCCTCCGCCTTGTTCGCAGCCTTGACGGCCCAGACGGTGACGGCCACCGCGACAAGAGTTAACGGCCATCCCATGGCAATACGGGTGTAACCCAGCGCGTCGGTCTTGTCGGCTACATAGAGCCACTGCTGAATGCCGAAGCGTGCAAGGAACACCAGTGCCCAGGCAATCGTGGCGATGTTGAATGCCTGCACGGCCCGACGGTTAGTGCGCCAACGCTGGTCGTCGCCATTGATTCCGCGCCAGATCACACCGACCAGGGGCCAGCGGACAAAGATCGAAATGATGAAGGCGATACCTGCCACCAGCGAATACCAGATGCCATAGGCGAAATATCCCTTTGCATCCCCCATGAACCAAGCAATGGCTGCGCACAGCGCGACGGCCATGAATCCAGATATTGCGGGCTGTAGATTTTCCTTTCGCGCCAGCCGCCACACCAGGATCGCCACCGCTACTGCGAGCGCAGAAATCAAAGCAGGTGTTAGCCCCCATTGACTGTTCACAGGCACGAGGACAAGCACGGGCAGGGTCGACGAAACCAGCCCGGACAGACCACCCATCTGCTCCAGCAGAGTGCCCTGCTCTTCCTTGGTTTGGCTCTGCTTCTGTCCAGATTCCGCCGATTCGGTCGATTCGGCCATTACTGCTGTTCTCCGCCGTTCTGTTCAGCTTCCATCTGCCGCAGCTGTTGCTCCATCTGCTCCTGCAGAGCCGGTGACATCAAGACCGGCAGCGCCTGACCAGCCGGGATCGGATCATTGCCACGCCGGATAAAGGTACGTGCGACAATCTCTCGGGCGATCAATGCCAGATCCTCGGCCTTGGACTTTTCACCAGCCAACGTCATGCGGAACATCCAGCGCGGGCCGTTGGCGCCGATGATGCGCATCTGCCCCTCACCAGCGACTGCACAGATTTCCTGGCCCCACGGGCCATCCTCCAGGTGCACTTCCAGCCCGTCCTTGGTCATGCCCGCCACGGTCTCGTCGATGGTTTCGGCCCACAGGTCGCCGTTGCGAGGCGCAGCGAAAGCTACGGGTGTCAGGCGACCACCGTCAACCTGCAAGTGGATCATCTGTGGCCCCTCCGGCCCCATCTCCACAATCACTCCACCGCCACGAGGCACTGGAATCACCATGGAACCCAGGTCGAGGGCACCGGCGGAGAAGTCCGAGAAGTCGAAGTCCTCGAAGTTCACGGTGTCACCGTCAAAGGGACCGAAGTCGTTGTCTTCCTGCCCCTGCTCGGCCACCACCTGCTCCATCTCTTCAGCGGGGTTGTTGTCCTTCTTCTTGCGCCCAAACATCATCAAACTCCGATTCTCTGGATTGGCTTACTTCTGTGACTAGCTTCTTTGTGTCTTATACGCCGGTTATACGCCGGTCGACCCGTACCCGGACGCGCCACGGACGGTCTCCCCCAGGTCGTCGACGCTGTCTACTTCCTCCACGTCGCACAGGCTCACTTCCTGTACCAACAGCTGCGCGATGCGCTCACCGCGGGCCAGCTCAATCGGCTGCTCGGGATCCAAGTTGATTAGGCATACCTTGATCTCGCCGCGGTAATCTGCATCGATCGTCCCCGGCGCATTCACGATGGAAAGCCCCTTCTTCAATGCAAGCCCACTGCGCGGGTGCACCAACCCCACAGTCCCTACCGGCAGCCCGATGGCAATGCCAGTGCCCACCAGCTCCCGGTGCCCCGGGGCAATGGTCACATCCGTCGCTGCGTAAAGGTCGATGCCCGCATCCGTCGGGTGGGCGCGACGCGGCAAGGGCAGCTCCTTGTCCAACCGGACGATGCGCAGCGGGGCGTCGCTACCACAAGAGCTAGTGCTATCAGTTGCATTCTGCTTAGAGGTCACGATCACCAAGACTAACAAGTCAGCGGGCAAAGTTACGATGTCCAAACGCGGTGGGGCTAGAATTGCTTCACAGCA
Source organism: Corynebacterium sp. LK28 (assembly GCF_014335105.1). Classification (NCBI taxonomy): domain Bacteria; kingdom Bacillati; phylum Actinomycetota; class Actinomycetes; order Mycobacteriales; family Corynebacteriaceae; genus Corynebacterium; species Corynebacterium sp. LK28. The sequence goes on along the minus strand of NZ_PDGZ01000014.1, from coordinate 78,123 downwards.
CTAGAAGCGAACAATCAACAGGAGTTTTCAAGTGGCATCGGACAATCAGCAGGAAAAGCTGCTGTATTCGGAGCATCAGCGTGTCCCCCTGGTGTGGTGGCTCTTCGCCGCAGGCGTTGTGGCAATCATTTCCTGGCAGGCGCAGATGGGCCGACCGATGTGGGCTTTCTACGTCGCCCTGGTTGTTTCCGGAGCGCTGGCCATCTGGGCACTAATCCACTTCTCCCGCACCAAAGTGCAGGTCACAGAGGATTCCTCCGGTGAGCGCTGGCTCCACGTCGGACCCGCTAAACTGCCCGCGGAAGTGGTCAGCCGGAGCCTGGTTATTCCCCCCACCGCTAAGCGCGCCGCCATGGGGCGCCAGCTGGACCCTGCCGCATATGTCGTGCACAAAGGCTGGATCCCAACGATGGCAATGTTGGTTTTGAACGATCCGGACGATCCCACGCCCTATTGGCTGATTTCCACTAAGGAACCTCAAGAGGTTCTAGAGAAGCTGGGGAGCCCGATCTACTAACTGGTTCTTCTGTAAGGGCGATGAGCGCCGTCCTTATAGCTAAGCGCAGAACTGAGCGCTATGCGCAGTCCTTACAGATGTACTCGCCGTCACTGACAGTCTCTGCAATGCAGCTGCGGTGCTGCACCAGGAAGCAGACGCTGCACGTGAACTCGTCGTTTTGACGCGGGATGACAGAACCCGATAGTTCCTCACCGGACAGATCCGCCATCGGAACGTCGAAGGGTTCAACGATCTCGCCGTCGTCGGTATCAGAGATAGCTGGCTCGGCCTTTTCCGCCGCTTTCAGCCCCTCCAGAGAGTCGGTCTCGATGTCGTCTTCGGAACGTCGCCGGGGTGCGTCGTAGTCAGTCGCCATGTGGGGATCCTTCGTGATGAACTAGCTGAAAATTGCTTAAATTTGCTCGCTGTTCGCGGATCGTAGAGCACCAGTACCGCACTTGTCACTTTCACGCGCGGCAGGGGCGACTATTGGGGTACTTCCCCTCCCCCCGCGCCTAGTCCGCAAGCAACTCAGCGAGCTCAACAGCAACGCCGGGTTTAACGGCCATAACCAGCGCTTTTTCTTCCTTCATCACGGCGTAGTCAGGCGCTGCCACAATCGCCCCCGCCCGCGCTGCAATGAGCGCTCCGGCGGCATGGTCCCACGGCCCCAATCCGTGCTCGAAATACGCATCCACTTCCCCGCTGGCCACGCGGCAGAGGTCCAACGCGGCCGAACCGATGCGACGGATATCACGCACCCGCGGCAGCAGTCGCGTCAGCCGCTCGGCTTGGCGGCGCCGGTCCTCGGCCACGTAGGAGAACCCCGTCGCTACCAAAGCGCGGCCCAGGCTCGCTTCAGTCTGCGCCGGAACGACACGCAGCACTTCTTCGCCACCCTCACCAGCGCTGCCAGCTCCGCTGAGTCGCCGTGCCGGTCCTCCAGCGTGTGCCACGTATGCCTCACCAGCCTTCACATCGACAACCACGCCCGCCATCGGCTGACCATCCACCACCGCGGCAATACTCACCGCATATGCAGGTACGCCGTAGAGGAAGTTCACGGTTCCATCGATCGGATCTACGATCCACAGAACCTCCCCGCCAGCCCCGCCACCTGCACTGTCCCCGTCACTCAGCCCGCTTTCCTCACCAAGTACCCGGGAACCCGGCACTCGCTCCACCAGCTGCTCAAGAATCAGCTTCTCGCTGGCTTGATCTACCTCCGTGACGGGGTCCACCTCGGAGGTTTTCGTCCCCAGCACGCCAACGTGACCATGCTCGTCGGCCAGTTCGGCTCGGCGGCGTCGAATAAGAGCAGCGGCATTCAGCGCCACCTCGAGGGCTACGACCTCTAGCTGGGCAGGGCTCAGGGTTTCTTTATTTATCGACGCCCGATCCTCCCACCCCGTGACGGCTTCATCGAAGACGTAAAGCTGCACCTTGCCGGGGCTATCTTTCTGCGTGCTGTTGAGGACGCGTGCTACATCGTGGGCGATGTGGGAACTTTCCATGAGCACCACTGTGCCATAATCGCCACCGTAATCACCTCCGACAACTCAGCGGAGTAATGAAGGTTCAAGGTAGGGTTAAGCGCATGACTGAGGATATTTCCAGCCAGGGTGAACAGCACAAGCAGCAGCTGAGTTTCGGTGTAGATATCGGCGGCTCCGGCGTCAAAGGCGCCGTGGTGGACTTAAACACCGGTGAACTGGTCACCGAACGCTTCAAGATCCTCACGCCGAAGCCCTCTACCCCGGATGCGGTGGCAGAGGTCGTACGCAAGCTCATGGACATGGCAGAGTGGGACGGCCCAGTAGGCGTGACAGTCCCGGCCGTTGTGAAGAACCAGCGCGCCCGCACTGCAGCCAATATCGATAAGTCTTGGATCGACACCGACCTGCAAGAGCTGTTCAAGCGCCACCTCGGGGAACGCGAAATCGCGGTGCTGAACGACGCTGACGCAGCCGGCCTGGCAGAGGTTGAGTACGGAGAGGCCAGTGCCAAGGAGGGAGCGGTGCTGATGCTGACCTTCGGCACCGGAATTGGGTCTGCGATGCTGTGCGACGGCCACCTCTTCCCCAACTCCGAGCTGGGGCACCTTCCCTACGACAAGAACGGCGATGTGGAGTGGTACGCAAGTTCCGCGGCCAAGGATCGCGAGGAGCTGTCTTACAAGAAGTGGGCTGCGCGCGTCGACGAGGTTCTGCACGCTTACAGTGCGCTGTTTAGCCCCCAGCGCTACATCGTCGGCGGAGGTATCTCCCGCAAGGCAGACAAATGGGTGCCTTTGCTGACCGTCGAGCAGGAAGTTATTCCCGCCAAGCTTCGCAACCAGGCAGGCATCATCGGCGCTGCCATGGCCGTGCGTGACGGAATCAAACCATAGAAAGACCGGGGACCCTTGGCACACGTGCCGATTTTTTGGGTTATAATGGGCGGTCGATTCCCAGAATAGGGGTTCGCAGAACCCCCTAGACCAATGGTTGCGGGCGTGCCGTAACCTGGTGCAATCCAATTCCCTACAGGAATGTGGCCACCACATGCGGCCATTCGTTGCACCATGCACTACGAGCGAAAGGGCTTCCGTGGCAGCGAACGACTCGACCACCACCGGCGATGACGCACAGGGTGTTGTGCGTAAGGTAGCAAAAAAGACGGCAGCGAAGAAGACTGCCCGCAAGGTGGCAAAGAAGTCGACGGCCGCGAAGAAGACTGCAGCTAAGAAGGTTGCACCCAAGGCAGCCACGTCGAACGACGTGGATACGACCAATGCGGTTGAGGAGCAGGCGTCCACTCCCGTGAAGAAGGCGGCGAAGAAGACCGCTAAGAAGACGGCGAAGAAGGCCGCTAAGAAGACTGCCAAGAAAGCCGCGAAAAAGACTGCGAAGAAGACCACCCGCAAGGCCACGAAGAAGGCAACCACCAAGCGGGGAACCAAGGCAGCGAAGGCCGCCGCAGAGGCCGCTGAAGTCACTGAGGAAACGACGAAGGCGACTGCCGCGCAGGTCGAGGGCAAGGACAACGACGCTGACGTTGATAACGACGACTTCGACCGCGACCCGGACGACCTCGATGACATCGATGACCTGGACGACGACCTCGACGACCTAGACGACCTCGATGACCTGGACGACGACCTCGACGATGACGATGACTTGGAAGATGACGACCTCGACGATGATCTAGAGGACGACGATCTGAACGAGGACGACGAAGATTCCGATGACGGTGACTCGGATGACGACGAGGAAGAGAAGAACGACGGTAGCTTCGTCTGGGACGAGGATGAATCCGCCGCGCTGCGCCAGGCACGGAAGGACGCGGAGCTTACCGCCTCTGCGGACTCCGTCCGTGCGTACCTGAAGCAGATCGGCAAGGTAGCCCTGCTGAATGCAGAGCAGGAGGTCTCCCTCGCCAAGCGAATTGAGGCCGGCCTCTACGCCGCCTACCGCCTGCAGGAGATCAAGGAGTCGGGTGAGAAGCTCTCCCCGATGAACCGCCGCGATCTCCGCGAGATCGACCGCGATGGTCGCCGTGCAAAGAATCACCTGTTGGAGGCCAACCTGCGACTGGTGGTTTCTCTTGCGAAGCGCTACACCGGCCGCGGCATGGCCTTCCTGGACCTCATCCAGGAAGGCAACCTCGGTCTGATCCGTGCGGTGGAAAAGTTCGACTACGTCAAGGGCTACAAGTTCTCCACGTACGCCACCTGGTGGATCCGCCAGGCCATCACCCGCGCAATGGCGGACCAGGCTCGCACCATCCGCATTCCGGTACACATGGTGGAGGTCATCAACAAACTGGGCCGCATCCAGCGCGAGCTGCTGCAGGATCTGGGCCGCGAGCCCACCCCCGAAGAGCTGGCCCGCGAAATGGATATCACCGTGGACAAGGTGCTGGAGATCCAGCAGTATGCCCGCGAACCGATCTCCCTGGATCAGACCATCGGTGACGAGGGCGATTCCCAGCTGGGCGACTTCATCGAGGATTCGGAGGCCGTCGTGGCCGTCGATGCGGTTTCGTTCACCCTGCTGCAGGATCAGCTGCAGGACGTCTTGCACACCCTGTCCGAGCGTGAGGCTGGCGTGGTGAAGCTGCGCTTCGGCCTGACCGACGGCATGCCACGCACTTTAGACGAGATTGGCCAGGTCTACGGCGTCACGCGTGAGCGCATCCGCCAGATCGAGTCCAAGACGATGTCGAAGCTGCGCCACCCGTCGCGCTCCCAGGTTCTGCGCGACTACCTGGACTAGTCGAGCTCTCGGCGCCTCGCGGCTACTTGTTCTGGTTGTTCTTCACGCAGTCGGAGAACTCCGTGCCGCGGAGGGTTTCGCACCCCTCGACGCTCTTCATCGCGGCCTGTGTGAAGAAGATCGCCATAGCCATCGAAATCACCGCCAGAACCAGGCCAATGATTGCGTAGCTGCGCTGCGTTCCCTTGCGGTTCGCCCTGATCACAGCAATTATTCCCACCACAATGGCCACCGCGGCCACGACCACGCCGACCAGCGGGAAGATAGCCGCGGGAATCGCCAGGATACCGACGAGCAGCGCCGCCAAGCTCAAGCCGCCGACGGCGCGGGGTTGTATCTTTTGGCGCTCAATCTTCTGCGCATGGGACTTGTCCAGATCGGTGTAATCTTCCCGAGCCACGTGGCCTGCCTTTCAGTGCCCTTTTTTTCAGAGCCCTATTTCAGGGCTCTAGTGCCTATTGCCTTCGACGGCGTACATGCTAATTCCTACCAGTCTCTCAGATAGGCGATGCGATCCCGTAATTGCTGTGCGGTACACAGCGCCGTGGCCGGACCACCGCAATTTCGCCGGGCATCGTTGTGAATCTGCCCGTGAGGCTTTCCTGTCCGAGCCGACTTCATCGACACTAGCGCATTCAATTCCTTCCGCAGCGCGGGAATTTCCTCGCTGGTCACACGCTTGTTCCGCAGATCAGCGCCACTGCCTTCGGGCGCGGGGTTCTGCTTCTCCTGCTTGCGGCGCTGTTCCTCTTCCTTCGCCCGGGCATCCAATTGCTCGGCTTGGCGCTGGCGCAACAACGTACGCATCTGGTCGGCGTCCAAAAGACCGGGAAGGCCAAGGTAGGCCTGCTCCTCGTCCGATCCGCTCAGCGTCGCAGTGCCGTAGGTCGATCCGTCGAAAATCAGACTGTCAAGTTCGGCCTCGGCGCCGACCGACTCATAGCCTTTATCCTCTTCGGGCTCGTTCTTTTCCTGGTTGGCCTGCTGCAGCAGCTCGTCGTCCCAGCCTTCGTTCGGCCGATCTGGCTTGCCGAGCACGTGGTTGCGCTGCTGCTCCATCTTCGACGCCAACTCAAGCAGGACCGACACGCTAGGCAGGAAGATGGACGCCGACTCTCCCGGCCGCCGCGAACGCACGAAACGGCCAATAGCCTGGGCGAAGAACAGTGGTGTGGAGGACGACGTCGCGTACACGCCCACGGCCAGGCGCGGAACGTCCACGCCCTCGGACACCATGCGCACGGCCACCATCCACTCATCAGTGCTGGCGGAGAACTCCTTGATGCGCTCCGAGGCGCCTGCCTCGTCAGAGAGCACGACCGCGACGGGGGTGTTGCTGATCCGTTCGAGGATCTTCGCGTAGGCGCGGGCTGTCGTCTTGTCGGTGGCGATCACCAACCCGCCCGCGTCCGGGGTTGTCTCCCGCAGCTGCTGCAGACGTGTCTGCGCCGCATTCAGCACTGCGGGGATCCAGTCGCCCTTGGGGTCCAGTGCGGTGCGCCAGGCACGAGCGGTCTGTTCAGCGTTCAGCGGCTCCCCCAGGCGAGCCTCGAACTCCTCACCGGCAGAGTTACGCCACCGCGCCTGCCCGGAATACGCCAGGAACACCACGGGGCGCACCACGCCGTCCTTCAATGCGTCCGCGTAACCGTAGGTGTAGTCGGCGGAGGAAACCAGCGCGCCGTCGGCGCCCTCCACGGCCTCGTAACGCACAAACGGTATCTGCGAATCGTCGGAACGGAACGGCGTACCCGTGAGCGCCAGGCGCCGCTCGACGTGCGCATAGGCCATCCGCACGCCGTCACCCCAGCTCTTCGCGTCGCCGGCATGGTGAATCTCGTCAAGGATCACCAACGTCTTCTTCGCGGTCGCGACCTGGTAGTGCTTGGTGGGCTTCATTCCCACCTGGGCATAGGTCACGCACACTCCGTCGTAGGAGTTGTTGAACGGTGAGGAGTTCGTGAACTCAGCGTCGAGCGCAATCCCCTGCCCCGCTGCGGACTGTGCCCACTGCACCTTCAGGTGCTCTGTGGGCACAACGATGATCAGCCGGTCAACCGTGCGGGTGTCTAACAGCAGCCGCGCGATCGTCAGGGCGAAAGTCGTCTTACCCGCTCCCGGGGTTGCCACCGCCAGGAAGTCCTGCGGACTGGTCTCGACGTATTTGTTCAGTGCCTCCTGCTGCCATAGGCGGAGGTGCTTCACTTCTTGCGCAGCCCCTTGTAGATCTGCTCGCAATCCGGGCAGACGGGCGACCCCGGCTTCGCCTGCTTGCGCACGGGGAAGGTCTCACCGCACAGTGCCACGACAAGCTTGCCCATCACGGCGGATTCGACGATCTGGTCCTTCTTTACGTAGTGGAAGAACTTCGGTACATCGTCATCCGTCGTCGAGTCTGTGTTGACTTCGGGGCGTTCAATCGTTGTCGTACTTGGGTTACTCACAGTTCACCATCATGCCCCTGAATCTGCCTGTTTTCCAGCCGCGTACTAGCGTGGGTTCCATGGCAGTTGCACGAAAAAGGAAAACGGGAGGTGAATCCCGTTCCAGGCGTGTCTCACAGGTGGAAGTGATCACGGATGCGAAAAGTTCGCCCCTGGAAGGCTGGCACCACCGTCGCAGGGTTTATACCGTGCTGCAGATCCTGCGCATCCCTCTGCTCGCTGCGAGTGCAGTGGTGATGCTGGTGACCCATAACGCTGCCCTGGCTGTGGGGGTGGCGGTGATCAGCATTCCGCTGCCGTGGATCGCGGTGCTCTTGGCCAACGAGACTGGCCAGGTCGACGAGACCACCAACAAGGTTTATAAACCCGCCCTCGTCCGCGAACAGCGCCGTGCCCAGCGCGCCGCATTGTCGGGTGAATCGGCCCGGCCGATGATCGAGTCCACCGAATCGGCCCCGCAGGTCATTGATCACCTCGAAGCCCCCGACTCCCCCTCCGACTAGCAAGGATCCACTATGTCTGCCCATTCTTGTAGCCCTTCTTGTAGTCCCAGTGCAGCTACCGAACAACTGGTTCGCACCCTTATCGCGCGTGGGTATGGCTCTGCCCTGATCTTGGAGGCGCTCGGCGAAGAAGGTGTCGCCGCCGTGCAATCTGGTTCGCCCGCGGCGGCGCACTGGCACCTGCAGCGCCGCAATGCTGCGGGCGCGCAACTGGTCGCCGCCATATATTTACGACGCCCCCAGCCAGCCACCTTCTACCAGGATCTCGTCGGGGCAGATGTGACCTCCGGCTTGGTGGCAGAGCATGCCCTGGTCAGCGCCGACGATCAGCTGCAGCTCAACCTCGACATTCGCCCTGCCCACCATCCTGCGCACGGCAACGCGGAAGTACTGGTGCTGTCCGATCCGGATGCGTCCCTGGACCTCCGTATCCCGGGTTCCGATCACGTCCCCGGCGTCGGCAACGCTCCCCTTTCGCTTCTGAACTCCATTCCCCGGCTTCCCGAAGAAGCTAGAGTGTTGGACCTCGGCACGGGCTCCGGTGTGCTTGCGATGGTGTTGGCCGCCAACTACAGCGCAAGCCGCCCAAAAATTTTTGGCAGCGATATCCACGCCCGCGCACTGGCCTACGCCCGCGTCGCCGCCGCGGCGCAAGGCCTGGAAGAGCCCCTAATCAACTGGGTTGAGGGCTCGTGGTTCGAGCCTTTTGCAGGCGAGGAGTTCGACGTCATCGTCGCGAACCCGCCCTTCGTCATCGGTCCGTCTGTGGATCTGGACGCCGCAGAGGGGCACGTGTATCGCGATTCCGGCCTGCCCCTGGACGCCGCCAGCAAACTAGTGGTTGAGAATTCCGTCGCGCACCTTGCCCCCGCCGGCCACGCGCACCTGTTGGCCGGCTGGGCTCTCGAGGATGAGGGCTCTGCCGCGGAGCGCATCCTCAGCTGGCTTCCCGACGAAGGCGCCCGCGCCTGGGTGCTACAGCGCGAGGAGGTGGATATCGCCACCTATGTCACGACTTGGCTGCGGGATGAGAGCATTGATCCGCGCAGCGCAGACGGGCAGCGCCGCACCACCGAGTGGTTGGACTACTTTGCCACCCACGGAATCACCCGCATTGGCCTGGGATGGATTCACATTGAGAAAATTTCAGGCCCCACCGAGCTGACCGTCGAAACGCTGTCCCACGGGCTACCAGCAGGAGCTTTCCTGGGCCAGGAGGTAGCCGAGTGGTTCGCCCGCTCCCGCTGGATCGACGGCTTGGAGGTCCCTGGGCGTTCGGCCCGCGACGCGATAGTGGGATCGCGCTATCAGCTGCGACGTGGCGTCATACTAGAAAAAACAGCAAGCACCACGAACCAGGGCTACGGCGACGAAGAGTTAGCGCTCACCCGAACCGAGGGTCCGGGGTGGACACACCAGATCGATGCGGCGCTGGCGGCGATTCTGGCGGGCCTGAACTGGGAAGGACTGAACCTCGGCGACGTCGCCGAGCTCTATCACGCCGTCAACGGCCAGGAACTGGACCTAGAGGCCGAGCAGCTAGTGGACCAGTTGGTGCCGATTGCGATTGATTTGGTGCGGCACGGGATGATTGTGCCGGAAGACCTGCGGGAAAGGAACGGGAACGAATGAAAGCAGTGGTAAGTACAGTCAGCAGTGCCGAAGTAACAGTCGACGGCGAGGTCGTCGGGGCGGTTCAGGGGCCGGCGCTTTTGGCTCTGGTGGGCATCGGAGTGGACGACGTGACGAATAACGAGTCGGTGGAAAAGATGGCGCGGAAGATCGCAGAGCTGCGCCTTCTCCCCGCAGACGGAGAGGCATGGGACAGGCCACGGAACCACTCCGTGGAGGAAGTCGGCGGGCAGGTGTTGCTGGTAAGCCAGTTCACCCTGATGGGGGAAACGAAAAAGGGCCGCCGACCGTCCTGGGCGAACGCTGCCCCCGGCGAGGCAGCGCAGCCAATCTTCGACCGAATCGCCGAATTGCTACGCAAGCGCGGGATAGTTGTAGAAACAGGTCGATTCGGGGCGATGATGAAGGTCTCCAGCGCCAATGAGGGGCCGTTTACCGTATTGATCGAGACCTAAATCAGCACCCTCATCGAGCGCTAAATAACCTGGTCGGCTAAGATTTTTCTGGCTACGGCGCTGCGCGGGTTCACTCCCTAACCCCTGTGCGGGGGTACACACAGTTCCCTCCTTGTGGGCGTGTGGGGAACAATTCGACGCAGTAGTCCGTTAACCCCTTAGAGCTTCGGCACAAACCCACACATCTTGAACGGCTTGAGCGCTATCGAGCCACAGGAGGAACACCAGCACTATGAGCAACTCCATGTTTGATGACGACATCCAGGCCGTCAGCAACGATCGAGGGATTAACGGCGGTTCCGCCGACGATAGCGATAAAAAAGAGGACAAAGGTCGGCGCCGGGGTAACAACGAAAACCCTTCGGCTGACCTCGTGCGCGTGTACCTCAACGGCATCGGCAAGACTGCCCTGCTGACCGCAGAGGACGAAGTCGAGCTTTCCCAGCGCATCGAGGTAGGCCTGTACGCCGAACACCTGCTGGCAACGGCGGAGAAGCTAACCCGCGCGAAGAAGCGCGACTTGAAGGTGCTGGCTCGCGAGGGCAAGGCAGCGCGCAGCCACCTGCTAGAGGCCAACCTGCGACTCGTCGTTTCCCTGGCCAAGCGCTACACCGGCCGCGGAATGCCCCTGTTGGATCTGATCCAGGAGGGCAACCTGGGACTGATCCGCGCGATGGAGAAGTTCGACTACACCAAGGGCTTTAAGTTCTCTACCTACGCCACCTGGTGGATCCGCCAGGCCATCACCCGTGGCATGGCCGACCAGTCCCGCACGATTCGCCTGCCCGTCCACCTGGTGGAGCAGGTCAACAAGCTGTCCCGCATCAAGCGCGAGATGTACCAGCAGCTGGGGCGCGAGGCCACCAACGAGGAGCTGTCAGAAGAGTCCGGCATTGAGGAATCGAAGATTGAGATGCTGCTGAAGCAATCCCGCGATCCGGTGAGCTTGGACATGCCAGTCGGTAGCGATGAAGAAGCTCCCCTGGGTGACTTCATCGAGGATTCCGAGGCAACCGACGCAGAGACCGCAGTTGTGGCTTCCCTGCGCCACTCCGATGTGCGCGCAGTGCTGGGCACTCTGGAGGAGCGTGAGCAGGACGTCATCAAGCTACGTTATGGCCTGGACGATGGCATGCCCCGCACGCTGGATCAGATTGGTCGCCGCTTCGGGCTGTCCCGCGAGCGGGTTCGCCAGATTGAGCGCGAAGTGATGGCCAAGCTGCGCGAGGGCGACCGCGCGAACAAGCTGCGCGAATACGCAGTCTAAGCTCGAACTTAAGCTTCTGCCCCAAGCCCCGACAGTCGGGGCTATAATCGGTCGAAGTCAATCAGTATAGAAAGGGCGTAGCGCTGGTGAGGGATCTCGTCGATACCACTGAGATGTATCTCCGAACGATTTACGAGTTGGAAGAAGAAGGAATTCCTCCGCTGCGCGCCCGCATCGCCGAGCGGCTGGATCAGTCCGGCCCTACCGTGAGCCAGACGGTTGCGCGCATGGAGCGCGATAATCTGCTGACCGTTGAAAAGGATCGTTCCCTGAAGCTCAGCGCACAGGGGCGTGAACTTGCTACCGCCGTCATGCGCAAGCACCGCCTGGCCGAGCGCCTGCTGACGGACGTTATTGGACTGCCCTGGGAGAAGGTGCACGACGAAGCCTGCCGCTGGGAGCACGTCATGGGCGACGAAGTCGAAGTGCAGCTAGTCAAGGTTCTAAGCGAATACTCCACCTCCCCATTCGGCAACCCGATCCCCGGACTTGACGAGCTGATGGATAGCGTCCCGGAGGCAGAACGTGCCGACATGCGAGACAAGATCCGCACGCTGCAGGAAGGCTCCTCGCAGCGCGCCTCTGACCTCGATCCGGCAGAGCCCATCACGGTCAAGATCCTGAGTATCAACGAAATCGTTCAGGTCGAGCACAAGTTGATGGCAAAGTTCCACGCGCTGGACATGCGACCCGGCAGCGTCGTCACCTTGGTCGCTACCGAGGACGGCCTGGAGTTCGGCAACGACAACGGCACCATGGTCGTGCCGGAAGAACTATCCCACGCCGTGCGGGTAAAGGAGACCAGCTAGTCAGTGCGGTAGCGTTGGACGTGTGAACAATATCGATCTTTCCACCTCCGTCCTACCGCCTTCCTCCCACATCGTGGTCACCGGCGGTGCCGGCTACGTCGGCAGTGTCTGCGCCACCGTACTTCTCGAGCACGGCTTCCGTGTGACCGTCGTCGACGATCTATCCACCGGCAACGGGTACGCAGTTCCGGACGGCGCGAACTTCGTTGAGGGCGATATCCGCGATGTAATCTCCGACGTCTTCGCCGCCGGGGATGTCGCGGCAGTAATGCACTTCGCCGCCCGCTCGCTGGTCGGCGAATCGGTGGAGAAGCCGGATATCTACTGGCACAACAACGTAGGAACTAGCCTTTACCTGCTGGATCAGATGCACGAGCATGGGGTGAAGAACCTTGTGTTCTCCTCCACTGCCGCCACCTATGGCGAGCCGAAGCAGGTGCCCATCACCGAGGACATGCCAACCGCGCCAACCAATCCTTATGGCGCCTCCAAGTTGGCAATCGACCACATGATCACCTCCTACGCAAAGGCCTATGGTCTGGGCGCCACGTCCCTGCGCTACTTCAACGTAGCCGGCGCCTACGGCACTATCGGTGAGAACCACAAGGTGGAAACGCACCTGATTCCGCTGGTTTTGCAGGTCGCGCTCGGCCACCGCGAACACATCTCTATCTTCGGCACCGATTACGCCACCGCCGATGGAACTGCAGTGCGCGATTACATCCACATCCGCGATCTCGCGGACGCGCACCTCCTAGCAGCGGCTTCCAATGCCTCCGGCACCCACCGCATCTTCAACCTGGGTTCCGGCGACGGATTTAGCGTACGCGAGGTAATCGAAACCTGCCGAGAGGTCACGGGCCATCCGATCCCAGCGATCGAATCCCCCCGTCGTGCTGGCGACCCGGCCACTCTTATCGCTTCCTCTGCGAAGGCGAAGTCAGAGTTGGGGTGGAACCCCACCCGCTCCGACCTGCACACCATCATCTCCGACGCATGGGCCTTCAGCGGACAACTGGGTGATAGGTTGCATTCCGCACAGCGTTAATCGCATCCCAATCCACCGTCTGGAGTAGTCGCTCGTACTCCCAAGCTATGTCGAGTCCGGCGTACTCGCGGACGGTGACATATGAATGCTCCCCTTCAGAAGCTTCATTTTCGCTGGCTTCTTCGCTGCCATCTTCGGCCGCGTCCAGATCCATCTGCACATTCGCCATCACGGTGCAGGCCGCGCGCACGGCCTTGGCTAGCAGTAACTTGATCATTCCACGCTGGTGGGCATCCAACGCTGCGATCGCGATATCCACGGTGAAGCTGTCCATGTCGGAAAGCTGCAGTTCGCCATCGAAGGAAGCTTCATTCTCTACCCTGTGCAGCACATCCTCCGGTGCATCGGCGAGGCTATCCGTCTCCTCGTCATCGATCCACGGCGCCTGCCCCAGATTATCCAGCATGTGGCAGGCATCCTCCGCGCGGAGATCAGCCTGCAGCTCCTCTAGCAGGCGATTCAAGGTGTGATAGGCCAACACTCCCTCGTCGTTTGCAGAGGCCACAAGAGCCAGGATCAGCATCACTCGCCGGCGCACAGCTCCTGTCGTCCGACGGGCCGTGCTGGCCAGCATCTCCCGCAAGATCGCGCTGTTCGCACCCAACGACCAGGCGATGACCAGCGTGTGCAGCAATTCGTCACTGCAGACGGCGGCCAAGCTATCCACCAAGTATTCGTGCTCACACTCTTGCTCTAGCACCCGCGTGCCGTTGGCTACGGAGGCGACTGATATCAGCACTTGGATCAGATCCACCGTCGAGGCCTCCCCACGATCCTCGATGATCCAGTCGGGTTCCAGGAGGTTCGCCGGATCCAGCCACTGTTCCATCTCTTCCCTGCCACGCATCTTGCGTGCTCCGCTTAAGGCACTGATGTCGGCCAGCTCATTGGTCTCTACGCTATCCACCGTGCCCTTTTCCCCGTCCAGCAGGTCGGTCCACTCCTCCCCCGTGGCGATACGCCGAACGATCAGGGCGGATTGCAGCTCCACGCAGTCGCGCTGGAGTTGGTTCGTGGCGGTTGCCATACAGGTCCCCAGGCAGTCGTCATTGTTTCCGATCGCGAGGATGATGGCCTCTGCCGCTGGGGCGTCACAAAGAATCCGAGAGAGACCGCGCACCGCTTCGTCGACGGCAACGGGGTGTAGATCGCAACGCAGGACCGGACCAATGCGGAAGCGACGATGCCCCTCCGCCAGCGAATCCGTGTCGGCGGACGCGACAAGACCAATGAGAACCATGGAATCGACGGGCGGGAATCCCAGCAGCGAGGGGATCGCGGCGATGAGCTTCCCCTTATCTGCGCCGAGGTGAACCGAAGGGGTGGGAATAGATTGTGTGCTGCGCTGGTTGTCTTCTGGTGAGTTGTTCATGCCACAGATAGTCGCCGAGGGAAGAGTTTTTCGCCGACGCGCGGGAGAACTTCGGCATGGAAGCCCCAGGGGCCTGTGGATAACTCACAACTGTGAATAAACGTGTCCGAAGCGCCTGATAGGCTAGGCAGACGGTGCTTGGTTGGACACAGGTTCCGCCGGAAGGGAGAGCGAAACTATGCATGAGCACTTCGAAAACAACGACCGCACAGAGCAGCAGTCGACGGGACGGATGTACGAGCTAGAATACCCAGCTCCGATCCAATTCGATCGACAGTCTATCGCCGACGAACCAGCTGTGCTGGGTGAAGGCACGTCTGGCGATGGCGCGCCCAGCGAAGAGCTGCCGATGCTCGTAGCCCTGCAGGGCTACGCGGATGCGGGACAAGCTGTGTCCAGCGCCAGCTCCCACCTCCTAGCTGCCCTCGAGCACAGCCCCGTGGCCTCGTTCAAGATTGACGAGCTGATCGACTACCGTTCCCGGCGCCCCGGCGTGACGATCGATAACTCCAAGGTCGTGGACAGCGAGGACATTCGTCTTGACCTGCACCTTGTGAAGGATACGCAGGGTCGCCCGTTCTTGCTGTTGAGTGGTCTGGAACCAGATCTGAAGTGGGGTGCTTTTAGTGACGCCGTCGTGGATCTGGCTCGCCGTGGTCAGGTAGGCATGGTGGCCTCCCTGTATTCCGCGCCGATGACGGTTCCGCACACTCGTCGCCTGGTGATCTCTGCGCACGCTTCGGAGGCGTCGCTGATCCGGGATTACCACACCTGGGATTCCCGCATGATTGTCCCCGGTGCGGCGGCGCTGGAGACCGAGAAGAAGCTGAACCGGCATGGCTTTGAGACCATCGGTTTCACGGCCCACGTTCCGCATTACATCGCGGCCTCCGACTACCCAGAGGCAACCCTGCGACTGCTGCAGGCTTTCGGCGAAGTTGCCAACCGCGAACTGCCGTTGAAGGCGCTGGAGGGCGAGCTGGAGCGGGTTCAGCGCCAGCTGCAGGACCAGGTCGACGATTCGCAGGAGATTGCGACGGTCGTCAGCGCACTGGAGCAGCAGTACGACGCGGAAATGGAGCGGATGCGCCGCAAGCGGGAAAACAACCTGCTGCAGCCCGGCCAGGATATCCCCACTGGCGAAGAGCTAGGGGCGGAATTCGAGGCCTTCCTACAGAACATGTCGGACGAGGGCGGCAGCGATGGCGGCTCCGCTGGCACCGACGGCCCGGAAGAAAACAAGTAGAGGAAAAGTAGACAACGTGGGTATTGCCGCAGAACTGGCCGAGCTCCTCTCCGACCTCGATGAGGTCCCAGAATCCCTGATCGACGATGCGATTCTAGAATCCTTTCTGGGCTGGACGCGCGACCGCGGCATCAACCTCTACCCCGCCCAGGAGGAAGCCGCGACCGCCCTGGTTGCCCAGGACAACGTCATCCTGGCTACCCCCACGGGATCCGGCAAGTCGATGGTTGCCATCGCCGCGCACTTCATCGCCATGGCGCGCAAGCAGCGCAGCTTCTACACCGCGCCGATCAAAGCCCTGGTGAGTGAGAAGTTCTTCGACCTGTGCCAAACCTTCGGCCCGGAGAATGTCGGGATGATGACTGGTGACGCCACAGTCAACGGTGGCGCGCCGATCATCTGCGCCACCGCCGAAATCGTTGCCAACATCGCCCTCCGCGACGGAGCGGAGGCGAAAATCGACCAGGTAGTGATGGACGAGTTCCACTACTATTCCGAACCCGACCGCGGCTGGGCGTGGCAGGTTCCGCTGCTGGAGCTCCCTAAGGCGCAGTTCCTTTTGATGAGCGCCACCCTGGGCGATACGAAATGGCTGGAGGATGACCTCACAGAGCGCACGGGGCGCCAAACCACGCTGGTCACAGGCACGACCCGTCCGGTGCCTCTGGATTTCCACTACGTCTACACTCCCGTCCACGAGACAGTGGAGGAACTGATCAGCGACGGCAAGTCGCCGATCTACATCGTCCACTTCACCCAACGCGAGGCCATCGAGCGCGCCCAGGCGTTGACCAGCATGAAGCTCGTCAACGACGAGGCCAAGGCAGCCATTGCCGAGGAAATCGGCGACTTCCGTTTCACCTCCGCCTTCGGCAAGACGCTTTCGCGCCTGCTGCGCAAGGGCATCGGCGTGCACCACGCGGGTCTGCTTCCCAAGTACCGCCGCCTGGTCGAGAGACTGTCTCAGAAGGGTCTGCTGAAGATCATCTGTGGCACCGACACCCTGGGCGTGGGCATCAACGTGCCGATCCGCACGGTCCTGATGACGGGCCTGACCAAGTACGACGGCGTTAAACACCGCGTGCTGAAGTCCCGCGAGTTTCACCAGATCGCCGGCCGTGCGGGGCGTGCGGGCTATGACACAGAAGGCACCGTGGTCGTCCAGGCTCCGGAGCACGAGATTGAGAACTTCCGCCTGCGCCAGCGCGCGGGAAGCGACCCGAAGAAGCTCAAGAAGCTGCGCAAGCGCTCCGCCCCGGACGGGCAGGCGACGTGGACCGAGTCGACCTACGAGCGGCTCACCCACGCCGAGCCAGAGGAACTCACCAGCCAGTTCCGCATGAGCAACTCCATGCTGCTCAACGTCGTCGCCCGCGACCAGTGGACCTTCGAGGCACTGGAGCACCTGCTGCGCACTAACCATGACACGCGCGCGAAGCAGAACAAGGCGATCCTGCGCACCATCGAGCTCTATCGCGGGCTGCTTAACGCAGAGGTCGTGGAGGAATTCTCCGCCGACACTCCCAGTGGTAAAGATGCCCGGCTCACCGCGGATCTGAACCGCGACTTCGCCCTCAACCAGCCGCTGTCCCCATTCGCATTGGCCGCGCTGGAGCTGCTGGATCCGGAGTCCGACACCTTCGCGCTCGACGTCATCTCAACCTTTGAAGCCGTGCTAGAGGATCCCCGGCAGGTACTTCTCGCCCAGCAGAAAGCTGAGCGGGGTGAGGAGATCGCGGCGCTAAAGGCAGAGGGCGTCGATTACACCGAGCGCATGGCCATCGTGGAAGAAATCACCTGGCCAATGCCGCTTGCCGACGAGCTCGACCAGGCCTATGACACCTTCTGTGAGGGCAACCCGTGGGCGCGGGACTTCCAGATCAGCCCGAAGTCTATCGTGCGCGACATGGTGGAAAAGGCCATGACTTTCTCTGACTTTGTGGCGACATACGGCCTGGGGCGTTCCGAGGGCGTGGTACTGCGCTACCTGACGGACGCCTACCGCACGCTGGAGCACTCGGTGCCGGACGCTTATCGCTCCGAGGAGTTCGACGACATCCTCGTGTGGCTGGGTGAACTGATCCGACAGGTCGATTCCTCCCTGATCGACGAGTGGGTTCAGATGGCCGACCCGGACGCTCCACTGACCGAGGATCAGGTCGCCGAGCACGCCTTTGGGGTGGAGGATACGAATCTGCTATCCGCCAACCCGCAGGCGCTGACCCGCATGGTGCGGAACTACTTCTTCCGCCACGTGGAGCTGTTCGCCTTCGAAAAGGAGCGCGAACTTGCGGAGATGGACGAATACCTGGACTCGCCGCCGGATTGGCCCGCCGCCATGGACGACTACTTCGACGAGTATGCGGATGTTGGTGTGGACGCCGCCGCGCGGTCAAACATGAACATCCTCATCAAGCGGGGCACCGGCTCCGACGCGGGCAGCTGGTTTGTGCGCCAGATCATCGACGATCCGGAAGGCGATCACGGCTGGGCGCTGGAAGGTGTGGTGGATCTGCACGCAACGGACGAGGCTGGCGAGATCCGCCTGTCCGAGCTCAGCATCGTGCAGGGCTAAGAAAGCCTCTAGAAGTAGGTTTCTAGAACGCGCCGGCTTTCCTGCGCCACGCGGTTGAACGACTGCGCGACGATCTCCCCCAGTGCCGCGTAATCGTCGATGCGCGTGGAGCTGGAACGGTAGGCCATACCAATCGTGCGTCCGGCGCGCACCGCGCCGCCGGAGAACGTTGCCAGGGCGATACCCGGCCGCTGGCATTCCACGGACACCGCGGACAGTGGCACCAGGGTGCAACCAAGGCCCGCGGCGACCAGCTGGATAACCGTAGACAGGCTTGCCGCGCGCGTCACAGAGTGGCGCGGATCGTTGGACATATCCACCGTTCGGCACAGCTCGAGAATCTGGTCGCGCAGGCAGTGCCCGTCGTCCAGCAGCAACAGATCCACGTTCTTCAGTTCGTCGACGGAAAGGTCCTTGCGCCCGGCAAGCGCGTGCCCCTCCGGCAGGACGAGGACGAACTCCTCGGTGTACAGATCTACGGTATTCAGACCGCCGCCTTCCCCCGGCATACCCAGCACGGCGACGTCGATCTTTCCTTGGCGCAGAGCATCGACCAGCAGTGGGGACTTTTCCTCCACGATCCGCGGTTCGAGCTCTGGGGCTGAGTCGGCGACCGAATGCAGGACGTCCGGGAGGATATACGGCGCGACCGTCGGGATCATGCCAATCGCCATCGGTCCGACCAGCCCACCGTGGGCGCCACGGGCGTGGGTGACGAAGGTCTCTAGGCTCTCCAGCGTTGCCTGGGCGTACGGGAGCAGCCCCCGGCCCACTGGGGTGACGATGACCTTGCGAGTAGAGCGCTCAATCAGTTGCACCCCCAGCCCTGCTTCCAGCGCGGCTAGTGCCTGCGACAAGGAGGGTTGGGAAATGCCCAAATGGGTTGCGGCAGTACCGAAATGGCCGTGTTCGGCAATGGTCACGAAGGTGCGCAGCTGGGCAACTGTAGGGCGATACTCTCTCTGAACCACGCTCACAACATTACAGCAATTATGAGAAACGTATAATTAAACCGTAAAAAATAAGTAGCAAGTCCAACGCTAGGTAATCTGCAGTTCAGCAGTGCCCTCGAATGGCGTCAGCTTCCCCAAGAACGCCTTCCAATCGCCCTTCAAACGCACGGTGTACTGCCCCGGAGGAACATCCTGTGTATTCCAGTCAATCGTGGTTCGCGTCTGCCCGAAACTGTTTTCGAATGTGATCAGAGTATTCTCGCTGGAATCATCTCCGACAACCTCACCATTGAGGTCTTCGATGGTCACATAGCCCTCACCGTGTCGCATATCGTTGTTGGGGTTAGCCCCCACGAATACCACTCGCGCGTTCGAGCCACTCTTGACCTCCGTTGGCGCTTCCAAGACTTCCCCGAACTTCTTCCCCGCCGGTGGAGCGTCCATCCAGTTATCGCTTCCCGGAACCTTAGGAATCAGGCCGGTCAGGTCGCCCGCAGGCTGTCCAACCTCCACCGGCTTGCCCTCCTTCAGCGCCCGAGCCAACTCATCGAAGACGTCTTGAAATGCGGACAGCTGGTACTGACCGAAGATGGTCGCGCCACCCTCATAGTTCTGCGCCTCATACTCCTCGGGCGTGGTGATGTAGTGGCCGTAGGCATTGGTGTAGCCCTGCACCACGATGGTGTTCTCCGGCACTTCCAACGCCGCGGCGACAGTGCGCTTAATGCGCAACCCACTGGTAATGGTCGGCTCGAATCCCAGGGTGACCAGAACAAAGGTTCCCAGGCGGTGAATGGTAAATGGGTGTACCTGCTGGATCATTCCGTCGATATACCCCATCGGTAGCAGACATTCCTTTGGGCCGTGAATATCCTTGATTTCCTGCGGTGCGAGAGCCTTGTTCAGGTCACGCACCCACGGATTGCCACCGCGCTCACCTTCGTTGAAGCCCAGTAGCGGCACGCCCCCGCCATCCTCTTGAGAGGACCCGGCGAAGGCCGCGCCCAGAATCGCTGGCCCGAGCTTGTGCTCCTTCTTGTCCGGGGTAAAACGGGGGCTTGCCACCAGCTTGGGACAATCCACCCAACGAAATCGCCCGTCGATTCCGCCTGCCGACCAGTCCTTACCCAGGTCGTCGGTCGCCTTCATCATCCGCTCGCCGAGGATCTTTGCTGATTCGCGCTCGTCTGCGCCGGGTCCAGAGTTAGGCGTCAACCCCATGTTCGGGGTGATGTCGCCCGGGCACATGTTGGCAAAGGCCGCAACGAACGGCGCGTCCTCGGGGTGGCGATGCACCACACCGTGGGCTTCCTCGGTAGCCCAGGCAGCATAACCCTTGTTGTCGCCGGCAATGTGCTTGTATTCTGCACCGAAACTTGTGGGGTGGAGCGAATACCAGTTGATCAGACCGACCTGCTTACCCCCGCGCGAGACATGGAGGGTGACACTGCGGGTATCCACGCCGTTAGGGAGAGCTTTCTTGTCTTCTTCGGGGTTGCGATCCCACGATGTCTTAGACCTATTGACGCCCGCGTCAGCAACAGTCGACTCAGCAACCGTCACGTCTGATGGCTGAATATCCTCGTGGGCGCGTTCCACTGCGGTCACAATCCCCTCCACCGTCGCCTCGAAGGTCTTCGGGCGGAAGCCGCCGTGGGTGATGTCGACCATCAAGTGCTGGGAGGTTCCACCGGGCGCCACGTGGGTATGGGTCGCAGCCAGCACAACATTTTCCTGGGTGTACAGGTCGCCATATTTATCCTTCAGCCGGCGCAGCACCTCCAGATGAATGGACTGGAACATCAGACCGACGTCACAGGTGACGTGCACGAAGCGAGAGTCCTCGCGGTTGGCGTCAACGAAGATGAACGCCCGGGCGTACTGCCGGCGCTGAATGCCTAACGTTTTCTGCTCATCGACTGCGTATCCAAACATGCCGGCACCCCAGGGTTCGCCGGTCATATCCGCCAAACCGCGACCGACCTTAAAGCCTCCCGTGCCGGAACCTGAATCCTCCTGCGCACCAGCACCAGGGGCGCCGGCAGAAGCCCACACAACGGTGCCGGTGACGGCCGCCATCCCCCGGAAGAAGCTGCGGCGGCTGAAACTGTTCTCTAGGAAGTTGTTTGAACTGCTGGTCGTGGCCTGCTTAGTGTGCTCACACATATGTTTCTCGCTTCTGAAGAAGGACATTAATTCATAGATTGTTTTGACTATCGAAACATAAGGCTTAGATCGCGGGGAAATGTGATGGTTTTCATAAATTAAGTAAAAACTTAGCCTTCTCTTATTTCATTTGGGGGTAGAAAGTACTTGGGGTGAAAGTTCCTTCCCTGCACCCGGATTGTTAGAATCGGCCTGTTCAGCCCCCACAAACACGGGGCAAATTCAACAAGCAAGATGGGTGATTCACACAATGACGGACGAGCACGGGTCGACCTCCCCCGCACACGAAGGTCGCGCCCCGGGCACGCCACAGAGGCGTAAGCGTTCGCGCCGTCGCTCGCAGAAGCGCCGTCGCCCCCAGTTCGTCCGCACCATCCCGCCGATTTCCTACCCCGACCTGCCGGTCTCGGAGCGTCGCGAAGACATCAAGAAGGCCATCGAGAACAACCAGGTTGTCATCATTGCCGGCGAGACCGGCTCGGGTAAGACCACCCAGATCCCGAAGATGTGCCTTGAACTCGGCCGCGGTCGCACGCAGGTCATCGGCCACACCCAGCCTCGCCGTATCGCCGCCCGCAGTGTGGCAGAGCGCATCGCCGAGGAATTGGAAGAGGACAGTCCCGGCGGATCTTCCCTGGTCGGCTACAAGATCCGTTTCGATGACACGATCTCCAAGGAAACAGCCGTCAAACTGATGACCGATGGCGTGCTGCTCAACGAGATCCAGCGCGACCGCCTACTGCGCGACTACGACACGATCATCGTCGACGAGGCCCACGAGCGCAGCCTGAACATCGACTTCCTCCTCGGCTACCTCAAACAGCTCCTGCCGAAGCGCCCGGACCTGAAGGTCATCATCACCTCTGCAACGATCGATCCGGAAAGCTTTGAACAGCATTTTTGTGACGCCCACGGCTCCCCCGCCCCCATCATCGAAGTCTCTGGCCGCACTTACCCGGTGGAGATTCGCTATCGCCCGCTCGTTACGCAGCGCGAGAACCCAAAGACCGGCGAGGTCGTCGAGGTGGAAACAGACCCGCTGGACGGGCTGGTCGCTGCCTGTAAGGAGCTCATGCGCGCAGGTGACGGCGATATTCTGTGCTTCTTCTCGGGCGAACGCGAGATCCGCGACGCAGCCGAGGCACTGGAAGGCGAGTTCGCAGGCCCCGGAGGCGTGCACAAGGTCGACGTGCTGCCTTTGTTCGGTCGCCTCTCCAACGCCGAACAGCACCGCGTGTTCCGCACCGGTCCGCGCCGCCGCATTGTACTGGCCACCAACATCGCCGAAACCTCGCTGACCGTGCCCGGCATTCACTATGTCGTGGACACCGGCTACGCCCGCATTTCCCGTTACTCCCACCGCACCAAGGTGCAGCGCCTCCCGGTGGAGCCAATTAGCCAAGCCAGCGCGAAACAGCGCTCCGGCCGCTCGGGCCGTATCGCCGACGGCATCGCGATCCGCCTGTACTCCGAGGCGGACTTCGAGGCGCGCCCAGAGTTCACCGATCCGGAAATCCTGCGCACCCACCTGTCCAGCGTGATCCTGTCCATGGCCGCGTTGGGCTTGGGCGATATCCAGAAGTTCCCGTTCCTGCAAGCACCCGATAGCAAGTCGATCCGCGACGGTGTGGCATTGCTGCAGGAGCTCGGAGCGTTGGCGTCAGAAAAAGAAGCAACGCTTACCCCCATCGGCCGCGACATGGCGCGCATCCCTACCGATCCGCGACTGGCGCGCATGCTGGTGGCAGGGCACGCGAACAACCTGATTGAGCCGATCGCGGTCATCGTCTCGGCGCTGTCCATCCAGGACGTGCGCGAAAGGCCGTTGGAAAAGCAGCAGCAAGCAGATGAGATGCACGCGCGTTTCAAGGCGAACTCCGACTTCGTGAGCTTGCTGAAACTCTGGAACTACCTGCAACAACAGCGCCAGGAACTGTCGGCGAACAAGTTCAGAAAGCTGTGCCAGCGCGAGTTTATCCACTACGTCCGCGTGCGGGAATGGATGGATCTGGTGCGCCAGATGCTGTCCGTAGTGCAGGATTTGAGCTGGAAGGTCCCCAATATTCGCCACGTCCGCGAGCTCGTCTTCGAGCCCGAGTCGATCAACGAGGATCTGGTCCACAAATCCGTCCTCAGCGGCCTGTTGACGCATGTGGGTATGCGCGAGGGCAACTCCAAGCAGTTCACTGGCACCCGCGGGTCGCACTTTGTGGTGCACCCGTCCTCACACGTGTCGAAGAAGCCGCCGCAGTGGCTGATGGCCGCTGAACTGGTGGAAACGTCGCAGGTCTTTGCCCGCACCGTAGGCCCGATCGACCCCAGCTGGATCGAGGCCATTGCGCCCCACATGGTGAAGTACAACTATTCCGAGCCAGTGTGGTCTTCCTCCCGCGGTGCGGCGATGGTGCATGAAAAGGTGCTGCTGTTGGGCCTGCCGATCGTCGCGGATCGGATGGTCAATGCGTCAAAGGTGGATCGCCCCCTAGCCCGCGAGTTGTTCATCCGCCATGCGCTTGTCGAGGGTGATTGGAAGACCCGTCACCACTTCTTCGCCCACAACCAGAAACTTCTGGCCGAAGCTACGGAGCTGGAGGATAAGGCTCGCCGTCGCGATATCGTTGTCGACGACCAGGTGCTCTTCGATTTTTATGACGCCCGATTGCCAGAGAAAATCGTTTCCTCCCGACACTTTGATTCTTGGTGGAAGAAGGCTCGCCATAAGGATCCGCACCAGCTGGACTTCACCCTGGAAGCCCTGATCGATTCGCAGGAAGCCGCGCAGGCCGCCGACGACTTCCCCGATATTTGGCAGCAGGGCAGCCTGGAATTTGAGCTGAGCTACGTCTTCCTGCCGGGCGATCCGAATGACGGCATAACCATGCGCGTTCCGCTACCTTTGCTGGCCAATGTCTCTGAGCCCGAGACCCGCTGGCTGGTGGCCGGAATGCGCGAGGAGCTAGCGGTGGCGCTGATCCGTTCACTGCCAAAGCCACTGCGTACCAGTGTGGTTCCCGCCAGCCACTTCGCTTCTGCCGCGTTGCAGAAGATGGTGCCCTTTGATGGGGATTTCGACTTCGCACTGGCGGAGGCATTGCGTGAGCTGGGTGGCCAGGGCATTAGCGCCCAGGATTTCGATTGGTCTCGGGTGCCAGGGCACCTGCGGATGCAGTTCGCGGCGATCGACCGCAGGGGCAAAGTCATCGAGAAGTCGCGTGACCTGCAGTACCTGCAGAACAAGCTATCCGGGCAGGTCACCTCCGCGATCGCGCAGGCGGCGGCGCGGTCCAACCTGGCTAGCCCCAGTGACGCCGCCCAGCATTCCCCGGCCACCCGCAAGAGCAGCCAGGATAATAGGGGCAACAACGGCACGGCTCGTGCCGGGCGCGGGAAAACCGCCGGAACATCCACCGGCGTGCTGGCTACCGCGGAGGCGTGGACGGCCGATGGCATCGGTGTGCTCCCGGAGACTGTTGAGACCATTGTCGACGGGCAGACTCTGCACACGTACCCGGCCATTGTCGCAGGCACGTCGGCTGGCAAGTCAGCTAAGTCCGGAGTCACACTCAAGGCATTCCCTACCCGCCAAGCGGCTGATGCTCAGCAATTCACGACGGTACTGAACATGATGATCGACGCATGCACAGTATCCCCCAACCAGATGATCAAGGGGTTGCCACTGCGGCAACGGGTCGCCATGGAGCAGATCCCCGGAGGCGTGGACGGGCTGGTGAACGACGTGGTCGCGTTGGCCTGCCGGGACATGTTGATGAAGCTGGGCCCCATCATTCGGGATCCGGAGCGCTGCGAGGAGGTCGTGGCAGAAGCCCGCTCCCAGGGGCCTGGCCGGGTGCGCCAGTATGTGGTTGCTTTGGCGCCCGCGGTGCTGGCAGTGGCGGACATGACCGCAGAGCTGCAGGGGTGGTCCGGAGCGGCCATCGACGATATGCAGGGGCAATTGGACTTCTTCTTGGGCAAACACGCGATTGCACGCAATGGCATTGAGCACATGCGACATGTCCCCCGCTACGTGGAAGCGATGCGGGCGCGGTTGGAACTGATGAAGCTAGATCCAGATAAGGAGGAAGATCTGGACGATGAGGTTCAGGAGGCCTTCGAGCTGCTGGAGAAGACTAAGAAGCGCCTGCCGACTGCTCGCGCAGCATCACCGCAGATCAAGGAGGTGCGCTGGATGATCGAGGAATTACGTGTCAGCCTGTTCGCCCAGAACCTGGGCACCGCGCATTCTGTGTCCCTGCAGCGCATTCGCAAGAAGCTGGAAAAAATCCGCTAGCTTTCGGGATGCGAACCTTCGGAGCCGTCCTGCCGCTCTGCCAGGGCTTTGCGGTGTGCGCGTAGGGATTCGATTTCCTGCTCGAAGTCCTCGGCACAGTTGAAGGACTTGTACACGGAGGCGAAGCGCAGATACGCAACCTCGTCGAGGGTGCGCAGGGGATCCAGGATCGCCAGGCCAATTTGGTTGGCCGGCACTTGGGAGCCGTGTGCCACTCGTACTGCCTGCTCTACCTCGTGCGCTAGGCGTTTGAGCGCATCATCGGAGACATCGCGCCCTTGGCACGCTCGACGCACGCCCTTGATGACTTTCTCTCGGCTAAACTCCTCGGTCACTCCGTTGCGCTTAACCACCAACAGGACAGACCTTTCGATGGTGGTAAAACGCGTTTGGCATTGGCTACACTCCCGGCGGCGGCGAATGGACACGCCCATTTCGATGGAGCGCGAGTCAACTACGCGGGAGGAGTCCGAGCTACAAGAAGGGCACAACACGCCCCTAAGCCTAGTCTCCCCCTCCCTCGCACACAGAACCCGAACTAAAACCTACAAGCACACTCGCGTTCACCCGCGATAGCTTGGGCTAGGTTTGCGTTTTAGGGCGCAATGAGCGGGGCCAGCCCCAGTAGCATCGACGTTGCAGCCAAAGAAACAATGGTGGCTCCTGGAGAGTGCACAACTCTGTCAACACGAGCGTAGAAACGATCCATTCGTCCCTTCGGGCGATCGAACATGTATTCACTCCGGCCTGCGATACGATCCATACGATCGCGGGAAACCGGTCGAACAGTGGGCGCGTTGGAATACCCATAGGTGTTCGAATTAGGAGCACTGTCCAGCGCCCGCCAATCGGGCTTGCGAATCTGCGGGCGGCGCAGCGGAGTAGAACGATCGATGGGCAACACACGCCCAGACTTCAGCGACTGACGGGTGTTTTCTTGTCGTACAATCGAGGTGGTCACGTGGATTCTCCTTCTTAGATCCGCGCTTGCCACTAAGGGGTAACGCGCTTCGTATCTCTTACTGCGGTTCACAGTGAACCAGTCGCTCCGGACAGCGTTCGAAAATCTCTCCATCATTTCGCTCGCCTGTTCGAATTAAGAACCTGTGATGAAATTTAGCACGCATGTTCGAGACTGTCTAGTGGAATCCAAACTTTTTCGAACACATATGCTAGAACTCCGTTCGATTTCGGGTACTATTGGATTCGATCGTGAAACACCGCCGGAATGAGGTACCCCTGTGAGCACCGACGAATCCCCCACCACCCCGAGCGCAAGCGCTAACCCCCGCCGCAAACTGGGGCGCCCGCCAAAGTCGGAGGCCGACAAGCGAGCGGAGAAGCAGGCGGAGAAGGAGGGCAAGAAGCCAGCCCTCAGCACCCGTCAGCGCCGCATCCTCGAGGTCATCCGCGATTCGACGGTCATTCGTGGCTACCCACCAAGCATCCGAGAGATCGCGGACGCGGTGGGGCTGCATTCCACCTCCTCGGTTTCCTATCACCTCACGCAGCTGGAAAAGCGCGGCTATCTCCGTCGCGATGGCAAGCGCCCCCGCGCAGTGGACGTGCGCTCGTTTGATGGTGGCCAGCTGGTCAATCAGGGCAAAGCCCCTGCCGCGTCGTCTTCCCCCCGCACTCCGCAACCAACTGAGAACGAAGAGCTCATGCCGGAGGCCACCTACGTACCGGTGGTCGGGCAGATCGCCGCGGGCTCGCCGATCCTGGCCGAGCAAAACGTCGAAGCGCACTTCCCGCTCCCCCAGGAGCTCGTGGGCAACGGCGAACTCTTCCTGCTGCAGGTAGTTGGCGAGTCCATGCAGGACGCTGGCATCTTCAACGGCGACTGGGTCGTCGTACGCTCCCAGTCGGTTGCCGAGTTCGGCGAT
This sequence comes from Corynebacterium sp. LK28, assembly GCF_014335105.1. Classification (NCBI taxonomy): domain Bacteria; kingdom Bacillati; phylum Actinomycetota; class Actinomycetes; order Mycobacteriales; family Corynebacteriaceae; genus Corynebacterium; species Corynebacterium sp. LK28. The sequence goes on along the minus strand of NZ_PDGZ01000014.1, from coordinate 50,721 downwards.
TTCGTTGCCGCGATGATCGACGGCGAAGCCACCGTCAAGGAGTTCCACAAGGACGGTGACGGCCTATGGCTGCTGCCTCATAACCCACTGTTCGAGCCCATTCCTGCGGAGGAAGCAACGATCTTGGGCAAGGTCGCGGCCGTCCTACGCAAGATCTAGGCTCCCCCCATTGGTTCTGACGCCACCGTCTACCGCCCGCAAACCACTAAAGTATCGCGTATGGAATCAGCAGAACGGCGCCGTCAGATAGCCTCCCTTACCGCCATTCATGGCAGGGTTACTGTCAATGAACTGGCGGAAAAGTTCGGCGTCACCGCAGAAACAATTCGCCGCGACCTCGCCGTCCTCGACGACGGTGGGGAGCTCTTCCGCGTGCACGGCGGCGCCGTTCCGGTACAGAACTTCCGAACGGACTTCACCACGCTCGCGGCCAGGTCGAAGGCCTCCCTCAACGCCAAAAGAGCCATCGCCAAGGCGGCGGTTTCCCTGCTGCCGGACACTGGCAGCACCGTATTCATCGACGCGGGAACCACCACCGGCATCTTCGCCGAGGTTATAGCCGAGGCGAACGCTACCAACGACCCGAAGCGCATGGCGCCGAAGCTCAACATCGTCACCAACTCGCTCTTCATCGCCACGACGCTGGCGGAATCCCCCCGCTGCGACGTGCAACTCATCGGCGGTCACGTCCGTGCGGCTTCGCAGGCGGTAGTTGGCGACTTAGCTACCCGTGACATTGGCGTGCTCCATGCGGACGTCGCCTTCATCGGCACTAACGCACTCACGATCGACCATGGGCTTTCCACCCCAGACGCGCAGGAAGGCGCTATCAAGCGCGCTATGGTGGCGAACTCCGACCGCGTAGTCGCGCTCTGCGATTCCACGAAGTTCGGCCTCGATTACCTTGTCAGCTTCGCCAGCATCCAAGACATTGGGGCGATCGTCACCGACCATGACGCGCCCGCCCCCTACGTCTCAGAGCTGCAGAATCTGGGCATCGAGGTCACCTTCCCGGCCTAACTACTCATGCCCCACCGAGCCTGCTCCGTCTACTCGGCGACGATGAACTCTTTGAGCTCTTTAGCCACCACCGTGGGCAAGCGTACGTCCAGGCGGGTGCCGGCGGCGTCGTACTCCTCGGCAATCACCGTGCCCAGCTCGTGCACCCTCGCCACCACATCGCCCCGCTCGAAAGGCACATGCAACGTCACGTGGGAGTCCAAAGAGTTCAGGAACAGTTCCAGCTGCGCCTCTAGCTCCGGGATGCCCTCGCCCGTTTTCGCCGACACAAACACAGCATCCGGCACCCGGTGGCGTAGCTCAGCCAGCACCAGCGGATCGGCCGCGTCGACCTTGTTGATCACCAAGATCTCCGGCGGCGCTGCCTGTCCGGATTCCTCCACAATCCCGCCGATGACCGTGTTGACGGCTTTGATCTGCTCCAGCGGGAATGGATCCGAACCGTCCACAACGTGCAGCACCACATCGGCGGCCAGCACCTCCTCCAGGGTGGAGCGGAAAGCCTCCACCAGCTGGGTCGGAAGGTGGCGGACGAAGCCAACCGTATCGCTGAACACCACGGCGCGACCATCGGCCAGCTGCGCGCGGCGAGAAGTCGGATCCAGGGTGGCGAAAAGTGCATCCTCCACCAGCACGCCCGCGCCAGTCAGCGCGTTAATCAGCGAGGACTTGCCCGCGTTCGTGTAACCGGCAATGGCGATCTGCGGAATGGCGGAAGCATCACGCCGCTCGCGCTTGACTTCGCGGGAGGTCTTCATTGCCGCGATCTCCTTGCGCAGCTTCGCCATATCGGAGCGCAGGCGGCGACGATCCGCCTCGATCTTCGTCTCACCCGGACCGCGCAGGCCCACGCCACCGTTAGAGCCTGCACGGCCACCAGCCTGGCGGGACAGCGCGCCACCCCAACCACGCACACGCGTAATCAGGTACTCCATCTGCGCCAGCGAAACTTGCGCCTTACCCTCCTTGGACTTCGCGTGCTGGGCGAAGATATCCAGGATCAGCATGGTGCGATCGATGACCTTGACATCCAGTGCCTTCTCCAGCGCAATCATCTGGCCGGGGCTTAGCTCACCGTCGCAGACCACCGTATCTGCCCCGGTTTCCTGCACCACTGACTTCAGCTCCTCGACCTTGCCGCGGCCGATGTAGGTGCCGGAGTCCGGCTTGTCGCGCCGCTGGTAGAGCATGTCCGCCACCTCGGAGCCCGCGGTTTCCGCCAGGGCCCGCAGTTCCTCCAGGCTCGCCTCGACCTGCGCGATCGTCCCGGTGGTCCACACGCCAACCAGCACGACCTTTTCCAGCCTCAGCTTGCGGTACTCAACGTCGTAGCCGTCGGACTGCTCGTCTGTGTAGGTATTTACTCCGCGGGACAACCGCCGGAGGCTAGAGCGCGCCTCCAAATCGAGCTCGCCGACCGTGGGCGGCGCAGGCGAATCATAAAGGTGTGTAGTGTGTTCGGTTTTATCCGTCTTTTCCGTCATTACGCTCTATTTTTACCTGTCAGAGGAGGTAAATAGGAAATTTGGTGTAGAGGACTAAAGTGGTGGGCATGATTCCTGAACTCCGCAGCATTGGTATGGATTTCCCCAAGTGGCAGGACGCCCTGGAGGCCACCTACTCTTCGGGTAGCCTCGCCGTCTCGGGCGAGGTTCGCGGCGGCCAGGTTCTGCAGTTCGACGACCCTTCCGGCGCCCGCCTGGTCGTACTCGCCGTCGAGCCCTTCGGCTCCTTCGCCAGCTTCACCGGCGGTGTGCCCGCCACGGCGCACTTGTCGATGTTGAACGACATCATCGGCGTGCTCGATGTTGTGGACGACAGCCCCATGCTGCAGATTGCCGGCCAGCAGGCACCGACAATCGCTTCCCTCACCGCCACCATCGCGCAAGGGCCTTTGCTTGTGGACGCCCCTTCGTTGGAGTACCACCAGTTCCACATTGGGGCTCTGGCCAGCTCCGTGCGTGTGTACGGGGACTCGACTGAGTTCGCCAAGGACGGCGGCCTCAAGGTCGGCGTGGTGGACTCGAGTGGCCTGCAGGACATCAACTCCCCTGCCACTACCCCGCACGCCACGGCCAACATCGCCGTGGAGGCCTCCGATTGGTCCAGCAAGGTTAACGCCCTGACCGGCCAGAAGTTCTGGACGGCAAGGGTGACCTCTCCCTTCGAGTTTACGGTAGTTCTACCCGAGGATGCGGTCGACGAGGAACTCGCACAGTCCGATGCTCCGTTGATCGTGGCCGGCACCGTGCAGTTCACCGCTAGTACCGTGGACGCCGCCGGCTGCGGCGGCGCCTGTGGCTCCGGCAGCTGCGGCTGCGGAGGCCACTAAAAAGGGTCGCTAAAGAACCGTCCGCCCCCAGGCCACGATGGCCGACGGCCCGCGCAAGACGGAACCTTGCGCGGAGATCTCCACCTGCACCTCGCCACCTGGAACGTGCACGGTGACGGTGCCTTCGGCCCGTTCGGCGTCCGCAAGAGCAGCCACAGCGGCGGCAACAGTGCCGGTGCCGCACGAGCGAGTCTCGCCCACCCCGCGCTCGTGGACGCGCATGTGCACCGCGCCCGCCTCATCCAGCGGCGTGAGAACCTCCAGGTTCACCCCCGCCGGGAAGAACTCCGGGTCGAACTGTATCTGCTGATCGATGGTCATTTCCTGGAGCTTGTCCGCGGTAAGACCCGGAATCACCGCGGCCAGGTGCGGGTTGCCCATGTCTACCCCAAGCCCTGCAACCTTCACGTCGCCGACCTGGGCGGTAGAAACTCCCAGCACCTGCGGGGCGCCCATCTCCACGCTGACTATGGCGTGCTCCTGATTCTCGCCGGTCACCTCGTGGACCTCCACCAGCTTGCGGCCTGCGCGGGTGCCGATGCCGAACTGCTCCCCTGCCTGCACTTTCCCCTGCGAACACAACACGTGTGCGAACGCGCGCACACCGTTACCGCACATCTCCGCCAGCGAGCCATCGGCGTTGCGGTAATCCATGAACCACTCGTCGCCCCGCACGCCCTCGCGCAGGTTTGGCAGCACCCCGGCGTTAACCAGAGCATCGGCAGTGGCAATGCGAATCACCCCGTCGCCGCCGATCCCGGCCCGCCTATCTGCCAGGACGCGCACGCGCTCTTCGGACAGCTGCACTTCCACGGCCTCGTCGAGCAACACCACGAAGTCGTTCTCCGTGCCGTGGGCCTTCATGAACTCGATCACTGTAGGGAACTCCTTCTAGTCGTTTAATCCCAGTGCTTCCGTCGCTACGCGCACCGGGTCGGGAGAGTCGGCGTCAATCCACACAATCCGCTTATCGCGCCGGAACCAGGAACGTTGCCGTCGAGCATAGCGACGGGTGCCGGTAATGGTGCGATCCACGGCGTCCTCGTACGTCAGCTCGCCGGCGAAATAGTCCAACACCTGCGCGTAGCCGATAGCCTGGCCAGCGGTGGATTCGCGGACCAAGCCTTCGCCGACCAGAGTCCGAACCTCGTCGACGAGTCCCTGGTCGAACATCTGGCGAACCCGCAGCTCGATGCGCGGGTTGAGCCATTCGGCGGGAGCGTTCAGCCCCAACAGGCGCATGTTCCACCGCGGTGTGGAGTCCTTCGGGGGCTGCGAGGCCGCGAAGGGTTTGCCGGTCAGTTCAATCACTTCGAGGGCGCGGACGGTGCGGCGGGGATCGTTGTCCTCGATGATCCGGGCGGCCTCGGGGTCGATCGTCGCCAGGTGCTGGTGCATGGCAGCCACGCCGCGTTCGTCGAGTTGGCGCTGCCACTTTGCGCGCACGGCCGGATCGGTCGGAGGGAAGTCCCACTCGTCGACCAACGCCTGGACGTACATCATGGAACCGCCGACGATGATGGGCACCTTGCCGCGGGAAAAAATTTTCTCCACGGTCTCGATCGCCCCATCGCGGTACTCCGCCACGCTGGCTGGCTTGGTGACCGGCCAGATATCCAGTTGGTGATGCGGGATGCCCTCCCTTTCGGATTCCGGAACCTTGGCCGTGCCGATATCCATGCCGCGGTACAGCTGCATAGAGTCGATATTGACGATTTCCCCGTCCAGCTGCTTGGCCAACGCCAAGGAGATTGCCGTCTTGCCGGACGCAGTGGGGCCGACGACGGCAATGGGGCGCGGACGGGTGGAGGAATTCATAGGAAACCAGTGTAGCCGCCCCAGTGCACCGCCCAAGATCCCCCACCAAGGTGCTGGCTGGTGTAATAATGACCTCATTGCCTGTGAAGGCGATTGGAACGTTTTGGTTTTAGGTAGGAGTATCCCCAATGACTGATCTCACGAATTCTCGTCCGGTTCCCAAGCCCGGTCCAAAGCCCGGCCCGAAGCCGGGACCGAAGGTGGTTCAGCCCGGGAGTGTCTCTATTCCCAAGAACGACCCCGCGCAGTTCGGCCGTGTAGATAACCAAGGAGTGGCCTGGGTGAGGACACCCGAGGGCGAGCGCCAGGTCGGCGAGTTTAAGGCCGGCACCCCGGAGGAGGGGCTGCAGCACTTCGGTGCGCGCTACGACGATCTGTGCACCGAGGTTCAGATGCTCGAGGCCCGCCTGACTAACAACCCGGAGCAGGCCCCGACCATTCGTCACGATGCCCAGGCACTGCTGGATTCGCTGAGCACCGCGGCGGTGATCGGCGATATCCCGGCGCTCGAGGCGCGACTGGAAAAGATTTCTCAGCGCACCCAGACCACCGAACAGGAGGTCGCGGAGGCCAAGAAACAGCGCCGGGCGTCCGCTCTGGAGAGCAAGGAGGAGCTGCTGGCGGAGGTCGAGTCGATCGCTGCGGCAGACCCCTCTACAGTGAATTGGAAGCGCTCCGGCGAGCGCATCCGCACCATCGTCGAACAGTGGCGCGCCATCAAGGGCGTGGATCGTGCAAAGGACGACGAGCTGTGGAAGCGTTTCTCCTCTGCCCGCTCCGAGTTCAACCGCAAGCGCCAGGCACACTTCGATGAACTCGACCGCAATCGCGAGCGCGCGCGACTAAGGAAGGAAGACCTTATCGCGGAGGCCGAGGCTCTGCAGGATTCCACGGATTGGGGTGCCACCAGCGCCAAGTACCGCGACCTGATGAGCCAGTGGAAGGCAGCCGGCCGCGCCCCTCGCAACGTGGACGACCAGCTGTGGGAACGCTTCCGCAAGGCACAGGACGTATTCTTCGCCGCGCGCAAGGCCACCAACGCGGAAAAGGACAAGGAGTTCGAGGCGAATGCGGAGGCCAAGCAGGCTCTGATCGACGAGTACTCCCCCAAGGTCGATCCGCAGGCCCACGGCGTGGACAAGGCCCGCAAGGTGCTTCACGAGCTACAGGAGAAGTGGGAGCAGATCGGCTTCGTCCCCCGTGGCCGAGTCCGCGAATTTGAGGACAAGATCAAGGCCATCGAGTCCCGCGTTGAGGAAGCTGCCGATGCCGAGTGGCGCCGCACCGACCCGGAGGCTCAGGCACGTGTCGCCCAGTTCCAGGCCAAGGTTGACCAGTTCACCCGCGAAGCCGAGTCGGCGGAGAAGGCCGGCAACGCCTCCAAGGCAGAGAAGCTGCGCGCACAGGCCGCCCAGTGGCAGGAATGGGCAGATGCCGCTGCGGCGGCGCTAGAAAGCTAGCTCTCGGAATCCTGCTCGGAATCCTGCTCGGCTTTCTGCTCCGCCTTGCGCTGGCGCCGAGCCTTCGCGCGGGCACGCCGGTCATCGACGATCTCGGCTACCTCGCATTCCTCAATGCCCGTGCGTAGGCGCTGCTGCGCCAGACGGGATTCCTCGTCCCGGTGCGCTTCCTCGCGCCGCGCGGCCGCCAGGGCTCGCTGCAGCGGGTTCTTCTGGAACACCACGGCCGACATGGCGATAAACAGCACCGTCAACCCAAGCAGGCTGAAGACCAGCGGGATCGCCGGCCCGTCGCCCGTGAGTGTCGGCGGGCGGGTCTGCCGCATCCACACGGCAAACACGTTGTACCACCAGGCCACGCCCGCAAAAGCCCAGGTCACCCAGGCCACCATCCAGGACTTGGAAACGATGGTGCCAATCGTCAGCAAGATGGCAGTCAGTCGGAGCCAGGAAAAGATCATCTCCGGCTTCGTCGTATCGTTGTTCTGCGCCACCGGCGTATCGAAGAGCACGTCGAAGCCGCGCACGTCGCCCGCGTGCGGCAGGAAAATAGTGATCAGCGGAACCAGCAACCCGAAGGCCAGCAGAGGCATGTAGCGCCCCAGCACCACCTGGCGCGCGACCTTGCGCTCGGCACCACCGAGGTCGTCCCGGTACTTCGCTAGCCGGTCCACCTGATCTGCACTGTTGTCTGTTTTTTCCTTACTCACAGCGTCTTCTTTACTCACAGCCACATCCTCCCGTGCTGCATCCGCCCGCCGTGGTCGGCTCGGGCTTCTTGATGCTGGGCATTCCGAGCCCGACGCCCACAGGCGCCGTCGTCGGAGTCTCCCCCAGCTCTGTCATGTCCCCAGCCCGGGTGCGCCTGTGGCTCGCAACTCCGCCGTCGGCGATGAGGAAGTGTGGCGCGGCGTCAGTAATAACGACCTCCACGACATCACCTGCGCGGATATCGCCCTCCGGTGTGAAGTGCACGAGGCGCCCGTCGCGGGCACGACCGGAGCGGCGTTGGGTGCGGTCGTTTTTGCGGCCATCCGCCTGCACCAGCAGCTCCTGGGAAGTGCCGATGAGCTTGCGGTTCTCCTCCTCGCTGATGCGCTCCTGCAGCGCCAGCAGGCGCTCGTAGCGATCCTGCACCACAGCCTTCGGCACCTGGTTTTCCATCTCCGCAGCGGGAGTACCAGGGCGCGGCGAGTATTGGAAGGTGTAGGCGCTAGAGAACCGGGCCTTCTCTACGACGTCCATGGTCGCTTGGAAGTCCTCCTCCGTCTCGCCCGGGAAGCCGACGATGATGTCCGTGGTGATCGCCGCGTGCGGGATGCGCTCGCGCACCTTGTCGAGGATCGCCAGGAACTTCTTGGAGCGGTAGGAACGCTTCATGTCCTTCAGCACCTTGTCCGAGCCGGACTGCAGTGGCATATGCAGCTGCGGGCAGACTGCGGGGGTTTCGGCCATCGCGTCGATTACGTCGTCGGTGAACTCGGCCGGGTGGGGGCTGGTGAAGCGCAGGCGTTCCAGGCCTTCGATCTCGCCGCAGGCGCCCAGCAGCTTGGAAAATGCCGTGCGGTCGCGCTCCAGGGTCTCGTCGGCGAAGTTCACGCCGTAGGCGTTGACGTTCTGCCCCAGCAGCGTCACCTCGCTCACGCCCTGTGCCACCAGCGCCTTGACCTCGGCCAGGATCTCGCCGGGGCGGCGGTCTTGTTCTTTGCCGCGCAGCGCCGGCACGATGCAGAAGGTGCACGTGTTGTTGCAGCCGACGGAGACGGACACCCAGCCGGCGTACGCGGATTCGCGCTTGGCTGGCAGCACGGAGGGGAACTCCTCCAGCGAGTCGAAGATCTCCACCTCTGCCTTGTGGTTGTGCGCGGAACGCTCCAACAGCGTTGGCAGCGACCCTAGGTTGTGCGTGCCGAACACCACGTCGACCCATGGTGCTTTGTCCACCACGGTCTGCTTGTCCTTCTGCGCCATGCAGCCACCGACAGCGATCTGCATGCCGGGGTGTTCGTCCTTGATGGCCTTCATCTGGCCGAGGGTGCCGTACAGGCGCTTATCTGCGTTTTCCCGTACCGCGCAGGTGTTGAAAACCACCACGTCCGGGGTCGCGCCCTCATCTACGGGGACGTATCCGGAGTCTTCGAGCAGCCCGGACAGTCGCTCGGAATCGTAGACGTTCATCTGGCAGCCGAAGGTGCGCACCTCGTAAGTACGCGCGGCACCGCTGGTCTCGCCCGTTTGCGTCTGAATCGTCTGTGTCACGTGGATTACCCTACCCCTTCCGTTGCTGCGTTTACGAAAGCGCGGTTGTTACCTAGTGACGCCCGCTACAGCTCCTCTAGTCGCGTGTCCAGCGCGCGGCGCGCGTGGCGCAGCGCTACGCCCTCCGGGAACCCGCGACGGGCGGCAACGCCCACCACACGTCGCAGAGCCTTGTCGTATTCTTTGCGATCGGCGGGTCGGGTCTTGATACTGGCTGCCTTCTTGGTCACAAGATCGTCGAGGATCCGTTCCTGGGACTCATCATCGACCTGCGCCAAGGCATCGTCGATCAGCGGGGAGGTGATCCCCTTCTGCTGCAGTTCGCGGCGCAATACAGCGACGGATTTCTTTTGGTTCTTTTCCCGCTGGCGCACCCATTCGTTGGCAAACTCGGCATCGTCCAACATTCCATTGGCTATGCAGCGGTTCAGAACCTCTTCCACGCCCTCCGGTTCACAGTCGGCCTCCAGCAGTCTGCGGCGCAGCTCCTCGGTGGATCGGGCACGGTGGTTGATCAGCCGCACCGCTTTGGCCTTAATCGGCGCGAGCCTCTCCTCCTGCGCCGTATCCACCAATCCCCCACCCTCACCGGGCGAGTAGTTGGCAATGGCCTGCCGGAGTGCCTCTATCGTTCCTTCGCGATCCCTATTCTTCACTGTCATCGTCGAAGTTCGGGCTCAGCTCAATGGGCTTATCCTCGTCCACTTGCCCCTCGGTGGCATCGTCAGCCTGCTCGTCCTTCATCTTGGCGTAGGGGCCGATCTTCAGCTCGCGGGCAATGCGATCCTCCAGTTCCGCGGAAAGATCCGGGTTGTTCTTGAGGAACTCGCGGGCCTTCTCCTTGCCCTGCCCCAGTTGGTCGCCGTCGTAGGTAAACCAGGAGCCGGACTTCTTAATCAGGCCGGTTTCCACACCCAGGTCGATGATGGAGCCCTCGCGCGAAATGCCCTCGCCGTAGAGGATGTCGAACTCCGCGATCTTAAACGGCGGGGAAACCTTGTTCTTCACAACCTTGATGCGCGTGCGGTTACCCACCACGTCCTGGCCGTCCTTCAGCGCCTGGATACGGCGAATATCGCAACGAACCGAAGCGTAGAACTTCAGCGCCTTACCGCCCGTCGTCGTCTCGGGCGAGCCGAACATCACGCCGATCTTCTCGCGCAGCTGGTTAATGAAGATGGCGGTGGTGCCCGTCTGGTACAGGGCACCGGTCATCTTGCGCAGCGCCTGGCTCATCAGACGCGCCTGCAGACCGACGTGGGAGTCGCCCATGTCGCCATCGATCTCCGCCTTGGGCGTCAGCGCCGCCACGGAGTCCACCACGATAATGTCGATGGCCCCAGAACGGATCAGCATGTCCGCGATCTCCAACGCCTGCTCGCCCGTATCCGGCTGAGAAACCAGTAGCGCATCCGTATCCACGCCCAGCGCGCGGGCGTACTCCGGATCCAGCGCGTGCTCGGCATCCACGAAGGCCGCAATACCGCCGTCCCGCTGCGCCTCCGCAATCGCGTGCAGCGCCACGGTGGTCTTACCGGAAGACTCCGGCCCGTAGATCTCCACCACACGACCGCGCGGAAAACCGCCGATGCCCAGCGCTGCGTTAATGGCGATATTGCCGGTGGAAATCGCCTGGATCGGCGGGCGGGTATCGTCGCCGAGGCGCATGATGGCACCCTTGCCAAAGTCCTTCTCGATCTGCGCCATAGCAAGCTCTAGAGCCTTGGAACGATCCTTCCCCGCCGCGGCGGCGGTCTGCTTCTTCTTCGGTGGCATAGAGTTGCTGCTCCTTACTTCTGCGTCGGCACCTGCTGTTTCCGTGCCCTGCTTATCTAACGTGCCTATATTCGTCATCTTTTTCGCACCCCCCGATCCCTTAGACCGAGGGCACCGCGAAAAGGTTCATTGACAGTTGTACTCGACCGCGCGGACAACCATGGCACCGACACACACCCTACACGAACCTTTGTTCGATTGTTTAACTGAATTCCTCAATCGCGCACAAGATGGGCGTCCATAAAGAAAGAACGGAGAGAACTAGATATCCTCGCCTAAGCGGCGCTCCTCCGGCACATCAAAGTCATCACACAGCGCCAGCCACACATCGCGCGGATCATACCCCTGTTCGATTAGCGCCGCGGGCGTGTCCCCCAAGGAACTCAGCACGTGGGTGTCCGCAATCCACGCGCGGAAACCATCGCCAAATTCACCTTCGGTTAGTCGATCAAACTCTGTCCTGCGCATGGTTTCCCAATCTACACCCCACCCCCGACCCAACCCCTCCTTGAACACTGTTCAAGTTCTACGGCGAATTGGTTTATCATTCTATTTATGTCAACCACAGAAACTACAGAGTTCAAAGCGGTGGACCTCGCGTACATCGCCGTTTTTGCAGCTCTCATCATCGTCCTCGGCGGCGTACAGTTCCCCGTCGGCGTTTCCGGAGTGCCCATCGTTCTCCAAAACATGGGCATCCTCCTAGCCTCCCTCATACTTGGCTTCTGGCGCGGCGGACTGGCCACTACCCTGTTCATTGCCGTAGGCTTCGTCGGCGTGCCCAACATGGCCGGTTGGAAGCCCGCCGCCGCAGCCGTAGCCGGCCCCACCGTGGGCTACATCGTCGGCTACGTCATCGCCGCCTTCGTCATCGGCCTCATCGCCCAGTACGCCCCACGCAACCTCAACGCCCGCGCCGCCGTGTTCTTCCTGGCAGGCATTGTCGGCGTGATCATCCAATACCTCTGCGGCACCGTTGGCCTGATGGTGCGCCTGGACTACAGCCTGGGCACTGCACTGGCCACCAACACGCCGTTCATCCCGGGCGACCTCATCAAGATCGTCCTCGCCGTCGCCATTGCCCTTGCCGTCACAAAGGCCGTTCCCGACCTGCTCCCCACGCTTCGCAAGCCCCAGAACGCCGACTCCCCCAAGGCCTAGAATGCCCGTCATCGAGTTCGACAATGTGGGCGTCACCTTCCCCAGCGCCGCAGGCCAACGCACCGTGCTCCACGACATCAACCTGACCTTGAGCGAACGGCGCATCGGCATCATCGGCTCCAACGGCTCCGGCAAATCCACCCTGGCGCGCCTCATCAACGGCCTTGCCGAACCAACGCGCGGCCAGGTGCGCGTCGCGGGCCTCGACGTGACCAAGCACGGTCGCCAGGTGCGCAAACAGGTGGGGTTTATCTTTAGTGACGCCGACAACCAAATCATCATGCCCACTGTCGCCGAAGACGTCGCGTTTTCCTTAAGAGGAACCACCAAGAAAGGCCCCGAGCGGCGGAAGAAGGTACAACGCGCGCTACAGAACATGGGCCTGGAACACCTGGCGGATGCCTCCCCGCATTTCCTCTCCGGCGGTGAAAAGCAGCTGCTAGCACTTGCTTCAGTCTTGGTTGCCGAGCCGGACCTAGTAATTGCCGACGAGCCGACCACCCTACTGGATCTGGGGAACCGGCGGATGATCGCCCGCACCCTGGCGGAACTGCCGCAGCAACTAATCGTGGTCTCCCACGACCTAGAACTCCTAGAGGACATGGACCGGGTGCTGTGGGTCAGCGACGGCCAGATTCACGACGACGGACCGGCGGAGTGCGTGATCAACGACTACGTTGACAGCTACCGGAGTTAGGGAGGCTCACGAATGAAGCAACCCCTGCACGTACATGTGCCGCTGTCCGTGTTTCACCCCGGGACCTCGGTATTCCACCGGGCACCAGCGGGCCTAAAAATTTTTTTACTGCTGGTTTTCCTCGTCGGAACTGCCCTGTGGACCAAGGTTCCGTGGCAGGCCGGAGTGGTCGTCGGGTTCACGGCGATCTGCTACCTGGCCGCGCGGATTCCCGTCCGCCTAACGCTGCAGCAGCTGCTGCCTCCTACCGTGTTGCTGGCCGCTTTTGCTGGATTGCTGTGGTGGCAGCGCGACCTGCCGACCGCCTTGACTTACTTCGGGGTGATCCTGTCGGCGGTCGCGATGGCCAGCCTACTCACACTGACCACGACAGTCGTGGCCTTGATGGACGCCGTAGAGGCCGGACTGCGGCCGCTCGGCAGGATCGGCTTGCCCGTGGAGACCATCAGCCTGCTCCTTGCGCTGACCATTCGCCTGATTCCACTGACCGCGCTGACGGTGAACGAGGTGCTGGACGCAAGAAAAGCACGGGGCGCATCGCGCTCCGTGCTTGCGTTCGGCGTGCCGGTTATTGTCCGCAGCCTGCTTCGCGCCCGCCACCTTGGCGAGGCGCTGAAATCCCGCGGAGTCGGAAACTAGTTCTCGTTGCGCAGCTGTCGCATGCGCTCGGCGACTGCATCCTGGCCGACATTACCGGCCTGCGGCTTCGCCTGCTCAATGGCCTCCTGCTGCTGGCTGCCGGAAAGCTGGTTGTTGCCACTGTTCATCTCCGCACGGATCTGCTCCAGTCGGGAGTGCCCCGCCATCTGAATACCGGCGCGCTCGACCTCTGCCATGCGTCCCTGGACGGAGTTCTGTGCCAGCTCAGACTGTCCGAGTGCGTTGGCGTAGCGACGCTCGATCTTCTCGCGCACCTGGTCCAGGTTCGGAGAACCGTTAGCAGTCACAGCATCCATGGACTGCAGGGATGCAGCGACCTTCTCCTGCATCTTCGCCTGCTCCAGCTGGCTCAGCAGCTTGGTGCGCTCGGCAGCCTTCTGCTGCAGCTGCATGGAATTGCGCTCCACCGCCTGCTTGGCCTGTGCTGCCTGCTGCAAGGCCTGGTCGTGCAGGCTCTTCATGTCCTCCACGGACTGCTCGGCGGTCACCAGCTGTGCGGCGAAAGCCTCCGCGGCATTCTCGTACTCCATCGCCTTCTGCTGGTCGCCCGCAGCGCGCGCCTTATCCGCCAGGTTAAGCGCCTGCTTGGTATTGGCCTGCAGCTTCTCTACGTCTTCCAGCTGGCGGTTCAGCTTCATCTCCAGCTGACGCTGGTTGCCAATCACCGCTGCGGCCTGCTGAGACAGAGCCTGGTGCTGCTTCTGCGCTTCCGCGATGGCCTGCTCGATCTGAATCTTCGGATCAGCGTTCTCTTCGATCTTGTTGTCGAAGAGCGCCATCAGGTACTTCCACGCCTTCACAAACGGATTGGCCATGCGCTAATACTCCTTTAATACGGCCCCGAGAACCGGGTTAAAAAATTTTTTCTACGCGAATGATTCTATCAATATTCAGCTGTACTGCGCCCCTTTACGGCCCCTTCACGCCCCCTCCACAGCTCCCTCCGCAACACTTATGCGCGAGCCCTGTCCCCCGCGGTCGCAGCCATGTTCGCTGCCAGCTCTGCAGCCGCCGCATCCAGAGCCATCATCGACGCAGCTTCCAGAATCACCGAGGCGACAGATACCGCCATCGCGTGACACACGCTAGCCAACAGCTCAGAGGAAACCTCCTTGCGACCCCGCTCGAGCTCCGAGAGGTACCCCGGGCTGACGTTCGCCAAAGACGCAAGCTGGCGCAGCGTAAAGCCGTTGTTTGTGCGGTATTCCTTCAGCGTGGCTCCCAGAGCCTCCCGCAGAAGTGGCTCGTCCGCCGGCATCCGCTCACTCGGACGCTCCACTGCAACCGTATCCATGACCATAGTATTGTGACTCATCAATCATCCCAACGTTCCAGGCGGCGAATTTGTTCCCGCCAGTCTACGCGCTAGCCAGTTCCAGCGCGCGCTTTACGCTGAACTGGCGAATTTCCGCCCGCAGCTGTGCGGAATCTAACCCGTCGAACTCGCCGCTGTCGCGCCTGCGGGCAAACTCCTCATAAAGGTTTTCCACTCTTATGGCACCCGTGCCGTCACACACCGCAACGAAAACCTCGCCCACCGGATGCCCGTCTTGCGGATCTGGCCCCGCCACGCCCGTCAGTGCTATGCCGACATCGGCGCCGCAGGCCTTTGCCGCCCCAGCTGCCATCTCTGCCGCTGTCTCCGCCGACACCGGCCCGTGCGCGCGCAGAGTCTCCTGACTGACCCCTGCCAGGTTGTGCTTGAGCTCTGTTGCATAGGTAATGACGCCGCCGCGGAGAACCGCCGAAGCCCCAGGCACTTCTGCAATTGTGGCCGCACACAGACCTGCGGTAAGGGATTCCGCCGTCGCCACGGTCAGACCCCGCCGGGTGAACTCCCGTACCAAGCGTTCGGCGGCGGGGTGAGCGGACACTTAGGCGTTTTCCTTGCGGGAATCCACAATGTACTGCACGCCCGTGACGACGGTCTGTACGACGGCCACGCCCATTACGATCATGGCGATGGTCTGCACGACCCCACCGAAAGGCAGTATGTAAAGGAACACCGCCAGGGTCTGCAGCACGGTCTTTAGCTTCCCGCCCTTGGATGCTGGCACCACATTACCTTGGCGCGCCAACACCATGCGCCAGACGGTGATTCCCAGCTCGCGCACAACGACGATGGCAGTGACCCACCACGGTAGCTCGCCGAGGATATTCAGGCTTACGAACGCGGAGATCATCAGCGCCTTGTCCGCGATGGGATCAGCCAACTTTCCGAAGTCGGTGATGACCTCATAGCGACGCGCCAGGTAGCCGTCCAGCTGGTCGGTGAACATCAACAGGCTAAACGCCAGCAGAGCCCACCAGCGGTGCGCACGGTCGGTATCGGACCCAGCCACGTCCCACTCCCCGGAAGTCAGGATCAGCCAGAGGAACACCGGGATCAAGGCGATGCGAATGCACGTGAGTACATTCGGCAGGCTCACGTTGTGGACGAACCTGCCAAACGACGATCGCGGTGTTGAAGTGTTCACGAGTATCTATCCTAGCGCGGAGCTCTATTCGTTTTCGGCCAGATTCTTCTTGCCCACCGTCAAGCTCAGAACTGTCGTGACAACGAGGATGCCAACGATCGTCAGCAGGGAGAATTCCACGGAAACCTCGGGCACAGACAGCCCCTGACCGCTGTTGATAAACGGCAGGTTGTTCTCATGCAGGGCGTGCAGGATCAGCTTCACACCGATAAACGCCAGGATGAGGAACAGCCCGTAAGACAGGTAGACCAGACGATCCAGCAGGCCATCCAGCAGGAAGTAGAGCTGCCGCAGTCCCAACAGTGCCAAGGCGTTGGTCGTAAACACAATGTATGGTTCGCTGGTAATGCCGTAGATGGCAGGGATGGAATCCAAGGCGAAGAGCACGTCGACGAAGCCGATGGCCACCAGGGCGATGAAAAGTGGCGTCAAAACCTTCTTGCCATTTTCCTTAAACCACAAACGGTCCGACTCGTAGTGATCCGAGACATGAATAAACTTGCGCACTGCTTTGATGACCATCATGTCCTGCGGGTCCTGCTCCTCCTGGCCGGAGATCTCGTCCCACAGAAGCTTCGCGGCGGTCCACAGCAGGAACAGGCCGAACAGGTAGAACACATCGGACCAGGCCTCAATGATGGCCGCGCCTAGGGCGATGAACACGCCACGCAGGATTAGCGCCAGCGCGATACCGATCAATAGCGCCTTTTGCTGGTACTTGCGTGGGATCTTAAAGGAGCTCAGGATCAGCGCGAAAACGAATAGATTGTCTACGCTCAAGGCCTTTTCGGTGATATAGCCGGCGAAGAACTCCATGCCGTGCTGGTGCGGGTTCCCCGGCTCACCCCAGGTCAGCCACAGGAAACCACCGAAGAGGCAGGCAAGAGCCACGTAGAACAGCGACCACAGCGCCGACTCCTTCATCGACGGCTCGTGAGGAGTCTTGACGTGGCTGTAAAAATCGAAGACAAAGAATCCGGCGACCACGACGATGGTGATCACCCAGGTTAAGGCGTTAACTTCCATGTAAACCTCCGGTCGTAGAAATGCGTCACTTGTAAGACCGGAGGTCTCCCCTGCCCGTTCCAACGACAGTCACGGGCCGACATGACCGGGAGGTTCGCCGGCTATCCGCACCTGCCGTGTTGACGATCAATGTCGAGGCGCCAAAAAATTTTCTGGCGTTAGGGTACTCCCCTCCAACTGGTGCTCACTCTACACGCCCGGGGCGTGAGCTCGGAGAGGCGGGGGCGGATAGAGGCACCTACACTGCTCCGCTCGGCGGATTGGCCGAGACTACGCGGGTGGTGTCGGAGTCTTCCTCCTTTACCTCCTTGGGCGCGTCCTCCGGGTTGGCGCCCTTGATCATCCACAGCATCGTTTCTAGCTCTTCCGGCTTGACCAGCACCTCACGCGCCTTCGACCCCTCAGACGGGCCAACCACGCCGCGGGTTTCCATGAGGTCCATCAGTCGGCCGGCCTTGGCAAAACCGATGCGCAGCTTGCGCTGCAGCATCGAGGTCGATCCGAACTGGCTAGTCACGACCAGCTCGACTGCCTGCAGCAGATCCTCCAGATCATCGCCGATGTCCGGATCGATGTCCTTCTTCGCCTCGGCAGCCTTGTCCTCGGTCACACCTTCGGTGTAGTCGGGCTCTGCCTGATCCTTCGCCGCCTCGACGACCGCACTGATCTCCTCGTCCGTCACGAAGGCACCCTGGATGCGCTGCGGCTTGCCCGCGCCCTGCGGGATGAACAGGCCGTCGCCCATGCCGATCAGCTTCTCCGCGCCGCCCTGGTCCAGGATCACGCGCGAGTCCGTCGACGAGCTGGTGGCGAAGGCCAGTCGCGAAGGCACGTTCGTCTTGATCAGGCCGGTGACCACGTCCACCGACGGGCGCTGCGTAGCCAGCACCAGGTGGATGCCGGCGGCACGGGCCTTCTGGGTGATGCGCACGATCGAGTCCTCGATCTCACGCGGGGCAGTCATCATCAGGTCGGCCAGCTCGTCGACCACGCAGACGATGTACGGGTACGGGCGGTATTCGCGCTCGGAGCCCAGCGGGGTGGTGATCTCGCCCGACTTCACCTTGCGGTTGAAGTCCTTGATGTGGCGCACGCGGCTGGCCTTCATGTCCATGTACCGCTGTTCCATCTCTTCCACCAGCCAGGTCAGCGCCGCTGCGGCCTTCTTCGGCTGCGTAATAATGGGCGTGATCAGGTGCGGGATGCCCTCGTAGGGGGTCAGCTCCACCATCTTCGGGTCGACCAGGATCAGGCGCACGTCGTCGGGGGTTGCACGGGTCAACAGGGAAACCAGCATCGAGTTGACGAATGCCGACTTACCGGAGCCCGTCGAACCTGCTACTAGCAGGTGCGGCATCTTCTGGATCGAGTGGGCCACGAAGTCGCCTTCGATATCCTTGCCCAGTCCGATAACCATGGGATCGTGGTCGGCCCGCACCTTCGGAGCCTCCAGCACATCGGCCAGACGCACCATCTCGCGGTCCGTGTTGGGCACCTCGATGCCTACGGCGGACTTGCCGGGGATCGGGGTCAGCAGACGCACGTTATCGGTAGCCACCGCGTAGGCCAGGTTGGACTGCAGGTTGGTGATCTTCGATACCTTCACGCCAGGCCCCAGTTCGACCTCGTAGCGGGTCACTGTCGGTCCGCGGCTAAAGCCCGTCACCTGTGCGTCGACGTTAAATTCCGCGAACACATCCGTGATCGCTTCGATCATCCGGTCGTTCGTCTCGCTACGGGTCTTCGGTGTGTCGCCCTTGATTAGCAATTCAGTTGACGGCAACGCGTAATCGCTGTCGCTGCCACTGTCGTTGTTGCTGTTTTTGTTCTGGACGCCCCGTCCCGCAGGCTCAGCCTCTTCCAATTCCGACTTGGGGGTCGAAGCTGGAATCTTGGCGGCATCAATTCCGGAGCGAGCGACGATGGCATTGCGTACCGAATCGCGCGAGTCGGCCACGGGATCCCGGCGGGCGGGCTTGGCCGGTGCGTCGAGATCCAACTCTGCATCCAGGTCGTCGTCTTCCAACAGATCCGCAACGTCATCGACCTGGGGCTCGGGCTTGGCTACAGGCTTAGGCGCCGGCTTTGCCTTCGGTCGGCGGCGCGGC
The DNA here is from genome assembly GCF_014335105.1 of Corynebacterium sp. LK28. NCBI lineage: Bacteria > Bacillati > Actinomycetota > Actinomycetes > Mycobacteriales > Corynebacteriaceae > Corynebacterium > Corynebacterium sp. LK28. Next base: position 31,927 of record NZ_PDGZ01000014.1, on the reverse strand, counting down.
TGGCGCTTCGGCTGCTCCAGGTCGTCCAGCACCAGAGTTTCGTTCTGGTCCGCGTCAGCGTCGGCCTCCACCGGGTAGTTATCCATCGGCGTGCGGTAGTTCGCGCGAGCCGCGCGGGTGATCTCGCGGTCTACGTGGCCATACCGGTCGTCGTCGATGTCCTCAGCATCGTCGTCATAGTCGTCATAAGCGGCGCCACCACGGCCACCTCCCACGCCGAGGAAGTCCACGGCGAGGTTGTAGATCTGCTTGACCGTCAGCCCCGTCAGCTGCAGGGCTCCATAGACGATCGCCAGCAGCAGGAGTGGTACAGCCAGGTAGGAGCTAAAGCCCACGGCCATCGGCGTGCCGATCGCCTGGCCGACGAGTCCGCCAGCGCTAGATTTACCGCCACTGGTCGTCGGCTGTCCGGCAAATATGTGGATCAACCCCAGCATGGAAAGCACGATCAACGCAGAGCCGAGCCACAGGCGGAGCGTGGAGCGCTGGGTGCGCTCGATGCCCACCATCAGCACCCAGGCGGCAAACGCCATAGCAACCGGTACCACGTAGCCGCCGGCGCCGATGATCCAGGTGAGAATGCCGGCGATCGCGTTGCCCACTGCTCCGCCCACGCCGAACCACAACGTTCCGGCCAGAATCAGGGCAACGGCGAACACGCCGATCGCTGCGCCATCGTAGGATCCACCGATGCGCGTTGGATAGCCCTCGGTGTCCCGGGAATCATCGGCGTTGAAGTCGGCGTCAAAACCATCGTCTTCGGTATCCGGGGTCCAGTTGTCGCTTGCTCGAGAACCGCGACGCTTGTCAACCTTCTTAACTTGACTTGTGCGCGATCCTCGCTGGTTACCCCGTTTGGAGATCACCTGCGTCTCCGCCTCCTCTACAACGTCTAGATCTTCATCGTCAAAAGTGTCAAAGTCGCTACCTCGGCCATGGGAGGCTAGGCGGCGGGTAAGGCCACCAATCCCCCGTGCGGCACCGCTGAACGCAGATCCTAGAGAGTGACCGACCACTCCGAAGGCACTGCCGGTCCTTTCGAAGCCCTCGTCCCCGGAATAGCCGGAGTAGCCAGAGCTAGAGCGGCCGACGTGGGCGTCCCGGTTGCGGGGCGCCGAGCTGCGTGAACGACTTGTGACAGACATGGTCACCACTCTAGTCGCAGCAACCACAGTAGTCACACGAGCAACACGCGCTTTGTTCTAAAAAGATGAGTTAAAAAACGTGGCGACCTATGCGGTCTACTGTAGCTGGATCCTCCGGGGTCAAGGTGACTTCGGCAACGCTATCGCGACCGTACAACCACAACAAGAGCTCCCCGGAGCCACCCTTCACCCGCACCTCGTCGGAGGAAGAATCAGCTCCGGCGCGGGCGACGGTCGGCGTGGCGGCATCCGTGCGCTCCAGGACTACGTGGATAGTCGAGGAACGCAGGAAGAACTTAGCCATCATCTTCACCGCATTCCACAGGTCATCCCGGGCAGACTGCGGTAAGTCGCGCGGCGTGCCCTCCCCTCCCCCGCGGCGCACGTCCTCGTGGTGGATGAAGTTCTCGGCGAGGTTGGCATACTTGTCTGCCAGGCGCATCGGGTTCCACGCAGGCGGACCGCTGCGGTACATCTCGACCAGCTCACCAAATGGCTTGGATTCATAGTCGTGGCTGACGGAATCCAGTCGGTTTGCGAGCCCCTTGAAGAAAAGCCCCGCTGCAGCGTCGGGGCGATACTCGCGGATAACGAGGTGAACGGCGAGGTCGCGAGTGGACCAGCCCTCGCAGAGCGTAGGTGCATCGGGTCCGGACTGCTGCAGCAGGTTAGCGAGCGCTTCGCGTTCGGACTGGGAGGTGCTCATGGTGCGATTGTCCATGGCACCCCAGCGTAGCGAAAAAGCGGCTCGCTAGATGGACTCGCGGGAGTCCTCTTCGTCGAGTTCCTCGACGATCTCGGAGCTCATCGGAACCACGGTCGGCACGATCATCGGCTTACGGTTCCACTTGTCGGAGATCAGCTTGCCCACCTTGCGGCGGATAACCTGCGCCATGCGGTACGGGTCATTCTCGCCCTCGCCGGCCAGGTCGATCATCACGTTGTCGACCTTCTCCTGGATTTCCTTTAGCATGTCGCGGGCATCGTCGGAGAAGCCCTTGGCCTGCACGCTCGGTGCCTCCAGTGGGCGACCAGTGCGGTTGTCGATCACGGTGGTGATGGAGATCAAACCACCTTCCGACATCGCGGTGCGGTCCTCCAGAACGCCACTGTCGATGTCACCCATGCGGGTGCCGTCGACGTAGAGGTTGCCGACGGTGATCTGGCCAACGACCTTCGCGTGACCCTTGTGTAGATCCACGACCACGCCGTTCTGCGCCAGCGGAATGTTGTTCGGGTTCACACCCGTGCTGATCGCCAGCTCCTTGTTGGCGCGCAGGTGGCGCCACTCGCCATGCACGGGCATGGCGTTGCGCGGGCGGACAGCGTTGTACAGGAACAAAAGCTCACCGGAGTAACCGTGGCCGGAAGTGTGCACCTTCGCATCGCGGCCGGTGATAACCGTCGCGCCGATCTGGGACAGCATGTTGATCACGCCGAACACAGCTTCCTCGTTACCTGGAACCAAGGAGGAAGACAGGATGATCAGGTCGCCATCACGGACGGTGATCTGGCGGTGCTCGCGGCGCGCCATGCGGGACAGAGCCGCCATCGGCTCGCCCTGGGTACCGGTGGTAATCAGAACGACCTTGTGCGGAGCCATCTTCGAGGCCTCGTCCATGGAGACGATGGTACCGCGTGGCACGTTCAGGTAGCCCATGCGCTCTGCGATCTCCATGTTGCGGATCATGGAGCGTCCGTTGAAGGCCACCTTGCGGTTGGCAGCCACCGCAGCGTCCACAGCGGACTGCACGCGGGAGACGTTCGAGGCAAAGGAGGCGATGATCACGCGCTGCTTTGCGTCGCGCACCAGGCGCTTCAGCGTCGGGGCGATGTCAGCCTCCGAGCCTGATATACCCGGGGTGGTCGCGTTGGTGGAATCACACAGGAACAGATCCACGCCCTCGTCGCCAAAGCGGGACAGCGCCGGCAGATCGGTCGGGCGACCGTCCAGCGGGGTCTGGTCCATCTTGATGTCGCCGGTGTGAACCAGCAGACCAGCGCCGGTCTTTAGGGCAATACCCAGGCAGTCCGGGATGGAATGGTTCACGGCGAAGAAGCGCAGGTCGAATGGGCCGCGGCTCTCGTGGGAGTTCTCATCCACCTCGATCAGCTTCGGACGCTGGCGGTGCTCCTGCGTCTTAGCCGCGATCAGGGCGCAGGTGAAGCGGGAGGCGATGATCGGAATGTCCGCGCGCTGCTTTAGTAGCCACGGGATTGCGCCGATGTGGTCCTCGTGGCCGTGGGTGATAACCAGAGCCTCGACGCGGTCCCACTTGTCCTCCAGGTAGCTGAAGTCCGGCAGGATCAGGTCCACGCCCGGCTCACCGGAGCTCGGGAAGAGCACACCACAGTCGATAATCAGCAGGCGACCGTCGTACTCGAAGACGGTCATGTTGCGGCCGATCTCGGAAATGCCACCCAGAGCGACGATGCGCAGGCTGCCCTTAGGCTGCTTTGGTGGCTTCGGCAGACGCTGTGTCAGGTCCGCACCCTGCATTGCCTTCAGCGCACCCTTGCGACGGTCGCCACCGCGGTTGTTGCGCCCCCGGCCGTTGTTGTTGCCGTTGTTGTTGCCGTTGTTGCCGTTGCCACCGCGACCCCGGCCACGGGAACGGCGGTTACGGTTGCGGTTGCCGCCACCGTTGTTCTTAGCGTTGTTGTTGCCGCCGTCGTTCTTGCCGTTGCCGTTGTCGTTGCCAGCATCGGCGCTGTTGTTAGCGCCGTCGTTATGAGCGACGCCACCGTCGTTGAAAACCGTCGCAGCCTCAGTGTTAGAGACAGCGGTGTTGTCCGATTGTGCTTCCGCTTCAGCGCTCGGCGGAGCTGCCTTCCGAGTTACCTTACGGCCTCGGGAACGTTGTTCAGTCATATTTTCCCTATACCCCTGCTGCCTGCAGGTCTTGAGCCAGCTGATCCATCTCAGCGGCTGTCGGTTCGATAATGGGAAGACGGGGCGCACCCGCGTCCTTCCCCTTAAGCTTCAAAGCTGCCTTTGCGAAAGTCACGCCTCCGAGCCGTGCCTGTGCCTTCTGCAGAGGTTGCAGTCGCACAGCGATGCTGCGAGCCGTGGCAAGATCCCCGGCGTCAAAAGCATCCCTCAGTTCCTTCAGCTGTCGGGCCGCTACGTGACCGATCACGGAAATAAAGCCCGTGGCACCAGCGGCCAACCACGGCAGGTTCAGCGGGTCATCGCCCGAGTACCATGCCAGGTCGGTGTTCTCGATCAGCTCCATGGCTGCGGCCAGGTCACCCTTGGCATCCTTCACGGCTGCGATCTGTGGATGCGCAGCCAGTCGGTGCAGGGTCTCCGGCTCTACCGGAACGACGGAACGGGAAGGGATGTCGTAGACGCAGACGGGAATATCCACGGCGTCCGCAACGGTCGTGAAGTGCTGATAGAGCCCCTCCTGGCTGGGACGGGAGTAGTAAGGAGTCACAACCAGCAGAGAATCAGCACCAGCGTCCTGCGAAGCGCGGGACAGTTCGACAGTGGCAGCGGTATCATTCGATCCGCTTCCGGCGATGAGCTTTACGCGATCACCGAGCTCGGATCGTACTGCTCTGAGCAGGTCAAGCTTCTCGGTCGCACCCGTAGTGGGAGACTCTCCGGTGGTTCCGGCCAAGACCAAAGAATCGCAGCCCTCTTCCACGAGGTGGCCGGCTAGAGCCACACCCGCATCCAAGTCGATGGAACCGTCCTTTTTAAAGGGGGTCACCATCGCAAGAGAGATAGTTCCGAAATGCGCGGATCCCCTTGTTGCTGCGTTACCTGTACTCATGACTTCCCAGACTACCTTCCTTCCCGAGAAACGCACGTATTTGGGTGCAATGTCCGATGCGTTGCGGTTTTAGTTTTAGGATTCACCCACATAGGGACTCGTCGCCATCTCCCCGCCATCGTGCAACTGCGTGATCGAAAAGTCCTCGAAGACGTTCGGCGCTACGGCCTGTAGCTTGCGCAGACAGGCCACTGCGATCCGGCGGATCTCCGGATCTGCATGCTCCGCTGCCCGCATGGCGATGAAGTGCCGCCAGCTGCGGAAGTTACCGCTCATGACGAAGCGGGTTTCGATGCAGTTCGGCAGGACTGCACGGGCGGCCTGGCGGGCCTGCTTGGTGCGCAGCACTGCATTAGGCTCTTCCGCGAAGTCCTCGCCCAAGCCGTCCAGGATCTCCCGGTAGGCGTCATAGGCAACGTCCGCAGCCTGGAGGAACAGTTTCTTCAGATCCTCGTTGTCCTCAATCGCTTCCGGAACCACGACCCGTGCTTCATCGGAAGGGACATAGCGCTGCGACAATTGGCTGAAGCTGAAGTGCCGGTGCCGCATGATCTCGTGGGAGCAGGAACGCGAAACGCCTCGCAGATACATGGAGGCGCTGGCGTGCTCCAGCAGCGTCGTGTGGCCGACATCCATGATGTGGCGCACATAGGCCGCGTTGGTCGCGGTGTGCGGATTGGGCTTGTCCCAGGTCTCGTAGCAGGCGCGACCTGCGAACTCGACCAGGGCGGCGCCGCCCGTGGCATCTGTCTGCCACTCCAGATCCTCCACCGATTGGAAGTCGGTGTGGCCGACCAGGTCGATCTGTAGGGGTGCAACGGTAGCCATGTGCTTAGGCCTTAGCACCGCCGTCCGTGCTGCCATCAAGGCCCAGGAACTTCTCCAGCCCAATGGTCAGGCCCGGGTTAGCGCCGATCTTTTCCACGCCGATCATGATGCCCGGCACAAAGGACTCTCGGTCGTAGGAATCCTGCTTCAGGGTCAGGGTCTGCCCCTTGGTGCCGAAGATGACCTGCTCGTGGGCAACCATTCCGGTCATGCGCACGGCATGCACCGGCACGCCCTGCACGTCAGCGCCGCGAGCCCCATCGAGGGACTGCGTGGTGGCGTCCGGCTGCTCGGCAAGACCGGCGGCCTTGCGAGCGCGCGCAATGCCCTCCGCGGTGTGCACCGCAGTTCCCGACGGTGCATCGACCTTGTTCGGGTGGTGCAGCTCCACTACCTCGGCGGACTCGAAGAAGGGCGCGGCGATCTCCGCGAACTTCATGGTCAGCACGGCGGAGATTGCGAAGTTTGGGGCGACCAGCACGCCGACCTCCGGGGAGGGCTGCAGCCAACCGCGGACGGTCTCGAAGCGTTCCTCAGTCCAGCCCGTGGTGCCCACGACCGCGTGGATGCCGTTCTTGATGCAGAATTCCAGGTTGCCCATGACGGCATCCGGCACGGTGAAGTCCACCACGACCTCTGCCTGGTTATCCACCAGCGCCTGCAAATCATCGCCGTGGTCGATGGCGGCGACCAGCTCGTGGTTCGAGTCTGCCTCAACGGCGGCAACCACTGCGCTGCCTACTCGGCCGCGAGCGCCCAAAACACCAATGCGAGTCATAAAGAAATCACTCTTTCCAGCTAGTTTGTGGCTAGTTTCTCGGCTAGTTCTGAACTAGTCCTCGTCCACCAGTACCAGGGAGATCTTGCCGCGGTTGTCGATGTCCGCGATCTCCACCTCGAGCTTGTCACCGACGGAGACCTCGTCCTCCACGCGCTCGATGCGGCGATCCCCACCCAGGTTGGAGATGTGGATCAGGCCATCCTTGCCCGGCAGCAGGGAAACGAAGGCACCAAAAGCGGTGGTCTTTACGACGGTTCCCAGGAAGCGGTCGCCCACCTTCGGCTGCTGCGGGTTCGCGATAGCGTTGATCTTCTCCTCCGCCTCGCGGGCAGCCTCTCCCCCGATCGCGGAGATGAATACCGTGCCATCATCCTCGATGGTGATGTTCGCACCGGTCTCCTCGGTGATCTGGTTGATGGTCTTGCCCTTTGGGCCGATGACCTCACCGATCTTGTTCTGCGGGATGTTGATGCTGGTGATGTGCGGAGCCAGATCGCTCATATCATCCGGAGAGTCAATGGCCTCCCCCATCAGCTGCAGGATCTCCAGGCGTGCGGTACGGGCCTGCTGCAAAGCCTCGGCCAGCACGTCAGACGGAATGCCGTCCAGCTTGGTATCCAGCTGCAATGCGGTGACGAAGTCGGCGGTGCCGGCCACCTTGAAGTCCATGTCGCCGAAGGCATCCTCCGCGCCCAGAATGTCCGTCAGGGTGACGTACTTGTCCTTGCCGGACTTGCCGACCTTGCCGGTAACCAGACCCATGGCGATACCCGCCACCGGCGCCTTCAGCGGCACGCCAGCGTTGTACAGGCTCAAGGTCGAGGCGCACACGGAGCCCATGGAGGTCGAGCCGTTGGAGCCCAGAGCCTCAGAGACCTGACGGATCGTGTACGGGAAGTCGTCACGGCTGGGAATGACGGGCGTCAATGCGCGCTCCGCGAGCGCACCGTGGCCGATCTCGCGGCGCTTCGGGGAGCCCACGCGGCCGGTCTCACCCGTGGAGTACGGCGGGAAGTTGTAGTGGTGGATGTAGCGCTTCGTGGTCTCCGGCCCCAGCGAATCGATCTGCTGCTCCATCTTCAGCATGTCCAGCGTGGTGACGCCCAGAATCTGGGTTTCGCCACGCTCGAACAGAGCAGAGCCGTGGGCGCGCGGGATCAGCTGCACGACAATGCCCAGGTCGCGGATGGTGGTGCTGTCGCGGCCGTCGATGCGGAAACCATCCTCCAGGATGCGGCGACGCACCACCGTCTTGGTGATCTCGTTGTGCGCCGCGCGGATCTCGGCCTCTCGCTCCGGGAACTCCGGCAGCAGCTGGTCGACGTTGGCCTGCATGTTCGCCGCCAGCGCCTCATCGCGCTCCTGCTTGTCGGCGATAGCCATGATGTCCTCCAGCGCGTCGAGCGCCTCCGCCTCTACCGAGGCGAAAACGTCCTCGCCATAGGGCGGGAACAGCTCGAATTCACGCGTTTCGGCGTCCACAGCCTTCGCCAGAGCGTCCTGCGCCTCACACAGAGTGGCGATGAACGGCTTGGCGGCCTCGATACCCTGCGCCACAACCTCCTCGGTCGGGGCGGGCGCGCCCTGGGCGATGCGCTCCACAACAGAATCGGTAGCGCCGGCCTCCACCATCATGACGGCAACGTTCGGCGCCCCGTTGTTGGAGCCCTTGCCGCGGCCACGTCCGCGACCCCGGGCGGGCTTCACCGGCTCAGTCACGCGACCGGCTACGACCAGTTCGAAGATGGCCTTCTCTTCCTGTTCGCGCGTCGGGAAAGCGACCCACTGCCCCTCCGGGTGCTTGTCATCGACTACCAGCGCCATGCGCACGCCACCGACTGGACCGGACACCGGCAGGCCGGACAGCTGCGTAGAGGCGGAGGCGCCGTTGATAGCCAGCGCGTCGTAGCGATCATTCGGATCCATCGACAGAACCGTGACAATGACCTGCACCTCGTTGCGCAGGCCACGGACGAAGGTCGGGCGCAGCGGGCGGTCGATCAGGCGGGCGGCCAGGATCGCATCGGTGCCCGGGCGACCCTCGCGGCGGAAAAAGCTACCCGGGATGCGGCCGACGGAGTACATGCGCTCCTCCACGTCGACCGTCAGCGGGAAGAAGTCAATGCCCTCACGGGGCTGGCGGGAGGCGGCGGTGGTGGACAGCAGCATCGTGTCCTCGTCCAGGTAGGCCGTCACTGCGCCGTCGGCCTGGCGGGCCAGCAACCCGGTCTCGAAGCGGATGGTGCGGGTACCAAAGTCGCCGTTGTCGATGGTGGCCTCTGCCTCCCACACCCCTGCATCCGGGTCGACGAGCTCTGCCTGAATGTTCTGCTTCTTCGTACTCATGATGAAGTTTCGCAATCGCCTTTCTGCGTTACCTTGCGTAGCACGCCACGGCACTCACTGTTGTTCGTCTGGTCTTCGGTGCCGACGCCGCCGTGGTGGCCTGTTGAATATTCAATTAGCTTTTTAGGTTTTAACCGGCACCAACACTAGCACGAAAAGCACAAACGCCCGCCACCTCGTCGCAGTAGCGACGTCAAAAGGTGGCGGGCGGAAGTTTCCCGAGGGGATAGCGCTTAGCGGCGCAGCCCCAGGCGCTCGATCAAGGAGCGGTAGCGGTCAACGTTGTTCTCTGCCAGGTACTTCAGCAGGCCCTTGCGGCGACCAACCAGCAGCAGCAGGCCACGGCGGGAGTGGTGGTCGTGCTTGTGGTACTTCAGGTGCTCGGTCAGCTGACGGATGCGAACGGTCAGCAGGGCGATCTGAGCCTCCGGGGAGCCGGTGTCGGTCTCGTGCAGGCCGAACTCCTTCAGAGTTTCGGTCTTCTTTTCCTTGGACAGTGCCATGGATTTTTCTCCTTGATAGTTATTTCAGTCTGCGCGAAAGGTTTTAACCAGCGACTACCGCAGACCACAGTCGCTCGACCTGGGGAGTTTAGCACGCACTCCCCGTAGATCCCAAAACTGGAATCCCAAACGCTATCCCAGCGCCTTGCGGGTTTCGGTGACGTCCCTACTGATGGCCTCGATCAGCTCGTCCAGGGAGCTATAGGTCTCCATCCCTCGCAGACGGTGGATGAACTCCACGGCGATATCCAGCCCGTACAGGTCGGCATCGTGGTCCAAGATGAAGCTCTCCACACTGCGCGGCTCGTGGCCGAAGGTGGGGTTGGTGCCCACGGAGATTGCCGCGGGCAGTCGCTCGCCCACCGGCATTGTTCCCACCTGTGCCCCCGCAGCAATTCCGTGCCCCGGCAGCACCGTCACATAGCCCGCGTACACGCCATCCGCGGGCAGCGCGTACTTCTCCGCAAAGTACAGGTTTGCCGTGGGGAATCCCAGCGCGCGACCGCCGCGCCCCGCGCCGTGCGTGACTTCCCCGGATACGCAGAAGCTGCGACCCAGGGCCGCGTTCGCCCCGTCCACATCGCCTGCGGCCAACGCCTGGCGGATCCAGGTCGAGCACACCACATGGTCGCCATCTTCCAGCAGCCCCAGTACGTCGACGCGCATGCCGCGGGCCTCACCCAGCTCCTGCAACGTCTGGGAAGTACCGGCGGCCTTGTGGCCGAAGGTGAAGTTATCCCCCACCACTACTGCCTTGGCATTCAGCAGCTTCACCAGCACAGTGTCCACGTACTCTTCGGGCGACCAGCTAGCGATCTCTTTGGTGAAGGACACGACGACCACGTGGTCGATGCCGTACTCATGCGCCAGCTCCGCGCGCCGCCGCACGGTAGACAGCAGTGGCGGCACGGCATCCGGGCGGAATACCACCGTCGGGTGCGGGTCGAAGGTGAACATCACGCTGGGCACTCCCCGCTCGCGCGCGAGCTCGACCGCTCGCTTCAGCAGTTCTTGATGTCCGCGGTGCACGCCGTCGAACACGCCGATGGTTACGACGGTTCCGCCGGCGGCCAGGTGTTCGGGAATTCTGTCCAGTCCGTACCAGATACTCACACGTTGCATGCTAGCCGATAGTGTGTGGGTATGAATCAACGCACTGGCACTTCAATCCTGGATCGTTCCGGGGTGGTTCTGGTGGATAAGCCCTCCGGCCCCACTTCCCACGACATGGTCGGCAAGCTTCGCCGGATCATGGGCACGCGCCGGGTGGGCCATTCGGGCACCTTAGATCCCATGGCTACGGGGCTGCTCGTTGTGGGCGTCGAAAGAGGCACAAAATTTTTGGCCCACGTCGTCGCGCACGATAAACGTTACGAGGCAACTGTGCGCCTGGGCGCCGCGACCCACACCGATGACGCGGAGGGTGAGGTGCTGTCCACCGCCGCGCCCGCAGACCTCGAAGCGCTGACCGAAGAGCGCATCCACGCAGCCTTTGATGCCCAGCGCGGCGACATCATGCAGCGCCCCACGTCCGTGTCCTCCATCAAGATCGATGGCAAGCGCGCCCACGAACTCGTCCGCGAAGGCCAGGAGGTCGTGCTACCGGAGCGGCCCGTCACCATCTTCTCGCTGGAGGTGCTCGATGTTGTTTTTGGTGTGGACGCCACCTCTTGCATCGACGTTCGTATCTCAGTGCACTGTTCTAGTGGGACCTATATCCGGGCGATTGCCCGGGACGTCGGCGAAGCCCTGGGCGTGGGCGGCCACCTGACGCAGCTCCGGCGCACGTCGGTGGGCCCTTTCGACGTCTCCGAGGCACGCACGCTGGAACAGCTCGAGAAGGCTCCGCAGCTGTCCCTCAACCTGGACGAAGCGATGGTGCGCTGTTTCGACGTGCGCGAGGTCAGCGAGTCGGAGGGGGTCGACCTGTCCCTGGGCAAATGGCTACAGCCCGTCGGCCGCAAGGGCGTGCACGCGGCGGTGACCCCGTCGGGTCGGGCGATCGCTCTGGTCGAAGAAAAGGGCAAGCGGGCCGCCAGCGTCTTCGTCGCGCGCCCCGCGGGAATGGACTAGTTGGCCGGAACGGCCGTGACGGTGATGACGTATCCGTTGCGGATGGTCCACCGCCCCTGAATGAAAGGCACCGGAACCGGACGCGCCAGCAGGTAGGAGGTAAAAGTGCCGTCGGCGCGGAGGTCGATGTCCGCCTGGTCGAAGTCCAGGAAGCGGTGGGTCAGCGGGAACCAGGCCTTGTAGGTGGCCTCCTTGGCGCTGAACAAGACGGTATCCAGCAGCTGCAGGTCCTCGGAGCGCATGGTGTTGCGGATCCGGCGCTGCTCTCCGGGACGCGCGATGGTGGAGAACACTCCTTCTGGCAACGGGCGGGCAACCTCCGCGTCTATGCCCACCGACTGCCAGCGGTGAGTCGGCGCCAGCAGGGCGGCCCGGAAGCCCTCCGTGTGCGTCAGGGATCCCGCGATGCCGTCTGGGAACAGAGGCATTCCGCGCGGGCCGCGCAGAATCGGAGGCTGGACGTCCATGAAGCTTTTCAGCGCCTGGTGCGCACACCAGCGGGAATCGCCGAAGTCGGCCTTGCGCCGATCCACGGCGGTGCCGACCAGCGCCTGCTCCTCCACAGGCAGAGACTGGAAGTACTGCAAGTCCGGCTGCTTGGTCGGCGCGCTATGCAACTCTGCGCAGGCCGCACCGTGAGGCAGTAATCCGCGCGGGATCGTCGACTGAGCCGCGCCGAAGCTTTCCACTACTGCCGCGTCCTGCATGGCGGTTGTTGTTGCTGTGGTTGTTGCTGGGTACATCATGCTGTCACCTCCTCTGCGTGTTTTGTCTCTACTCGGTAACAACTGGGTAGGGCCACAAATATTTTTCTAACCGGGGCGGAAGGCTCACCTTCCTCTCCCTTGGGTAACCGAGGGAGACCTCCGTATGCGTTACATTGCCGAGCGAGAATTCTACCGGAATATGCAAATGCCCATAAACCACTGCGTCTGCGCGGTAGCGCTGCGGCCACTGCTGAGTGTGCCGCGTGCCCGACCACAGGCCGATCTCCTGGTGCCGAACGTTCTGCATGGCCTCACGCACCAGCGGCCAGTGGTTGACCAGGATCGTCGGCCCGCGCACCGCCGATAGGCGGCGCACCGAGTAGCGCAGGCGATCGCGGCACCACATTGCTATGTCCTCATACGGGGCAATCGCCAGGTCATCCATCAGTACGATGCCTTTGTCGCGAGCGGCAGCCAGCGCGGCGGTGGGCGTCATTAAAGAATCACGCCACGAGTGGTCGTACAGGGTAAACAGCGGCACAATCGTGCGCCCCGCGAACGTCGGGTAGGGATCCTCCGGGGTGAGCACCCCGAGGCGCTGCGCGGCGGCGATGACGGCATCGTACTTCGCGCGACCGTGGACGGTATCGCTGGTACGGCTGAAGAGCTCATGGTTGCCGGGTGTGTAAATGACCTGTGCGAACCTACTTTGCAGCAGCCCAAGGGTGCGTTCGATAGAGTCCAGATCCTCGGCGATGTCCCCGGCGACGATCAGCCAGTCCCCCGCATTGGTAGGGCGGACGTGTTCGCGCACCAGATCCAGGTTGCCGGGGGCGCGCACATGCAAATCGCTGACGGCCCATAGCGTGCGAGGCATGCCGCACTCCCCCTTTCACCAGATCAAGTCACAATTGTTAACAAGCTTAACACTAGTCAACAATAGTTACTGACCTAGTTCATCCATTCATCCCCGGCGAAGCGCTGACAGACAAAGGCCAAACGGATCAAAATGAAGGCAAACAGGCCCCACCACACGCCGACCAAACCCCAGCCGAAGATCCAGGACAACCAGACCAAAGGTATGAACCCCGCCAACACGGAAGCGATCGTCGCGGTGCGCAAGAACGCGGCATCCGCGGCCCCGAGCAGCACCCCATCCAGGGCAAAGACCACGCCCCCGGCCAGCACCAGCAACACCAGCAGCCACCACGGGCCGCCGATCGTCGCCAGAACGTCGGCATCGGACGTGAAGATCCGCGGGATCGCGTGCGCACCCGCCGCCAGCGCACCGGCCAGCAACAGGCTGGCGCCGACCGAAAAGCGCAGCACGGACACGCCGACCTTGCGGGCCGTCGCATAGGACCCCGCGCCCAGCGCCGCACCCACCAACGCCTGAGCAGCGATGGCGACGGAATCCAGCACCAACGTCAGGAAGTTCCACAGCTGCAGCAGCACCTGATGGGCACCCAGCGGAGCCGGCCCCATGCGCCCGGCCACCGCCGCGGCGGAGATAAAGGCGACCTGAAAGCTGAGGCTGCGCAGGATCAGATCCCGCCCCATGACCAGCTGTGACTTAATCACGGTCCAGTTCGGCGCCAGGGACTTCCCGTCCCCCTCCGCCCGCCAGTACACAACCAGCGCCCCAAGGAAACACACGGCGGTGATGGACTCCCCCAACACATTCGCATACGCCGAACCGACAAGCCCGAAGTGTTTCACCGACAACGGCACGATCACCGCCATCGGAATCACCCCGGCAAGCGTGAACCACAGCGGCAGCTTTGTGTTCGACATGCCGCGCAACCAACCGTTCCCCGCCATGGTGCACAGCGCCGGGATGATCGACGCGCAGGTCACCCGCATCCACGTCGTCGCCTCGGAGACCACGGTGGCGTCACTAGAAAAGAACCCCATGATCGACGGCGCGAAGGCGAAAACAACCCCGGCCAGCAGCATTCCCACGGCCACGGCGACCCAGGTGGCCTGCACGCCCTCGTAGATCGCGGCGGAGCGGCGCCCGGCCCCATAGTGGCGGGCCGCACGGGCGGTCGTGCCATAGGAAAGGAACGTCAGCTGCGTAGTGACGGTGCTCAACACCGTCGCGCCGGCAGCCAGCGCCGCCAGATCTGTCGCGCCCAACCGTCCCACGACGGCCGTATCCAGCAGCAAATACAGCGGTGTGGCCGCCAGTACAACGAGAGCCGGCCAGGCCAGCCCCACAATTGTGCGGGCATCGGCCTGGCCGGTGTCAGAGTGCTTAGTCACTATGCCTTGTACGGGTCCTCGTCGCCTGCCGGACGTGCGCCGGCGGACTGCTCCTTCAGAGCCGCATCCTGGGCTTTCGCCCGGGCAAGCAGCTCCTCGAAGTGCGCGGAGGCCTCCGGCACCGTGTCTAGGCTAAAGCTCAGCGTCGGGGTGAAGCGCACGCTCAGCTGGTCGCCGACGATCTTGCGCAGCTGCCCCTTCGCCTTGGCCAGGGCGGCCTCAGCTGCGTCGGTGTCCGGCTCCGAGTCCACGGTCTTGCCGCGGACTGTGTAGAACACCGTTGCATCGTGCAGGTCGCCCGTCAGCCGCGTGTCCGTGATGGTCACGAACTCCAGGCGCGGATCTTTGATCTGCCGCTCGATGGCGGTAGCGACAATCTGCTGAATGCGCTTTGCCATGCGGGCAGCACGTGCGTGATCAACCATGAGCCTCTCCTATTTTTCTCTTGACGCCACCACGCCTTAGTCGCGCGGCACCTCAACCAGCTCGAAGACCTCGATGATGTCGTCAACCTGGATGTCCGGGTACGACAGCACCATACCGCACTCGTAGCCAGCGGTGACCTCGGTGACATCGTCCTTCTCGCGGCGCAGCGACTCGATGGTCGCCTTCTCCGCCACGACGTTTCCGTCGCGGATCAGGCGGATCTGAGCGTTGCGGCGCACCTTGCCGGTTTCCACCATGCAACCTGCGATGAGGCCCACAGAGGAAGCCTTGAAGATCTGGCGGATTTCCGCGGTACCGATCTCCTTCTCCTCGTAGATGGGCTTCAGCATGCCCTTCAGCGCAGCCTCGACCTCCTCGATCGCCTTGTAGATGATCGAGTAGTAGCGGATATCCACGCCCTCGGCGTTGGCAACCTCGGTTGCCTTGCCCTCGGCGCGGACGTTGAAGCCGATGATCACCGCGTCGGAGGCGGCGGCCAGGTTGACGTTGGTCTCCGTCACAGCACCGACACCACGGTCGATGATGTTCAGCTCGACCTCGTCGTCGACCTCGATCTTCAGCAGCGCGTCTTCCAGCGCCTCGACCGTACCGGCGTTGTCGCCCTTCAGGATCAGGTTCAGGGTGTTGGTTTCCTTCAACACCGCATCCAGATCCTCCAGGGAGACGCGCTTGCGGCTGCGTGCAGCCAGCGCGTTGCGGCGGCGAGCGTCACGACGATCCGCGATCTGGCGAGCCGTACGGTCCTCGTCGACAACCAACAGGTTATCTCCAGCACCGGACACGCTGGTCAGGCCCAGCACCTGGACCGGGCGGGACGGGCCAGCTTCCTGGACGTCGTTGCCGTGCTCGTCGATCATGCGGCGCACGCGACCGTAGGCGTCACCAACGACGATGGAATCACCGATGCGCAGGGTACCGCGCTGAACGATGATGGTGGCCACAGGTCCGCGACCACGGTCGAGGTGTGCTTCGATGGCCACACCCTGGGCGTCCATATCCGGGTTCGCGCGCAGATCCAGCGATGCATCGGCGGTCAGCAGGACGGACTCCAGCAACTGGTCGATGTTGGTGCCCTGCTTTGCAGAGATGTCCACGAACATCGTCTCGCCGCCGTACTCCTCCGGGATCAGGCCGTACTCGGTCAGCTGGCCACGGATCTTGTCCGGCTGTGCGCCTTCCTTATCGATCTTGTTCACCGCGACCACGACCGGGATGTCCGCAGCCTTGGCGTGGTTAATGGCCTCCACGGTCTGCGGCATCACGCCGTCGTCCGCAGCGACCACCAGGATCGCAATATCGGTGGACTTCGCACCACGGGCACGCATGGCGGTGAATGCCTCGTGACCAGGGGTATCCAAGAAGGTGACCAGTCGATCCTCGCCTTCCATGGTCACGGCGACCTGGTAAGCACCAATGTGCTGGGTAATACCGCCGGCCTCGCCGGAACCGACGTTGGCCTTACGGATCGTATCCAGCAGGCGGGTCTTACCGTGGTCGACGTGACCCATGACGGTAACCACCGGAGGACGCTGAGCCAGGTCTTCATCCTCGCCCTCGTCCTCACCGAACTGCAGGTCGAAAGACTCCAGCAGCTCGCGGTCCTCGTCCTCTGGGGAGACGACCTCGACCTTGTAGTCCATCTCTTCGCCCAGCAGCATCAGGGTCTCGTCAGACACGGACTGGGTAGCCGTGACCATCTCGCCCAGGTTGAACAGTGCCTGGACCAGTGCCGCTGCGTCCGCCTCGATCTTCTCGGCGAAGTCCATCAGGGATGCACCACGAGCCAGGCGAATCTTCGCGCCCTTGCCGTTAGGCAGCTTCACGCCGCCAACGACGCTCGGCGCCTGCATTGCCTCGTACTCGTTGCGCTTCTGACGCTTCGACTTGCGTCCCTTACGCGGTGCACCACCCGGACGACCGAATGCGCCGGCGGTGCCGCCGCGACGGCCGCCACGACCGCCGCGCGGGCCTCCCGGACCACCCGGGCCACCGGGGCCTCCCGGACCACCTGGTCCGCCGTGGCGACCACCACGACCGCGGCCACCACCGAAGTTGTCGGACTTCGACGGCATCTGCGCGGGGTTCGGGTGGCTCGGCATCATTGCCGGCGATGGACGACGGCCGCCGCCCTGCTTCGGGCTGGGCTTCTTGCCACCCGGACGAGCGCCCGGACGCGGCATGTCACCTGGAGCGGCCTGGCCACCACGCGGACGCGGAGCCGGACGCTCGGCAGGAGCGCCAGAGGAGAACGGGTTGTTAGCGACCCGCGGAGCACGACCGCCCGGCTTCGGGCCTGGCTTGCTACCCGGCTTGTTCCCCGGCTTCGGGCCCGGCTTTGCACCTGGCTTGGCTGCCGGTTTCGGAGCTGGCTTGGCTGCCGGCTTTGGGGCCTGCTTCGGCTTCGGAGCCTCGCCCGGCTTGACGGAGGAGGTCGGCTTCGTGCCTGCATTCGCGACCGGGTTGGTGTTCTTCACCGGCTTCGGACCAGGCTTCGGACCTGGCTTAGCTGCGGGCTTCGGACCCGGCTTTGCTGCAGGCTTCGGACCTGCCTGCGGGGTCGGCTGCGGGCTGGTCTTCGGGCCAGCGGCACTCTCGGCGGGGCTCTGCTCGCCCACCCCGTAGTGCTTCTTCATCTTCTTCACGACGGGCGGCTGCACCGTCGAGGAAGCGGTCTTAACGAACTCGCCCTGTTCCTTCAGCGTGGCGAGCAACTCCTTGCTCGTCACCCCGAGTTCCTTGGCCAACTCGTGTACGCGTAGCTTTCCGGCCACTACTCTCCTTCATGTCTTGCGGAGCCGTAGTGCGCTCTAGCATGCAGGCTTACCTGCAGCCGGGGCTACGTACGACTCCCGTACTTGTAGATACTCATCGCTGATGCTGCTTCATCGCGGTCTCATCAGGCTTCGTTGTTCTTCATGTCGACGTAAGTTCCTCGTCCTTTTTGTTGACGCCCACTTTCGCGGCCGTCACCTACTTCCACTGTCACTGGCAGTGTGACGATGTAGTCACGTACAGGGTCTGCATCCACGGTGGCGGATACCCTAAGCGCACGGCTGAAAGCCCTACGCTTCACGGCGATTTCCCATGCCTCCACGGTGGGAGTGATCCACGCGCCCCGCCCGGAAAGCTTCCTTTCCGGGTCCGGGACAACCTAAACCTTACCCTCGGTGCCTTCCGCAGCATGACGTGCAACGCAACGCAGCAGCTGATCTATTCCGATCACCTGCTTGGTAGCAATGCACGTCCGTTCGGGAAGGTTCTTACCCGTGGGACTCTCATGGGATACCACCTGTCCACTGTACCCCGCTCCCGGTGGAAACAGTTAACTGGGCGTGTCCTCCGCAGCCGCGTCCGTCTCCGAGCGAATATCGATCTTCCAGCCGGTCAGACGGGCAGCCAGGCGGGCGTTTTGACCTTCGCGGCCGATGGCCAGGCTCAGCTGGTAGTCCGGGACAACGGCACGGGCAACCTGCATCTCCGGGTCGGTGACCTTGACGCTGACGATCTTGGAAGGCGACAAGGCGTTGCCAACGAACGTCGCCGGATCATCGGAGTAGTCGATAATGTCGATCTTCTCCCCGCCCAGCTCGCTCATGATGTTGCTCACGCGCTGGCCACGTGGACCAATACAGGCTCCCTTGGCGTTCAGCCCCTTCACCGTGGAGCGCACGGCGATCTTGGTACGGTGGCCGGCTTCGCGGGCGACGGAGACGATCTCCACCGAACCATCCGCAACCTCGGGCACCTCGAGCGCAAACAGTCCCTTCACCAGTTCCGGGTGGGTGCGGGACAGGTTGATCTGCACCATGCGGTTGGCGTTGTTGATCACGTCGGTCACGAACGCCTTCACCCGCATGCCGTGTTCCAGCTTCTCCCCCGGAATGTGCTCAGCCGGCAGGATCTGACCGTCCTGACCGTTAGCCTCGGTACCCAGGTGAACGATGGTCACGCCGCGCTCATTGGCGCGTGCATCCGCGGAGACCACACCGGAGACCACGCGGTAGCGCAGCTCTGCATACTCGTCATAGCGGTTCTGCACGCGCGCGGAGTTGATGCGGAAGCGGATTGCCTCACGCACCGCGAGTGCGCCGTCGCGTCCAAAATTTTTCGGAGTGTCGTCGAGACGCCCGATGACGTTGCCATCTTCGTCCTTCTCGACCTGGTAGATGGTCACTTCGCCGCTGATGGGATCGATGTCCACATCGACCGGGCCGGTGAAACGACTGTTGGCGCGGTAGGCCTCCCGCAGACCCCGCTTAACCCCCTCCAGCAAGTCGTCAAAGGGTACCGACTCTTGCTTTTCGACTGCACGCAGTGCCGCCATGTCAATATTCACTTGTTTGCTCCTAGTCTTCTGCAGGGTCTTGCGCTTCCGGCACGTCATAAGCTTCGATCGCCAGTCCGACGAGCTCTGCTTCGGCGTTAGGCGCCGGAGAGAATTCCACTTCTACCACCGCTCCTGCGTGATCTGCGAATCGCATGCGCCGCACACGTGGAGACTTCTTGTGTGGTGTGATCAACACGACATCTTCGTCGCCCACCTGAGCAATGCGGTACACACCATCGGCCAGTCGCACCTGACGCCCAATGTTGCGCACCCAGTGGCGCCGCTCCGTCAGGGGGAAATCGACGCCCGGAGTGGATAGCTCCAAGGTGTATCCCGGCCCAAAGCTCATATCCCCCTTCGCTTCGGCGTCATCCAAGTGGGTGGACACCTCGCGGCTGAGTTCTTCCAACCGATCCAGATCCGGCCTTTCCGCGCGCGGATCGGCGGTATCCACCGCAATCCTGATCGCGGACTTCGCTCCGGCCTTGGTGATCTTGATGTCTTCGATCACCAATCCGAATTCTTCAACCAGCCCGCGTAGCGAGTCTGCCAACTGTTCCTTGTGGGGAAATGCCATGACCATGCAGTCTAGCAGCAGGCGGCTTCTAGTAGACTTCTAACACTGATGAATACGACCAGTTCCAGCTTCCCTCTCCCGCTCCTCTCCCGTCGCCGTTTTCTCAGCGCCGGGGCGCTTGTAGGCGCCGGGCTTACCCTTGCCTCCTGCGACAAAGGGCTGGCATTCGGTGGTCAGCCAGCACCGACGGAGCAACTGATGGAACTGGCGGCGGCGGTGAAAAACCAACAACAGAAGATGGCCTCCGCCAAGTTCGAGAAGTGGCATGCATTCCTTGGCCAGCAGCACGACCTGTTGGCCAAGGAAGTTCGGCGTCAATGCGGCAGCGACAAGGACGGCAACCCGCCGCAACAATGCGGCGACGAGGCGGACGAGGCAACGTCGGGCTCAGAAAAAATTTTTTTGGACAAGCTCTACCCCGCTGCGCTCAGCAACGACGGCAAGGAGCTTTCCGCAGATCAACGGGCACAATTGGGGGCGCAGAACTCCCTCATCGCGGGTCTGTGGGGCGCATACAGCGCGGCCAAGGAATCCGATTACAGCCTTCCCGAGTTCTCCCGCGGCGTGGGGAATGCGGAGGACTTCCAGGTTCTACTGCCGCTGACCTATGGGGCGATCTACGCCTCGGGAGTGGCCCTGGCGAAGGTGCCTGCCGCGGACGGCCAGACACGGTCGCAGATTCAAGATGTGGCCAACCAGCTGCGAGTTCTGCGTGATCAGTCCATCGACGTTCTGCGCAGTCATGGCGCCGATGTGCCCTCCCCGGAGTCCGGCTATAGCCAAGGCGACGCGGACGAGAAAACGGACGCTGCGGCGTACCTCTACCCCACGCTGACCCCCATCAGCGTTCAGCTGCGTCGCATTACCGAACACGCCAACGACGATCGCGCCGTCCAATTCGCGGCGGGCTGGGTGCGGGCCAACTCTCACGCGGAGGCTACCCTAGAGCGCCTCCAGGGGAAGGATCCCCTGGACACGCCCCTGCGCGGGCAGGCGAACTAGGAGTTCAGCACCCGCTTCGCCTCAGTGAGCGCGTTGGCGTAGTCAACCTCGTAGGTCTCCTTCGTCATCCGATTGCGCAGCTCCACCTTGCCGTCGGCAAAACCTCGGCCGACCACGATGACCAGCGGCATGCCCAGCAGCTCGGAATCCTTGAACTTCACGCCCGGAGATACCTTCGGGCGGTCGTCGAAAAGAACCTCCAGGCCGTCGTTGGACAGCGTCTCCACCAGCTCCACGGCAGCTTCACCCGCGGCGGCGTCCTTGTTGGCGATGACCACGTGCACGTCGAAAGGAGCCACGGAGGCGGGCCAGCGCAGCCCGGATTCGTCCAGCATCTGCTCGGCGATAACGCCCACCAGGCGCGATACGCCCACGCCGTAGGAGCCCATCGTCGGAATCGACTGGCGCCCAGCCTCGTCCAGGATCTTCACGTCGAAGGCCTCGGTGTACTTGCGGCCCAGCTGGAAGATGTGTCCGATCTCGATGCCGCGGGCCAGGGTCAGGGTGCCCTTGCCGTCCGGCGACGGATCGCCTTCCAACACCTCGGCGGCTTCGATCACGCCATCCGGGGTGAAGTCGCGTCCGGCGACCATACCCACGACGTGGCGGTTCTTCGCGTCCGCGCCAGTGATCCAGGAGGTTCCCTCGACCACGCGCGGGTCGGCCAGCACGCGCACGCCGTTGTCCGCCAGACCCTTCGGTCCGACGTAGCCCTTGACCAGGAACGGGTGCTTCTTGAAGTCCGCCTCGTCGGCCAGCTCCACCTGTGCGGGCTCCATGGCCGCCTCCAGGCGCTTCATGTCGACTTCGCGGTTGCCCGGCACCAGCACACCGGTCAGGGATTCGCCCCGGGGCTTGCCTTCCTTATCCAGGGTCGGATCGTTGACCTTCACCACGATGCACTTCAGCGTGTCCGCGGCCTCCACGGCACGGCCATCGACCGTGATGCCCTCACTGTTGGCCCACTCCACCAGCGCTTCGATGGTTTCGCTATCCGGGGTGTCGTATTCCTTCGCCTCCGGCTGGCCTTCGATCGGCTGTGTCGGCGGAACCTGCGTCACCACGGCCTCGACGTTTGCCGCGTAGTCGCTCTCGGTCGAACGCACGAATGTGTCCTCGCCGTTGGCCGCGACAGCCAGGAACTCCTCGGACGCGGAACCGCCCATAGCGCCGGAGGTCGCGGAGCAGATAGCGTACTCGATGCCCAGTCGGTCGAAAATGTTCTGGTAGGCCTTGCGGTGCAGCTGGTAGGACTCGTCCAGCCCCTCGTCGTTCATATTGAAGGAGTAGGAATCCTTCATCACGAACTCGCGGCCACGCAGGATGCCGGCGCGCGGACGCTCCTCGTCGCGGTACTTCGTCTGGATCTGGTACAGGATGACCGGGAAGTCCTTGTAGGAGTTGTACTCAGACTTCACGACGGAGGCGAACATCTCCTCGTGCGTCGGTCCCAGCAGGTAGTCGGCGCCCTTCCGGTCCTTCAGCCTAAACAGTGCGTCGCCGTACTCCACCCAGCGTCCGGTAGTGTCGTAGGGCTCGCGAGGCAGCAGCGCTGGGAAGGATAGTTCCTGCGCGCCGATGGCGTTCATTTCCTCGCGGACGATCTTTTCAATGTTGCGCAGAACCCGCAGGCCTAGCGGCAACCACGAGTACACGCCGGGGGCCACGCGGCGGATGTATCCCGCGCGTACCAGCAGCTTGTGGCTGGGCACCTCTGCATCCGCGGGGTCGTCGCGAAGGGTGCGCAAGAAGAGTTGTGACATCCGAGTAATCATGAATCTTGACTTTACCTTTTCGCCTTGTGACTTGTGTCGTTCGGTAGGGGTTTTAGCTAGTCTGTGGGAATGCTGATCGTGCTTCCCCCATCCGAGACCAAGGCCCCCGGCGGTTCCCTGCCTGCCGGTGCGCCGCTGCACTTCCCGGAACTCGACCCCATCCGCGAGGACATCGCCCGCGACCTGGTGGCCTTGTGCATCGACGATCCGGATGCCGCCATGCAGGTCCTGGGCCTGTCCGAGAAGCTACGCAGCGAGGTCGAGGCCAACCAAGTCCTCCACACCGCCCCGACGTTGCCTGCCCTGCACCGTTACACGGGCGTGCTCTACGATGCGCTAGATGTGTCTTCTCTTTCGGACGCCACTACGCACCACCTAGCCATCGGTTCAGCACTGTATGGCCTAGTCATGGGCGGGGACCCGATCCCCCATTACCGCCTGTCAGGCGGCACCAAACTGACCCCCGGCACCACCATGAAGAAGCGCTGGGGCTCCGCCATCACCGAGGCACTCCAGCGGGCGGAGGCGGAGCACGGCTTGGTGGTCGACTTGCGATCCGGTGCTTATCAGCAGCTCGGCAAGCTCAAGACTGCCGTGACTGTGCGGGTGGAATCCGTGCGCCCGGACGGCAGTCGCAAGGTCGTCAGCCACTTCAACAAGCACTACAAGGGTCTGCTGGCCCGCGCGTTGGCGCAGAACCCCACCGGCACCACTGCCGCCGAGGTCGCGGACATCGCCCGCGCCGCCGGATTCACGGTGGAGCTAAACTCCGCCGAGCTCACCCTGGTCGTCTAGAGTCCCGCGACGTCCCCGATGACGTACACCACGGGCGAGGTCACCCTGTAGACTTCGAATGTTTCCGCCAGCGTGCCCAGCGTGCAGCGGAAGGAGCGCTGCTGCTCCGTGGTGCCCTCCTGAATGATCGCCACCGGGGTGTCTGCGCTCAGCCCTCCGGACTGCAGCTCCGCGGCGATAGCGGCGACGTTGCGCACGCCCATGATCACGCATAGCGTGGCCCCCGATGCTGCTAAAGCCCGCCAATCCACCAGGCTGCGCGGGTCGTTGGGCTCCACGTGGCCGGAGACCACGGTGAACGCGTGCACCATTCCCCTCTGGGTCACTGGCACCCCAACTGCCGCGGGAACGCTCACCGCGCTGGTCACGCCGGGGATAACCTCGCAGGGCACGCCATTTGCAGCACACGCCTGCACTTCCTCAAACCCCCGCCCGAACACAAACGGATCCCCGCCTTTCAGCCGGGCGACGTTCTTCCCCGCCCGGGCGTGTTCGATCAGCAGCTCGTTGGTCCGCTCCTGGCTGACCTGCTTCGAGTAAGGCAGTTTGGCCACATCGATGACCTCCTTGGCCTCCACGTCGCACAGCTTGTGTAGCTCGCTCGTCGGCCCCAGGTGATCCGTCAGGATCACGTCGGCCGCCTGCAGCGCGCGCATGCCCCGCACCGTAATCAGATCCCATGCGCCCGGTCCGCCGCCGATCAGCACTACTTTGCCTGTCTTACTCATGGGTTCTCAGCCTACCCCTACAATGGTCAGCACCATGAATACCTTCGCCGAAGAATTCCCGGAACTCGCGCTCCCCGCCACCGGCGAGGTTTTCCCAGACCCGCAGGTGCTGGTCCTCAACGAACCCCTCGCCACCGAGCTGGGCCTGGACCCCGAATGGCTCCGCAGCCCCGCGGGCATAGACTTCCTGACCGGCCAGGGCGATGGTGTCGCGCTGGGCTACGCCGGCCACCAGTTCGGCCAGTTCAACTCGCGCATGGGCGACGGCCGCGCCCTACTGCTGTCCGAGCACACGGATCCCCACGGCAAGAACTGGGACATCCACGCCAAAGGCACCGGTCGCACGCCCTTCTCCCGAGGCGGCGATGGGCACTACCCCCTCGACGCCGCCCTCAAGGAGTTCGCCTTCGCCGAGTCTCTCCACGCACTCGGCGTCCCCACCGCCCGCTCCCTAGCCGTCCTGACCACGGGCGGCACCGTTCCCCGCAGGCGCCTCCACCCGGGCGCGATCGGAGTGCGCGTCGCCAGTTCCCACATCCGCATCGGCACTTTTCAATACGCCGCGCTGATGGGCCCGTCCGTCACCGACCGCCTCACCCGTTACGCCCTGGCCCGCCACTTCCCCGCTGGCTCCTCACCCTTCGATCTTTTTGACGCCACAGTCGCCCGCCAAGCCGAACTCGTCGCCCACTGGATGCGCTTCGGCTTTATCCACGGTGTGATGAACACCGACAACGTGGCGATTTCCGGCGAGACGATCGACTTCGGCCCGTGCGCGTTCATGGACTATTTCGCCACGGACACGGTGTATAGCTCCATCGACACCCGCGGCCGCTACGCCTACGCCCAGCAGCCCGCCGTGATGATGTGGAACCTCGCGCGCCTGGCTGAGGCGCTCGTGCCGCTGGTCGATGAGGGCGTCAAAAAATTTACAGAACGGCTACAGCGCTACCAGCCGCAATACGGCGCGGCGTGGGACAAAGCGATGGCAGCAGCGTTGGGGGCGGAGGGTTGCGCGGAGCAGCTCTTGGGTTTGCTGGAGGTCGCGGCGCCCGATTACAACGCGCTGCTGGCGGGACTCACCCGGGGCGAGGTCCCGCCGGGCCTCGAAGGAATTCCTGGCGCCGCGGAGTGGACCGAGCGCTGGTCGGCGCTGGATCCGCAGCCCCGCAATCCGATCTATCTGCCGCGGAACCACGGCCTACAGGCGGCGCTTGTGGAGGCCGAACAGGGAGACATCGGCCGCTACCTGCTAACCATCGAGGCGCTGCGCAATCCCTACGAGTGGGACGACAAATACGAAAAACTCGGCCTCCATGCGGCAGTACCGCGCGCGGAGGCCGAGTTCACGACGTATTGCGGAACCTAGACCAGCTTCAGAGCCTTCTGGGAGCGATCCCACTGCTCGTTAAACAGGTTGGAGTCCTTGGACAGGCGGGTGCCGTAGGAAGGAATCATTTCCTTCAGCTTCGGAGCCCAGTCGGCGATGCGGTTGCCGAAGCAGCGCTCCAGGACCTCGAGCATTGCGGACGGGGCGATGGACGCACCCGGGGAGGCACCCATCAGGCCGGCGATGGTGCCGTCGTTGGAGTTGATTAGCGCGGTGCCGAACTCCAGGGAGCCGAACTTCGGGGCGCCGATCGGCTTGATGACCTGCACGCGCTGGCCAGCGGTGACCAGCTCCCAATCCTCGGCACGGGCTTCCGGCATGTACTCGCGCAGGGATTCCACGCGGGCTGCCTGGTCCTTCAGCACCTCCTCGATGAGGTACTTCGTCAGGCCCATCTCCTGCACACCAACACCCAGGTAGGACGGGATGTTGCCCAGGCGCAGGGACTTGACCAGATCCAGGTAGCTGCCCTTCTTCAGGAACTTCGGGGTCCAGCCGGCGTAGGGGCCGAACAGCAGGCCCTTCTTGCCGTCGATCACGCGGGTATCCAGGTGCGGGACGGACATCGGCGGGGCACCGACGGAAGCCTTGCCGTAGACCTTCGCCTGGTGCTGCTCCACCAGCTCCTGGTTGGTGCAGCGCAGCCACTGACCGGAGACCGGGAAGCCACCGTAGCCCTTGATCTCCGGGATGCCGGACTTCTGCAGCAGCGGCAGAGCCATACCGCCTGCGCCGATGAAGACGAAGTTGGCAGTGATCACGGAGGTATCGCCCGTGTGCAGGTTCTTGGTGGTGATCTTCCACTTCGAGCCGTCGCGGTCGATGTTCTTGACCTCATTGCCGTAGCGAACCTCAACGCCCTTCGCGGTCACGGCATCCAGGTACTGGCGGGTCAGGGCGCCGTAGTTGATGTCCGTTCCGTCGTCGAACCAGGAGATCGCGACCGGGTTATTGAAGTCACGACCGCGAGCCATCAGCGGCAGGAACTCGGCGAACTTCTCGTCGGAGTCGCTGTACTGCATGTTCGGGAACAGCGGGTGATCCTTCAGCGCCTCGTAGCGGGCCTTCAGGTAGTCGACCTGATCCATGCCCTGGGCAAAGGAGACGTGCGGCACCTTGTTGATGAACTCGGACGGGTCGCCCAGCACGTTCTGCTCCACCAGGTAGCTCCAGAACTGGCGGGAGACCTGGAACTTCTCGTTCACACCGACGGCCTTGGAAATGTCGATCTTTCCGTTGACCTCGGGGGTGTAGTTCAGCTCGCACAGTGCGGAGTGACCGGTGCCTGCGTTGTTCCACGGATCGGAGGATTCCGCACCCGGGGTGTCCAGACGCTCGATGATCACCTGGCTCCAGTCTGGCTGCAGCTCCTTGAGCATGACGGACAGGGTGCTGGAAATAACACCAGCGCCGACTAGTGCTACATCCACAGAATCTTTGTTTGCCACTATGTATTCATTCCTTCGGAGGAAAAGTCAGATCTTTATTGCTTCACATTTACTCTACGCCTGTAGCTCTATGTTTCAACGCTATTTCGCCCTATGTGGCGCTAGCATGAGGGCATGTCTATCAGTCCCGCGCTCCCTTCTTCCGCCGCCGACCTCGATTTTTTGCCCGATGAACTGGGCGAAGGCTTCGGCCACTGCTTCCTCGAGCTGGGCGACGATCCGGACGGCGAGTCCCCCATTCGTTGCACTCTGGTGCGTTACTGCCCCACCGCGCCGGACGATTCCTTTTTCGCCCGGCCCGCCATGCTTTTCGTCCACGGAATGACGGACTATTTCTTCCAGGACCACGTCGCCCGCCATTTCCACGACCGCGGCTATGCCGTCTATGGCCTCGACCTTCGCAAGTGCGGTCGTTCCTGGCGCGAGGGCCAGACCTGGCACCACGTCAGCGACCAGTCTCTCTACGACGTCGACCTCACCACCGCCACGGCGTTGCTCGCCGCCGCCCACGGTGCGGTGGTTCCTGTGGGGCACTCGACCGGCGGGTTGGACGTTACGATGTGGGCTCATCGCCTTTTTGACGCCAACTCCCCCCTCCACAATTCCATCGCCGCCATCGTTTTGAACTCGCCGTGGTTTGGCCTGCAGTTCAACCCGGCCGTTCGCTTCGTCATCAATCGAGTGTTGCCGATCGTCCACAAACTGAAGCCCAACATGCTGCTGCCCGGCGGAATCAACCCGGTCTATGGTCGATCCCTGCACGTCACCGAAGCTGGCGAGTGGAGCTACAACCTACGCCTCAAGCCTCTGGAGCCGCGCCCCAAGTATCTGCAGTGGCTCCTGGGCGTGGCCCGCGAGATCCGCCGCCTGCACTCCGGCAAGGGAGACACGGGCGTGCCCACGCTGATCCTCACCAGCCACACCCACCACTTCTCCAAGCGCCTCTCCCGCCAGTCCTACAACGCCGACCTGATCCTCATGCCCAGCCAGATGTGGCAGCAGGCTTCCAACGCCTCCTCGCTGTCCACCACCATCGTCATCGAGGGCGCCCTGCACGACGTTTTCCTGTCCCGCCCCAAGGTCCGCGACAACGCCCTCGCCGCCACCGACGAGTGGCTTAGCGACGTTTTCAAAGAAAGGAAGGTCCACCGTGCCTGATTTCGACCTCATCATCGTCGGCACCGGCTCTGGCAATTCCTTGCCCAGCCCCGCCAACGAGCATCAGAAGATCGCCATCGTGGAGAAGGGCACGTTCGGCGGAACCTGCATCAACGTGGGCTGCATCCCGACCAAGATGTTCGTCCACACCGCCGACGTCGCCCGCAGCTTCTCCGAGGCCTCTCGTCTGAGCCTCACCGGCGAGCTCAAAGAAGTCGATTGGAAGGGCATCCAGCGCCGCGTCTTCGCAGATCGCATCGATCCCATCAGCGAAAGCGGCGCCGCCTACCGCGCGGGTGACGAGACCCCGAACATCACCCTCTTCGAAGGCACTGCCCGCTTCGTCGGCCCCCGCACCCTCCAGATCGACGACGGCCCCACCATCACCGGCACCAACATCGTGCTCGCCACCGGCGGCCGCCCGCGCATCCGCCCCGCCCTCGCCGACGTGCGCTATCGCACCAACGAGGACATCATGCGCCTCGATGAACTGCCCGAGTCCCTCATCGTCGTCGGCGGTGGCATCGTCGCCGTGGAGTTCGCCGCGATGTTCTCTGGCCTCGGCACGCAGGTCACGCTCATCAACCGCTCGGACAAGCTGTTGCGGAAGTTGGACGCCGACATCTCCGAAGCCTTCACTACCCAGGCCAAGCAGCAGTGGACCAATCACCTGGGGCGTACCATCACCGCCGCACAAGAAACCGCCGACGGGCAGATCTGCCTCACCCTCGACGATGAAACGACCGTCACTGGCCAGGAGGTGTTGGTCGCGATGGGGCGGGTCAACAATTCGGACACGTTGGACTGTGAAAAGGGTGGCGTCAATACCAAAGAAAACGGCCGAATTGAGGTCGACGAATACGGTCGCACCAGCGCCGACGGCGTGTGGGCGCTAGGCGATGCGTGCAACGACTTCGAGCTCAAGCACGTCGCCAACGCCGAGGCACGCGTGGTGGCGCATAACCTGGCGCACCCCGATGACCTGCGGAAGTTTAACCACGACGTGGTGCCCAGCGGTGTGTTCGCGCACCCGCAGATCGGCGTGGTCGGCATGACCGAACAGGAGGCCCGCGAGACCGGCCGCCCCATTACTGTGAAGATCCAGAAGTACGGCGACGTGGCCTACGGCTGGGCGATGGAAGATACCACCGGGTTCTGCAAGGTCATCGCCGACCGTAACACCGGCGAGATTCTCGGCGCGCACATCATCGGCCCGGAAGCCAGCTCGCTGATTCAGTGCTTCGTCACCGCCATGGCCTTCGGCATCAATGCCCGGGATTTCGCCGAAAAGCAGTATTGGCCCCACCCTGCTCTGACAGAATTGGTCGAGAACGCCCTGCTGGGGTTAGATCTCGAAAACTAACGAAGGAGCCTTTTCGCCATGCTTGCAGTAGTCACCGGAGCAGCCTCAGGTATCGGCCGGGAGGTGGCACTGCAACTGGCCGAACGTGGCTATGCAGTGGCCATCAGCGACCGCGACGAGGAAGGCCTGGCCACCACTGCCAACGACATCACCTCCCGCGGCGGCACCGTCGCTGACCAGCGCACCGTCGACGTCACCGACGTGGAAGCGGTGAAGGCGTGGGCGGACGACGTGGTCGCTACCCACGGTGCCCCGGATCAGGTGCACCACGTGGCCGGCATCGCCATCTGGGGTGATGTGCGCCAGATGCCCCACGAAAAGTGGCAGCGCGTGATCGATGTGAACCTGATGGGGTCCGTGCACATGGTCGAAGCCTTCGCGCCGAAGCTCATGGAGAGCCAGCCGGTTCGCCGTCGCCGCCGCGACCGCCGGAAGTTCGTGTTCGTCTCCTCCGCCGCGGGCATTATCGGCCTGCCGTGGCACGCGGCATATTCTGCTTCTAAGGGTGGCGTGCTCGGCATGTGCGAGGTGCTGCGCTTCGACCTAGCCCCTTACGGCGTGGATGTGCACGCCGTCGCCCCGGGCGCGGTGGACACTCCCCTGGTTCGCACCATCGACATCCACGGCGTGGACCGCTCCAAGAAGCGCATCCAGAAGGCAACGGCCCTGTTCCAGGGCCACGCCGTCACCCCTGCCAAGGCCGCTCAAAAAATTTTGAAGGGCGTGGATAAAGGCAAGTACCTCATCAACACCAGCCCCGACATTCCTGTTGCCCGCTGGGCGCAGGTCAACGCCCCCTGGGCCTACAAGGGCGTGATGAAGGCGCTTAACGCTGGGTTCAGGTGGGCGTCAAAGTAAGAAGGGCAACGAGATTGAAGCGAGCAGCACGAGCGCAACAAAAGCGAGGAACGCCTTGCCCTGCCAGTGGGCGTAGTTGAAGTCCACCCCCACCCCGTGGCGCTTGTCGACCATCACGGCCGGGTCGTCCGGGTTGTGGTAAAACATGCCCCACTTGTAGTGCTCGTCGTTGTCCCGGCCCTCGCCGCTCGTGTTCGCTAGCGCGGACTGCTTCCTCGCCAGCGCCACGACCATGGCCAGACAAACCGCAAACACGAGCACGAGCGAACCGATTATGGCCGGAGCCACCCAGTCCGTGTGCAGCACGGTCACAACCTGCAGGCTAGCGAGCATGATGGCCCCCGCAACGTTCATCACCGCCAGCCACATCGCCGCATGACGCCGAACAATCTTCTGCGAAACCTTCCCCCGCAGCGACGTATCCGCTCGGGCCGGCACGCTAACGCGCAACAATGCGACCGTAATCAGCGCAAAAAGCAGCACCATTCCCACACCAAAGAACGTCGGGAAGAACACCGAACCCACAGATTTGCTATCCCAGCTATCCGGTTCGAAACCACTGCCGAAGTGAGTGGCGAAGCGCTCGGGAATATCACCCCACCGCGCGGCCACGTACCCGGCCGCGACGGCGAGCACAGCCAGCGCTGCCCAGGTGAAGGCCCATGCACGTTGCGGAGATGTGTCCTCTACCGGCGTGATCTCCCCGACCACCACCGTACGCACGCCGTCGAACCAGCCTTCCCGCTGCTTGGCCTCGCGTATTGGCTTCCCGGCCTGGTTGAGATTCCACATAAGGAAGCCCACCGGTACGAGGGGCAGCATTGCGCCAACCACTGGCACCACAGCGGCCGGTATCGCCAGCAGCGCAGAAACCACAGCCGCCGCAACCTGGCGTTTAAGGAACTTACCCTCTTGTCGCCGCACAACATCGTCGCCCCAATGCGCCTCCGGCACGCGCACGCCCAACCGTACGCCCGGCGACGACAGCTTCGGCGTGTACACCAGGATCAGCCCTACAAGCAGTGCTGTCACGCAGAACACTCCTGCAAGGAATGGATCGAATGCAATCATGATGGTTCTCCTATTCCCACTTCACCGCGAGGTCTTCAACCGTCGCGCAAATGTCATCTGTCTTGAAGCCTTGCGCGAGCGCCCGCCACACAGTGGCTCGGAGGTCCTCGCGCAGCCGTTCGCGTTGTTGCGCGCTTGGCCGCTTGGGCCGGGTAATCACGGTGCCCGATCGCGCCGCCGTGAGCACTAGCCCGTCTTCTTGTAGCTGGTCGTATGCCTTCTTGACTGTTGCGGGATTGACGCCATATTCCACCGCCAACCGCCTCACCGAAGGCAAGGGTTGTCCGTCTTGCAGTTCGCCGGAGATAATCCCCGCCACGATTCCGTCGTGGATCTGTTGAGCGATCGGCACGGGCGAGTCGGGCTCCACGATGAGATACATGGGACGAGAACCTCCTTCAGAATCTGTACTACCGACAGTAGCACAACCTG
The DNA here is from genome assembly GCF_014335105.1 of Corynebacterium sp. LK28. Taxonomy (NCBI): domain Bacteria; kingdom Bacillati; phylum Actinomycetota; class Actinomycetes; order Mycobacteriales; family Corynebacteriaceae; genus Corynebacterium; species Corynebacterium sp. LK28. Next base: position 126 of record NZ_PDGZ01000014.1, on the reverse strand, counting down.
TATCACTACAAGCAATACAAAGGAATCTGCTAGCCCGCTGTTGTTATGTCCATAGGGTTTTTGGACATGGAGTCCGGTGTCTTCTTGGACAAGGAGTCCATGGAGTTCTTGGACACTTCTAGCGGC
>NZ_PDGZ01000026.1:0-230 GCF_014335105.1 Corynebacterium sp. LK28 | reverse complement strand
AGTTTTAATGCCGGCGGTGACTTACTCTCCCACACCCTCCCAGGTGCAGTACCATCAGCGCAGGTAGGCTTAGCTTCCGGGTTCGGAAAGGGACCGGGCGTGACCCCACCGCTAACAACCACCGACAAACCAATTCAGAACAAAACACACACCCACAACAAACCCCAACCCAACAGGGGTTTCAGTGGTGTGCCGTGCCGTTCCAGACACTGCATAACAGACGCGAGCAA
>NZ_PDGZ01000025.1:0-273 GCF_014335105.1 Corynebacterium sp. LK28 | reverse complement strand
CAAACCAATGAAACACTCATCAGCCCATCACAAGCATCCACAAAAAAGGAACAACAGATTGTCCCAGACACCCAACAGCCATGACAAACCAAACAACAACTTCGCCAACCCAACCCCAACACTGTGCCAACCCCAACACACAACACTCTTACAATCTCCCCCACACCAACGCGCGGAGGGGCACACCTGCTTCCACATTCCAGCACCCAACAACCACCACCAACGATGATTGAACCGGTTACCTATTCACCCAGAAACAAACAAAAAAATATG
>NZ_PDGZ01000024.1:0-285 GCF_014335105.1 Corynebacterium sp. LK28 | reverse complement strand
AACAACACACAACCAACCACACAGGCCAGCCACACACCATCATTTCGGAGGCATCCCACACGGAACAACAGATTGTCCCAGACACCCAACAGCCATGACAAACCAAACAACAACTTCGCCAACCCAACCCCAAAAACAGTGCCAACCCCAACACACAACACTCTTACAATCTCCCCCACACCAACGCGCGGAGGGGCACACCTGCTTCCTTCCAGCACCCAACAACCACCACCAACGATGATTGAACCGGTTACCTATTCACCCAGAAACAAAACAAAAAAATAT
>NZ_PDGZ01000023.1:0-424 GCF_014335105.1 Corynebacterium sp. LK28 | reverse complement strand
TGCCATCAGACACATGGTGAGCCTGAAAACCAGGCAAAAAAACAAAAATTACTGACAAAAGAATTGAAAAAAGGATAAATAAATCACATCAACCAACACCAACAACACAAACAGTCGTCAGCCATCGACCGACACAAAGCACATCCCTTAAAAACTTTTCAACACTATATTCATCAGCCCAACAAGCACCCCACAGGGCCACTCTTGCTGGGATACGCACATTACATATCGTGGACACGTTAACCCCACGCTGGCGTAACCACCACCAACCCACAATCCATGCGAGCCGGCGGAACACTGAAACAAAACAAGCTACTAAAAAGCAAAAGACAAACAATGCATCAAGATCAACACAAAGGTTGGTCAACAAAGTATCTAAACTTGGTTCATCACGCTATTGAGTTCTCAAACAACCTACGCACAC
>NZ_PDGZ01000005.1:0-450 GCF_014335105.1 Corynebacterium sp. LK28 | reverse complement strand
GGCTTCTTCCCTAGCGAAAGGAGTTTACAACCCGAAGGCCTTCATCCCCCACGCGGCGTCGCTGCATCAGGCTTGCGCCCATTGTGCAATATTCCCCACTGCTGCCTCCCGTAGGAGTCTGGGCCGTGTCTCAGTCCCAATGTGGCCGTACACCCTCTCAGGCCGGCTACCCGTCGTCGCCTTGGTAGGCCATTACCCCACCAACAAGCTGATAGGCCGCGGGCTCATCTTGCACCGAAAAACTTTCCACCACACACACTAAAGCATGGTCCTATCCGGTATTAGACCCAGTTTCCCAGGCTTATCCCGAAGTGCAAGGCAGATCACCCACGTGTTACTCACCCGTTCGCCACTCGAGTACCCTGCAAGCAGGGCCTTTCCGTTCGACTTGCATGTGTTAAGCACGCCGCCAGCGTTCGTCCTGAGCCAGGATCAAACTCTCCATAAAAA
>NZ_PDGZ01000022.1:0-587 GCF_014335105.1 Corynebacterium sp. LK28 | reverse complement strand
GCCTACCCCGACCGCTTCGACAAATACCTATAAACCTAGCCCCACACACAAACAACTTGACACGCTCCGAGGTTGCGGTTGGGACTATTCATTTGTCAACAATGTCGCAGCTGAGGTGTCAACCATCACCGCTTTTGCTTTGCGGTGGCAAACTGTCAACTATGTCGCGGCTGATCTGACAACCGTCACAACGCTTTTCCCTGGAACACTCTGTCAACTATGTCCTGACTTCAGACATCGTCGCCGGCTCCACTACGACGCTCATTTTGATACAAAAGTGTGAGTGCGAACAGGACCCCTCGGGTTCCGAGTTTTACGAGGTAAAACAAGGAATTCGAGGGGTTTGTTGTGCTTATGGCATGGTTTGGATCGGGCGTGGAATCGGGTGTCCGAGCAGGTTTTGGGTGCTTCGATCGGGTCGCGAATAGTGTTCTAAGGGGGTATCGCCAAAAAGTGTGCCTCGCGCCGAAAAGTATGAGTGCCGCCGAAAGGTATCAGATAGACAGAGAAGTGCGGGATCCATTGGCATGCTCGGGAATGGGAGCGGATTGGATACAAAGCTAGGTCACTGGACCATTGGCTGAACG